>JAAXOU010000409.1 GCA_012396115.1 Streptomyces somaliensis DSM 40738 | reverse complement strand
CCGTCGTGCGCGCGGCGGCCGGCGTCGTACGCCGCGCGCCGCGCCGGGTCGCGCAGCACCCCGTACGCGGCGACCACCGCGGCGAACCGGCCGGCGGCCGCCCGGCGTCCGGTCTCGTCCCGGCCGGGGGAGCCGTCGGGGTGCAGTGCGCGCACGAGCCGCCGGTAGGCGGAGGTGATCTGCTCGGCCGACGCCGTGGGCGCCACCCCCAGCACCGCGTAGGGGTCGTGCCGGGCGCCGTCCGCGTCCCGTTCCGTCGTCACCGTCCTCACCTCGCAGCGGTCGATGTGGGTGCTGTCCTTCCCCGGCCCGGTCCGCGTCGGCCGCTCCCCGGGCCGTCAGCCCAGGCAGCGCCGGTCGTGGTCGCTGGCCCGGCGCAGCTCGTCCGTCCGCCGCGCCACGTCCTCGACCCGCGCGGCCAGCTCCGGGTACCGGCCCCGCAGGTGCGGGACGGCGTCGGAGAGCGGGCCGACGAGGCCGGCCGCGTCGTCGTCGGCGAGGGCCTCGGCGAGCCGGCCGATCGGTGACCGGGCCTGCCGGGCGAGGTCGTCGAGCGCCGTGATCTGCCCGGCGAGCTGCCGCAGGTCCGCGGCGTTGCTCCGGGCCCACGCGCTCACCGACCGGTCGGCGGCCCGCCGGTCGCGGGTCGCCTTGACCCGCTGGTCGCCCGTCGCGCCGCGGTCGCCGTCCGGCCGCAGGCGCAGGTACCGGCGCTCCGCCGCCTGCCGGCTGGCCACGCCGAGCGGGCCGGCGAGGTCGGCCCAGCTGGCACCGGCCGTGCGGGCCGTCTCGATGAGCGCGGGCTCCCAGTCCGCCAGCCGTCGCCGCACCTCCCTGAGCAGCAACAGCGCCGCGAGGGCGTCCTGCGTCCCCGGCGACGGGGATCCCGGGCCGGTCCGCCCCCCGTCCACCGGGGTGTCGTGCGCCGCGCGGATCGCCTCGTCGATCGTGCTCAGCGCGGCCGCGGCGGCGACGAAGGAGTCGGGGGCCGGTGCGTGCGGCGTCGGCTGCTCGGCTTCGCTCACGGAGCCTCCTCCACGGGACGGAAAGTCGTCGTCCTGACGACGGTAGAGGTTGTCATCGTTTCGATGACATGTTACAACGGGAGGCAGGTGGACGCATTGGCATGGATTGTCCGAGCCAGTGGAGGTGTTTCAGGATGTTGATGCGCACCGATCCGTTCCAGGAGATCGACCGGATCGCCCAGAGGTTCCTCGGCACGTCCGGCACGTGGACGCGGCCCACGGCGATGCCGATGGACGCGTACCGCGAGGGCGACGAGTACGTGATCGCCCTGGACCTGCCCGGCGTGGACCCGGACGCCATCGACGTCGACGTCGAGCGGAACATGCTGACGGTGAAGGCCGAGCGCAGGCCGCAGGCGAAGACCGAGAACGTGCAGATGGAACTCTCCGAGCGTCCCCTGGGCGTCTTCTCCCGCCAGCTGATGCTGGCCGACACCCTCGACGTGGAGAACATCAAGGGCGACTACGACGCGGGTGTGCTGACCCTGCGGATCCCGATCGCCGAACGCGCCAAGCCGCGCAAGGTCGCCATCAGCGCCGCCGGCGAGGGCTCGCGCAGGGAAATCGGCGGCTGACCGGAGTCCGCTCACCGTGCGGACGGGGAAGCGGGACCCCGCTCCCCGTCCGCGGGCCGGAAGGGGCGTGCGATGCGGATGAGATGGGAGTCGTTCCTGGAGGCCGTCCGGGAACGCGGCGAGTACGCCTCGCCGCACGAGGCGGAGCGCGCCGCCAGGGTCGTCCTGGCGCTGCTCGGCGCGCACCTGGTCGGGGAGGTACGGGCCGAGCTGGCCGCCACGCTTCCGGAGACCTTCGAGGTGATCCTCCTCAACCCCCTCCAGGCCGCCGAGCCCCTCTCCCCGGAGCGGTTCACCCGCGCCACCGCGGCGTGGATCGAGGGAGCCACCGAGGAGACCGCCAAGTGGGACGTCGGCGCCGTGCTGAGCGTCGTCGCCGACGCGGCGGGCGAGGACCTCATGCGCCGCGTCCTGCTCCAGCTCCCTCCGGGGTACGACCTTCTCTTCGGCCGCCCGCGGGCGGCCTGACCACCACCGACGACACGCGGTCGCCCGCGGGCGCGACCGGGGAGGAAAGGCTTTCCAGCATGACGTGGCAGGAACTCGTGGACCGCATCCGCACCGCCGGCCGCTACGACTCCGACGCGGAGGCCGAGCGCGTCCTGCGGGCCGTGCTGACGGTGCTGGGCGGCCAGGTCGTCGGCGACGAGCGCTGCGAACTGGTGCGGGCCCTGCCCGCCGAGGCCGGCGCCCTGCTCGCCGCCCAGGTCCCGGTCACCGAACCCGTCACCGCGCCCGGGTTCGTCGACCGCGTCGCCCGCGCCCTCGCCCCGCTCACCGACGCCGAGGCCCGCTGGGCCGCCTCCACGGTCCTGACCGTCGTCGCCGACACGGCGGGCGACCCCCTCACCCGGCGGATCCTCGCCGGCCTGCCCCGCGGCTACGCGCTCCTGTTCGGCCTGGCCGAACTGGCCCCCGCGGCCTGACGGACCCCGCGCCGCCCGCGCCGCCCGCGCGGGCTCCGG
>JAAXOU010000408.1 GCA_012396115.1 Streptomyces somaliensis DSM 40738 | reverse complement strand
GGCGGGGCGTCCGCCCCTGGGCGCTCGCCCGTGGACTCGCGCGGGCCGCGTCCTCGAAGGACCCGCGGCCCGCGCTCCGTCCGCGCCCCTCCGCGCCCGGCGGCGTCAGGCCCCCGGCCCGGTCCCCGCCCGGTCGGCGGTCCGCCGGCGGGAGGCGACGAGGCTGGTGACCGTGGTGACGGCGAGGACGCCGCAGATGACGGCCAGCGAGAACGGGATGGATATCTCGGGGACGTGCACCCCGGACTCGTGCAGGGCGTGCAGCACGAGCTTCACGCCGATGAAGCCCAGGATGACCGAGAGGCCGTAGCTGAGGTGGACCAGCTTCTCGAGCAGGCCGCCGATGAGGAAGTACAGCTGCCGCAGTCCCATCAGGGCGAAGGCGTTCGCGGTGAAGACGATGTACGGGTCCTGGGTCAGGCCGAAGATCGCCGGGATCGAGTCCAGCGCGAACAGCACGTCCGTGGTGCCGATGGCGAGCATGACCACCATCAGCGGGGTCAGCACCCGCTTGCCGGCGACCCGGATGGACAGCTTCGTGCCGTGGTAGCGGTCGGCGACGCCGAAGCGCCTCTCCACCGCCTTCAGGAGGCGGTTCTCCTCGTACTCCTCCTCGGGCTCGTCGGAGGAGGCCTCCTTGATCAGCTTCCAGGCGGTGTAGATCAGGAACGCGCCGAAGATGTAGAAGACCCACGAGAAGCTGGCGATGATCGCGGCGCCCGCGGCGATGAACACCGCCCGCAGGACGAGCGCGATGAGCACGCCGACGAGCAGCACCCGCTGCTGGAGGTGGGACGGCACGGAGAACTTCGCCATGATGAGGACGAAGACGAAGAGGTTGTCGACGCTCAGCGACTTCTCGGTGACGAAGCCGGCGAAGAACTCCCCGGACGCCTGCCGGTCGCCGAAGAGGAGGAGGCCCAGGCCGAACAGCACGGCGAGGACGATCCAGACGGCCGTCCAGATCCCGGCCTCCCTGACCGACACGTCGTGGGGCTTGCGCCCGATGAGGAAGTCGACCGCGATCAGGGTGACGAGACCGAGAACGGTCACCACCCACAAGGTCATCGAAACGTCCATGCTGCCTCCGGCTTCGTACGGCTACGGATCAGTGTCGTCGCTGCCGGAGGTCTCTTCCGCCCGGGCGCCGCCCGGGGTCCGGGCGGCGGGGCCGGCGTCCCGGGACCGGACCTCCGTCCGGCCGGTCCGTACTGACGGGCGCGCCGCTGTGTGGGAGTACTCCCCTCCGCGTAAAGAAACCTTACGCGAAAGACCAAGGAATGGTAAAGGGACCGTAGGAGAGGGGCGGAAGCCCTGGTCGGCGGGGTCACACCCGGCCCCGCCGGACCCGGACCGGGCTGGTCCGGCCGGACCGATCCGGTCGCGGCGGACCGGCCGGGGCGGTCAGCGGCGCCGGACGCGTCGGGCCTCCGCGACGCCGGCGAGGACCCGGTGCAGCACCTCGCTCCCCTCCGGCACCGACGGCGGCTCGTACGTCCAGGCGTGGCCCACCCACGGGTCCACCAGGTGGTCGTCGGGCACCGGGGTGACGCGCAGCAGCGAGCGCCACAGCGGGTCCAGCACCGGTCCGTACGCACCGGCGTCCTCGCGGTCGGCGACCATCATCAGGTGGACGCCCACGGCCGGCCCCTCCTCCGCGAGGTACCGCAGCCGGGTGACGGCCCGGTCGTCGAAGCCGTGCGGGAAGTCGTTGACGACGAGCAGTTGCCCGGCCGTGTCCAGGTCCGGCGGGAGCGCGTCCGTGCCGGCGCCGCCGCGCAGCGCCATCTGCACCAGGTCCACCCGCCGGGTGAGCCGTGCCAGGACCGGTTCCACTCCCCCGGCCCCCGTGGCGGGGGGCTCGGCCAGCACCCCCGCGGCGGTGAGGGGGGCGAACGCGGCGGCGCCCGAACCGGTCGGGTCGATCACCTGGACGGTGAGGTCGCCCGGCGGGTGGATCGCGAGGAGGCGCGCGGCGTGCGCGACGGCCGCGTCCAGGGCGAGGCGGTGCAGCCGGTCCTCGTCCACGAGGAGGGCGTGCTCGGAGCCGCCGCGGCCGCTGTCCACCCACAGGCCGCGCTCCAGCGGCAGCCTGATCAGCATCGGGATGCGCAGCCCGGGCCGCTCGGGGAGGTGGAGGTCGCCGAGGCGCAGTGCCATCGGGGCCTCCTGAGGGGCGCGGTAGGCGTGCCACACGGGATGGTCCCAGCGGGCGAAGGCGGGCGGGAGCGCGGGCTCGACGACCTCGGACTCGGCGGTCAGCTGGGCCAGGTCGCGGTCGAGTGCCTCCCGCGCCCGGTCGGTGAGCTCCCGGCACCTGGCGCGGGCCTCGGCGCGGGCGGTGTCGCCCGCGGTGCCGAGGCGGCTCCGCGGGTCGGACAGGACGCCGTCCAGCTCCTGCAGCATCCGGGACTCGGCGAAGTCGACGGCGCCGCGGTAGGCGGCGGTGGCCCGGGCCAGGTCCTCGAACATGCCCCAGACCTGGTTGTAGAGGCGCTCCTCCATGGACCAGCCGGCGGCGTCGCCCGCGACCGGGGCCGCGGGGTCGCCCGGCGGACCGGCCGGGGGCGCGGGCGGGGGCGCGGCGGCCCGGCGGGGGTGCGTGTAGTCGACG
>JAAXOU010000407.1 GCA_012396115.1 Streptomyces somaliensis DSM 40738 | reverse complement strand
GTGCCCGTCCCCGGTGCTCCGGGGCGCCGGCCGCCCCACCGCCCCGCCCGCCGGGGCACGGGGCGGCCGCAGCGGCGGGTCCCCCTCCCCCTCGTGCGCAAACCCCGCCGGGCACCGGCCGCCGGGGTTTGCGGTGGCCGCGCCGGGTACCCGCCCGGCGACCGACACACCCGGCACCTGGGAGGGCGTCATGCAGCGAGGCAGCGACCGGCTCAGCCGGCGTCACGACGACGCGATGAAGCACCAACTCGAAGGGCTGCTCCGGTCCGGCCACCCCACCCGCACGGAGGAGTGGCACGACCCCGAGCCGGTGGCCGACGACGACCCGGACCTGGCTCGCGGGCGCGTGCCCGGCGACACGTTCGAGGCGCTGCGGCTGGAACTGGCCCGGCACCTCGCCCGCACCCCGTTCCCGGCGCACCGGGGGGACCTGCTGCGCGTCCTGCGGGAGCGGCACGCGCCCGACCCGCTCACGGAACGGGTGGAGGGCCTGCCCGGCGACCGGACGTACCGCAGCGTGCAGGACGTGGCGGTCGCCCTGCACCGCAGGTGACCCGGGGATGACGGAAGGGAGTGACGACGGCCGTGGCACAGCTCGTGAGAGAGGTCATGACGGCGGGCGCCGCCGCCGTCCGCCCCGACGCCTCGCTGGTCGAGGCGGCCCAGCTGATGCGGGCGCAGGACATCGGCGACGTGCTCGTCGCCGACGGGGACCTGCTCGTCGGGGTGGTGACGGACCGGGACATCACCGTACGGGCGGTCGCCGAGGGTGCCGACCCGCTGACGGTGAACGCCGAGACGGTGTGCACCCCGGACCCCGTGTGCGTGGGACCCGACGACGAGGTGGCGACCGCCGTACGGCTGATGCGGCGGCACGCCGTACGGCGGCTGCCGGTGGTCGAGGACGGACGGCCGCTCGGCGTGGTCAGCCTCGGGGACCTGGCGATCTCCCAGGACCCGGAGTCGGCGCTCGCGGACATCAGCAGGGCGGAGCCGAACACCGAGACCGCGTGAGGCACGCAAGGCCTACGGGGACGACGGGGACGAGGGGAACGACGGGGACGACGGACGACCGGAACGAGAGGAAGGGGACAGCCGTGCGCGTAGCGTTTCTCGTGGCGCCCGAGGGCGTCGAGCAGGTGGAACTCACCCGGCCGTGGCAGGCCGTGACCGACGCCGGGGGCTCCCCCGAACTCGTCTCGACGGAGCCCGGACGGGTCCGGGCCTTCAACCACCTCGACAGGGCCGACACGTTCCCCGTCGACCGGACGGTCGACGAGGTGTCGCCGGACGCGTACGACGCGCTGGTCCTGCCGGGCGGCGTCGCCAACCCCGACGCGCTCCGCACGGACGAGAGGGCCGTCGCCCTGGTCCGCGGCTTCTTCGAGGTCGGCAAGCCGGTCGCGGCGATCTGCCACGCGTCGTGGACCCTGGTCGAGGCGGACGTCCTGCGCGGACGGCGGCTCACCTCCTGGCCGAGCCTGAGGACGGACGTCCGCAACGCGGGCGGCGAATGGGTCGACGAGGAGGTCGTCGTCTGCGACGGCGGGCCCAACATGCTGGTCACCAGCCGCAGGCCGGACGACCTGCCGGCGTTCTGCTCGGCGTTCACCGAGGTGTTCCGCAAGGCCGGCGACCGGGCCGCCTGACCACCCGCGCGCCCGTATGCGGGTCCGCCGGCACCGGACCGGAGAGGAGGCGCGCCGGACGGGGAACCGGCGCGCCCGTGTGGCGTCCGGGCACACGGGTACTCGCGCGGAACGGACATTCCGGCCTTCCGGGAGGGAGCCATGCAACTCGCTTTTCTGACCGGCCTCTACGACCGTCCGGGCCCTTGGGCCAGCGTGTACCTCGATACGTCGCGGATGGACGAGTCCGCCAAGGAACGGCAGGGCCTCATGGCGCGCAACGCCTGCGAGGACCTCGCCGCGCAGGGCTGCGACGAGGCCACCGTGCGCGCCGTCCACGAGGAGCTGTCCAACTGGCCGCGTCCCGCGGGCGAGGCCGGGCGCGCGGTGTTCGCCGCGCACGGCGAGGTCGTCCTCGCCCCGTCGCTGGCCGTGCGGCCGCTCGCGCCCTCCCAGGTGTTCTGGTCGGCGCTGCCCCGGCTCGGGCCGCTGCTGGACCTGGCGGCGCAGGAGCCCGTCTGCCTGGTCGCCTACATCGACCGGGTCGGCGCCGACCTGGAGCTGCGCAACCCCATCGGGGCGGTGCCGGCCGGGCAGGTGCAGGGCCGCGACTGGCCGCTGCGCCGCACGTCGAACGGCGCCTGGGACGAGCGGCACTTCCAGCTCAGCGTGGAGAACACCTGGGAGGAGAACGCCCAGCGGGTCGCCGACGCGATCGCGGACGCCGTGCCGGAACTCGGCGTCGACGTGGTCGTACTGGCGGGCGACGTCCGGGAGCGGCGCTCGGTCCACGAACGGCTGCCCGCCTCCCTGACGGTGGACGTGGTGGAGAGCGAGCACGGCGGCCGGGCGGCCGGCGCGGGGCGCGAGCGGCTCGACGAGGACGTGCGGGCCGCCAAGGAGGCGTTCCTGCGGCGCACCGCCGAGACGGAGCTGGACCGGTTCCGGGCGGCCCGCGCCCCCGGGGGCGGCAGCGCGGCCGGCGCGTCCGCCGCC
>JAAXOU010000406.1 GCA_012396115.1 Streptomyces somaliensis DSM 40738 | reverse complement strand
CCCCGCACCGCCGCCGCCGGCACGGCTCCGCCGTGGTCCGCCACTCCGCACCGACGGCCCGCGGGCCGCCTCCCGGCCGGCGGACGCGCGCGACCCGGGTGCGTGCCGACGTCCGGGTGACAGCGCCCGGCAGGGGACCCGGCGCGGGTACCGGTGACCGGGTGAGGACCGCGCCCGTCCACGGGAGCCCGCCCCGCCCGGCACCGCCGGCCCGGCCCCGGCCCACGAAAGGAGAACCCCCCCTCATGACCGTCCAGAACGCCATCGACTGGCCCGAGGAGCACCTGCCCGGAACCGGCGACAACTTCGTCTCCAACGAGGTGATCGTCCGGGGCCTCACCGCCGCCCGCGTCTGGCGCTACCTGACCGACACCTCCACCTGGGAGTCGTACTACGACAACATCACCGGCATCTCCTTCCCGGAGGGCGGCGGCCCCGTCCTGAGCGACGGCACCGCCTTCACCTTCGACCCCGTCGGCTTCCCGTCCGTACGCACCCAGCACGCCCGCGTCGTGCAGTTCCAGGCCCCGGCGGAGGGGACGCCGGGCCGCCTGTCCTGGGCCGCCCACCAGGACGGCCCGCCCGGGGAGCGGCTCGACGTGCTGCACGCCTGGCTGGTGGAGGACCTGCCCGGCGGCCGGGTCCGCGTCCTCACCCAGGAGACGCAGACCGGCCGGCCCGCCGCGGAACTGGCCCGCCAGGTCCCCAACCCGATGCTCAACGGCCATCAGGCATGGCTGGACGGCCTGGTCAGAGCCGCCTCCACGGGGTCCGGCACCTGACCCCCGCCGCACGGCGGGACGGGGCCCGGCCGGGACGGCGGGCACGGGGACGACGGCGCGGCACGCCGGGCCGCGGGCCGCGGCCGGGGTTACCGTCGCCGGTATGAACGGTGGTTTCCGGAGTTGGCGCCCGTGCCTGCTCGGCGGGGCGGTCTTCGCCGTGTGCATGGCCGGCACGACGCTGCCGACCCCTCTCTACGGCCTCTACCAGGAGGAGTTCGGCTTCGCCGAACTCACGGTCACCGTCGTCTACGCCGTCTACGCGCTCGGGGTCGTCGGGGCGCTGCTGCTGGCGGGCAACGCCTCGGACGGGGTGGGCAGGCGTCCGGTGCTGTGGTGGGGGCTGGGGTTCGCGGCCGCGAGCGCCGCCTGCTTCCTGGGGGCCACCGCGCTGGGCTGGCTGTACGCGGGGCGGTTGCTGTCGGGCCTGTCCGCGGGCCTGTTCACCGGGGCCGCCACGGCGTACGTGATGGAGTTGGCGCCGCCCGGCGGCGCCTCGCGGGCCACGTTCGTGGCGACCGCGGTGAACATGGGCGGGCTGGGCTGCGGTCCGCTGCTCGCCGGCGTCCTCGCGCAGTACGCCGACCGTCCGCTGCACCTGCCGTTCGCCGTGCACCTCGCCCTGGTGGCCTGCTCGGCCGTCGTCCTGCTCCGGCTCCCGGAGACCGTCCGGGAGCGGCGCCCGCTGAGCACCGTGCGGCCGCAGCGCCCGGGGCTGCCCCCGCGGGTGCGGGCGGTCTTCGCCCCGGCGGCGACCGCGGCCTTCGTGGGGTTCGCCCTGTTCGGGGTGTTCACCTCCGTCAGCCCGTCCTTCCTCGCCCAGTCCCTGGACGTGCACAACCGCGCGGTGAGCGGGCTGGTCGTCGCGCTCGCCTTCTTCGCCTCGACCGCCGGGCAGCTGGCCGTCGGCCGGCTCGGCGTGGGCCGGTCACTGCCGCTGGGCTGCGCCGCGCTCCTGGCCGGGCTGGTACTGCTGGCGGGGGCGCTGTGGTGGGACCTGCTGCCGCTGGTGGTGCTGAGCGCGGTCGTCGGCGGGAGCGGGCAGGGCCTGGCGTTCCGCGGGGCGCTGTCCGCGGTCGCCGGGGCGTCCGGTGCCGACCGGCGCGCGGCCGTGATCTCGTCGCTGTTCGTGGTGGCCTACGCGGGGATCTCCGTACCGGTCATCGGGGTGGGGCTGCTGTCCGGGCCGATCGGCCTGGAGGGCGCCGGGCTGGTGTTCATCGCGAGCATGAGCGCCCTGGTGTCGGCGGCGGGCGTCTACCTGCTCCGGCGGCCGGTGCCGGCGGGGGAGGCCGCCCCGCTCCGGCCCGCGGCGGAGGCGTACGGCCCCGTCCGCCCGTCCGTTCCCGCGCCGCCCTCCGCGGGGGCGGCGGCCGGGCGCACGACGCGGACCCGGCCCTCCCCGTCCGGGGCGGTGGGCAGGGGGGCGGCGTCCGCGCCGGCGGAGAGGCGCAGGGCCGACTCGCCGATCCTGAGCAGCGCCCCGGGGGACAGGGGGACCGGCCGGGGGCCGACCGGGCGGCCCTCCAGCGCCGTCCCGTTCGTCGACCCGGGGTCGGCGACGGTCACGCGGCCGTCCCCGCCGACCGTGAGCTCGCAGTGGAGCCGTGACACGTCGGGGTCGTCCAGCGGTACGTCGGCGTCGGCGGAGCGGCCGACGCGGACGTGCCCGGGGTGCAGCAGGTGCACCCCGCCCGCGTCCGGCCCCGCCACCACGTGCAGCCGCGCGACCGCCCCGTCGGGGACGGCCGCGTCGTCCGCGGGGACCTGCAGCGCCAGCACCGCCCCGTCGACGAGGGGCGGCTCGCCCAGGGCGCAGCGCTGGAGGTCGAGTCGTTCGCGCCCCGCGTACAGCACCGCGGGACCCGTGCCCG
>JAAXOU010000405.1 GCA_012396115.1 Streptomyces somaliensis DSM 40738 | reverse complement strand
GCCCCCTGCGGGTCGCCGTCGTCGGCGCCGGCCCGGCCGGCATCTACGCCGCCGACGCGCTGCTGAAGTCCGAGGCCGCCGGCGACCCGGGCGTCTCCATCGACCTGTTCGAGCGGATGCCGGCGCCCTACCCGGATCCGCCCAGTTCCCGCTCCAGGGCCTCGTCCGCCCAACGCAGCATCGTCGTACGGCTCAGCGCCCCCGGGTACACCATCCGCCGCACGCCCAGCCCGTCCAGGAGCGCCGCCAGCCTTCCGGCCGCGCCCTGCGGGTCCGGGCACCGGAACTCGCCCGCCGCCGCGCCCTGCGCGAACACCTCCGCCAGCGCGGTCCGCCACTGCCGGTCGAGCCGTGTCGCGACCTCCCGCAGCGGCCGCTCCCGGGGCGCGGCCGCCCAGCACTCGGTCCACAGCCGCCACCCCTGCATCTGCCCGCTCGGCAGGTACCAGCGCACGGCCGCCCGCAGCCGCCGCGCCGCCGGGGCCCGCCGGCCCAGGATGCGGCTCAGCTCCGCCAGGTCGCCCTCCGCCGCGTAGGCGAACGCCGCCGCGACCAGCCGCTCCTTCGTGGAGAAGTGGTACAGGACCAGCGCCCCGCTCACCCCGAGCGCCGCCGCCACGTCCGCGACCCGCACCGCCGCCGTGCCGCGCGCCTCGATCTGGGCGATGGTCGCCCGCAGCAGCTCCTCACGCCGCTCGCCCGCGTCCAGCCGCACCCTCATGGTGTCATCCGCCCGTCCTCCCGCTCCCCGCGCGCGACAGTATCCCGGACGGCGCCCGCCGCCCCGCCCCGTGCGCGCCCGGCCGTCGTACCGTCCGCCCGCGGGGGAGGGGCCGAGCCCCCCGGGGAACGCCGGGACCGGCGGCGGCGCCCCGGGCCACCGCGCCCTCCCGGCCCGCCCCCGGCGGCAGCGGCCCCCAGCGGGATCGCGACCGGGCACCGCCGGCGGGGTGCTCGAGACGCGCCCGGCGGTATCGGGCGCCCGTGCGACCCCTCACACCGGAGCGGGATGCCCACCGGGCAAGTTCGACAACAACCCATTGCACGTGAACGGTTGGCGACTACTGTGTGTGTCCGGCCATCAACGATGAGTTCGCCGGTCGAGCGGCCCACCCCTCCATCCGACGCCACTCACCCGTTCGGTGCCGAAACATGCCGATTCCCTGGGACCCACGTACCAAGGACACTGATGTCTCCACTTCGCGCACTCCTCGCGCGGCCCGGCCGCCGTGACGGCGGCGGGCGGCACGGCCGGCCGGGCACCCGCCCCCTGCCGCACCACGGCGGGCCGCGCCCCGCGCGGCTCCTCCCGGAAGCCCGCATACGCCCGCGGCTCCTGTGCGTCTGCGTGCCGCCCGCCGTCGCGGCGGCACTCGGCGGCACCGTCGCGGTCCTGTTCACGCTGCACTCCACCGGGGCCCGGCCGACCACCGCGCTCTGGGCGGTCCTGGGCTGCGCCGCCGCCCTCGCCGGGGCGGCCGTGGCCGCCGCGGCGCTCGGCGCCGACCGCGCCGCCCGGTCCGTGCTGGAGCGCTGCAACGCGCTGCGCCGCGCCACCGCGCGCCGCCAGGACGAACTGCACGGCGTCGTGGAGCAGTTGCGCCGCGGCGAGCGGCCGCCGGTCCGGCAGCCCCCACCGCCCGTCCCGGAGGGCGACGACTTCGGCCTGCTCGCCCACGAACTCGGCCGCGCCCACGAGACCGCCGTCGCGACCGCCGTCCAGGCCTCCCGCCTCTCCAGCCGCGTCGGCCACGAACAGAAGGTCGAGGTCTTCGTCAACCTGGCCCGGCGCCTGCAGTCCCTGGTCCACCGCGAGATCCAGCTCCTCGACGAGCTGGAGAACGCGGTGGAGGACCCCGAGCTGCTCAAGGGCCTCTTCCACGTCGACCACCTCGCGACCCGGGTCCGCCGCCACGCCGAGAACCTCGCCGTCCTCGGCGGAGCCGTCTCGCGGCGCCAGTGGTCCCACCCGGTCACCATGACCGAGGTCCTGCGCTCCTCCATCGCCGAGGTCGAGCAGTACCCCCGCGTCAAGCTGGTGCCGCCCATCGACGGCACCCTGCGCGGCCACGCCGTCGCCGACGTCATCCACCTCCTGGCCGAACTCGTCGAGAACGCCACGCTGTTCTCCGCCCCGCACACCACTGTCCTGCTCCGCGCCCAGTACGTCACGGCCGGGCTCGCCGTCGAGGTCGAGGACCGGGGCCTGGGCATGCCGTTCGCCGAGCAGGAGAAGATGAACGCGCTGCTCTGCGACCCCGACCAGGTCAACGTGGCGCACCTGCTCCAGGACGGCCGGATCGGCCTGTACGTCGTCTCCGCCCTGGCCCGCCGGCACGGCATCGCGGTACGCCTCCGGTCCAACATCTACGGCGGCGTGCAGGCCGTCCTGGTCATCCCGCAGGAACTCCTCGGCGCCGACCCGGCCGCCGCGCACCGGCCCGCCGCGTCCGGCGGCACGGCCGCCACGACGACCGGTGCCACGACGACCGGTGCCGCACCGGCCGCCGCGGCGGCGCCGGCGGGGCCCCCCGCCCCGTACCCGGCCCACGGCCGGACCCCCGGCGCGGCCGACGCGGGCGGACCCCCGCCGCGCCGGCCCCGCCACGCGGCGCCCCCGCCCCGGACCGGGCAGGGGCACCCGCCGCCCGCGGCACGCGGCGAAC
>JAAXOU010000404.1 GCA_012396115.1 Streptomyces somaliensis DSM 40738 | reverse complement strand
AGCGGCGGCGGTAGTGCTCGGCGACGTCCGGGACCGCCGGGCGCCGAGCCTCCGGAGACTCCCGGCGGCGGGTCGGGGAGGCGCGCCCCGGCCAGCCGGGAGCCCGGGTGGGCCGGGGGGCTCCGGGCGCCGGCGCACCGCCTCGTCAGGGCGCGGAGCGCCCCTCCTGCGCCACGAGGGCGAAGGAGTGCCCCGCCGGGTCGGCGTAGACACGCACGTCGCGGGGGCCCGAGTTCTCCTTCGTGTCCACCGGCCGCGCCCCCAGGGCGACCGCCTCCCGTTCCGCCTCGTCCATGTCGGCCGCCGCGAGCAGGATGTGGAGGTGGGCCTGCTGCGAGTCGTCCGGGCGGGGCCAGCTGGGCGGCGCGTACCCGTGGTCCCGCCGGATCGCCAGGTGCACGCCGTCGTGGCCGGCGACCTCCACGAAGTCGGGGTCGACGCCGCGCCGCACATCGGCACCGAGCAGGCCTGCGTAGAACTCCGCCAGCGCCTCGGGCTCGGAGCAGTCGAGGACCAGGACGCTTCTCTTCGATACCGTCATGGCCCCCTTCTGCCCCCTCCCCGCCCGGGCACGCCCGGGGCGTCCGTCCCGCGGCCGTGGGCCGCGCCCGTACCCGCGTCCGGAACGGATGAAAACGACTTCGGCGGGCACCCGGGGGCAAGAACGCCGGGCGGCAACGGGCCGCCGGCACGACCTTCCAGGGAGCCGGTATGCCGAGCCTGCTGGACACCGGTCGGGGCGCCGGGGCACTGCTCCTCGCCCCGGGGGTCTACGCGCCGCAGTCCGACACGTTCCTCCTCCGGGACGCCATCGAGCGGGAGGACCTGCCGCCCGGCGCGGAGGTGCTCGACGTGGGCACCGGGAGCGGGGCCCTCGCCCTCGCGGCCGCGCGGCGCGGCGCCCGGGTGACCGCGGTCGACCGCTCGTGGCGCGCCGTGGTCACGGCCCGGCTGCACGCGGCCCTCGCCCGGCAGCGGGTCCGGGTCCTCCACGGCGACCTGCTGGAGCCCGCCGCGGGCCGCCGCTTCGACCTGATCGTGTGCAACCCGCCGTACGTCCCCTCCCCGCGCAAGCGGCCGCCCCGGCGGGGTGCCGCGGTCGCCTGGGACGCGGGCCACGACGGCCGGGCGGTGCTCGACCGGGTCTGCGACGGCGCGGCCGACCTGCTGCGGCCCTCGGGGGTCCTGCTGCTGGTGCACTCGACGCTGAGCGGTGTCGCGCCCACCATCGAACGGCTGGAACGGGCGGGGTTGAGAGCCGCCGTCGTCCGGCGCAGCTCCGTGCCCTTCGGCCCCGTACTGCGTTCGCGTTCCGACTGGCTGGAGCGCCGGGGCCTGATCGCCCCCGGCCAGGAGAAGGAAGAGCTGGTGATCGTCCGTGCCCACCGACCCTGAGGAGCGCCCGGCCGCCGGGCCCCGCCGCGTCACGCTGACCCGGGAGGGCCCGGTGCTGCTCGACGGCCCGGTCGAGGTCGTCCTGGACGACGGGACCGTCGTGCGGTCCGATCGGTTCGCCGTGGCGCTGTGCACCTGCCGCCGCAGCCGCACCTACCCCTGGTGCGACACCAGCCACCGCCGACGTACGAAGAGGTGACCATGGAGGACCGGATCCCCCCGGCGGGCGACGCCCTCGGGGGCGAGCTGCCGCCCGCGCGCGGAGAGGTGTCCGAGGGGGTGCTGGCCGCCCTGCGCGGCCCGGTGGGAGGCCCGGTGCCCGGCCCCGGGTCCGTACGCGCCGCCGACCCCCTGGGCGACGACCTCCAGCTGGCCCTCTACCTCTGCTACGAGCTGCACTACCGGGGTTTCCGCGGAGTCGACCCGGCCTGGGAGTGGGACCCGGGGCTGCTCGCGCTGCGCCGGGCGGTGGAGGAGCGCTTCCTCGACGAGCTGCGCGCCCGGACCGAAGGCCGGCCCGACGTGCACGACGCGCTCGACGAACTGCTCGTGGAGCCCGTCGACGGCGACGGCGTCTCGCACTTCCTCAGGGACGAGGGGGAGCTGTGGCAGCTGAGGGAGTACGCCGCCCAGCGGTCCCTCTACCACCTGAAGGAGGCCGACCCGCACGCCTGGGTCATCCCCCGGCTGCACGGCAGGGCCAAGGCGGCGTTCGTGGCGGTCGAGTACGACGAGTTCGGGGGCGGCCGGCCCGAGCGGGTCCACGCGCGGCTCTTCGCCGACCTGATGACCGACCTGGGGCTCGACACCCGCTACGGCCGCTACCTCGACCACGCCCCCGCCGAGATGCTGGCGAACGTCACCCTCATGTCGCTCCTCGGACTGCACCGGGCGCACCGGGGCGCCCTGGTGGGGCACTTCGCCACCGTCGAGGTGACCTCCTCGCCCGGGTCCCGCCGGCTCGCCGAGGCCATGCGCCGCACCGGTGCGGGCCCGGCGGCCGAGCACTTCTACGCCGAGCACGTGACCGCCGACGCGGTGCACGAGCAGATCGTCCGCAGGGACGTCGTCGGCGGGCTGCTGGCCGACGAGCCGGACCTCGCGCCGGACATGGCCTTCGGCATCGCCGCCACCCTCCACCTGGAGGACCGCCTCGGCGAGCACCTGCTCGGCGCCTGGCGCGAGGGCGCCACAAGCCTGAGGAAACCGCTGTGAGGCGCCGGCCCGCGGCGCGGCGGCCGGTGCGGGGGGCGGCCCGCCCGGCACCGGCC
>JAAXOU010000403.1 GCA_012396115.1 Streptomyces somaliensis DSM 40738 | reverse complement strand
CGCGGGGTCGCCCGCCTCCGCCCACGCGGTGCACGGCATGCCCGCGACGCGCAGCAGCGCGAGGGCGCCGATCGTCCCGGCGGTCACCTCGGGTCCCTCCCGTCGTCGGCGAGCGCCTCGGTGAGCAGCGCCTGCCGGGCCGTGGAGAAGCGCGCCCGGTTCCAGTGGAAGACCACCCAGTGCGCGGCGGCCCGGCGCGGTCCGATCCGCGCCCCACCGGACTCGAAGTAGCCGGTCCGCCACCGCTCGGCGGCGGCGCGCAGCGCGTCCCGGTGCGCGGCGACCGGGGTCCGCCAGTCCGCCGGCAGCGCCTCCAGGCGGGCCCGGTCCGGCAGCTCCCAGTACGCCCGGATCCCCGCGGCGGCGCGCTCCCGGTCCGCCCCGTGCCCCCCGCCCGCCAGCCGGCGGCCGGTCTCCTCCCGCACCGCCTGCCACACCCCGCGGTGCTCCCAGCCGACGACGCCCAGCCCGTCCAGGACCGCGCGCAGCAGCGTCAGCGACACCCGCCAGTCCGCCGGCGGACGCGCCCCCGTGTGGTGCTCCAGCCACGCCCGTGAGTCCGCGGTGTGCAGCCGGTGCGCGTGCTCCGTCGACCGGTCACCGCCGAAGAGGTACGTCTCCGGCTCGTACACGGCCGGCACCGGCGGCGCCCAGCCGTCCCGCGCCCGGTCGAACAGCGGCACGAGCCGCTCGCGCAGCGCGGCGGCGCCGTCCGGCCCGGGCGCGCGGAAGCGGACGCGCAGCCCCGGCGGCTTGTGGAGGAAGAAGAAGTCGTCGGCCGCCCCCGAGCCGGTCAGCTCGCGGGCGGCGTCGGCGAGCCGCCGGTACAGGGCGGGCCAGGCGTGCGCCCCCTCGGGGGCGACGTTGAGCTGCACCCAGCCGCCGTCCGGCCGCCGCTCGTCGCGCAGGGCCCGCAGCCCGGCGGCGAGGAAGGTGCGGCGGGCCGCCGCGTACGCGTCGGGGTCGGGCAGCGGGGGCAGGGGGCCGGGGGGGTCGGTGCGCGCGTCGTGAAGGCAGTCCGCGAGCAGACGCTCGACCTGCAGCATGCGGCCTCCTCGTGGGACGGTCCGGCGGGCGGCCCCCGGTCGGTTCCGGGCCGCTCCTCACCTTTGTGTCCACCGCGGAGTCCGTCGAAAGCGCGAGAGGAATTACTCATACGATCAGCGGAAGTGCGCTGGCGTACCGATGTCGTGCACGTGTGCGCTTCCGTGCGCCCCGGCTCCGAAGCCGCCCCGCGTCCGCGCCGCCCCCCGCACCCGGGCGGACCCGCCCGCGGCCGCCCCCGCACCCGGCCGCCGCCCCGCCGCCGGAGGGCCCCGCCGGGCCTCAGTCGCCGCCCGCGGCCGCCGTCCCCAGCGTGACCAGGCCGAGCACCAGCCAGGCGAACCACAGCCAGCCGTTGCTTCCCAGCGCCACCGTGTACGCCGTCGTCAGGACCAGCGCGCCCACGGTGAGGATCCCCATGGTCTTCGCGGCTCCGGACATCGCGCCCTCCTCCCGGCCGAGGCCCCGCCCTGCCATGGTCGCCCCCGGCGCGGGGCGGCGCCAGCGGCGCGCCGCGCTACCGGCCGCGCGCCTGGAGCGAGGCGAGGTAGGCGTTGTACGCCGCCAGCTCCTTGTCGCCGTCCCGGTCCGCGGCCCGGTCCGAACGCCTCGCCACCCGCTGCTCGGAGCGGTACCACTGGTACAGCAGCGCGACCAGCACCACCACGGACGGGACCTCGCTGAACGCCCAGGCGATGCCGCCGGCCGCGTTCTGGTCGGCCAGCGCGTCGACGCCGAGCGACGCCGGCGGACGCGCGTACGTCCCGACCATCGGCTCCGAGGCCATCATCAGCGCGATCCCGAAGAACGCGTGGAACGGCATGCCCGCGAACAGCTCCAGCATCCGCATCACGTAGCCCGGCCGGTGGGGTCCGGGGTCGACGCCCATGATCGGCCAGAAGAAGACCAGGCCGACCGCGAGGAAGTGGACCATCATCGCGACGTGCCCCGCCGTGGACCCCATGAGGAAGTCGAAGAGCGGGGTGAAGTACAGCCCGTACAGGCTCGCGATGAACATCGGGATGGTGAACGCCGGGTGCGTGACCACCCGCGTGTACCGGCTGTGCAGCAGCGCCAGCAGGAGCTCGCGCGGCCCCCTGCCGCCCCGGCCCGCCACGGGCAGCGCCCGCAGCGCCAGCGTCACCGGCGCGCCGAGCAGCAGCAGGATCGGCGACAGCATGCTGATCACCATGTGCTGCACCATGTGGACGCTGAACATGACCATGCCGTAGTCGTTCAGCCCGGTGCACATCACCAGCACCACGGAGAGCACGCCCAGCGTGAAGGACACCGCGCGGCCGACCGGCCAGGCGTCGCCGCGCCGGCGCAGCCGCACCACGCCCCAGCCGTACAGCGCCAGCGCGAGCAGGGAGCCCACCAGGAAGAACGTGTCCGGGGAGTAGGCCAGCCCCCGCTCCAGAGTGAACGGCGGCAGGTCCATCGTCATGCCGTGACCGCTGTGGTCCATCCGGCGGCTCCTGGTTCGTACGGGGTTGTCCGCTTGCCGCACCAGACTAGGACCGCCCCCGGTCGCCCTTGATCACCGTACGGACCCGCCAGGGGCCTTCGAGGTAGTCGTGCTTGCCGTCGAGGATGACCGCGTCGGGTCGTACCGGAAGCGCCTC
>JAAXOU010000402.1 GCA_012396115.1 Streptomyces somaliensis DSM 40738 | reverse complement strand
CACGGCCCGGCCCGGCTGCCGCGCGACGCGCGCTGACCGGCGGACGCCCCGCCTCCCCCCGCGACAGGGGGCGGGGGCAGGGGCAGGGGGGACTTGGCGGGGGCCTTACGGCCCCCTTAACCTACGGTCTCGTAACCTACGAACCCGTAGGTAGTGATCGTTCTTCCAGGAGTACCCGTGACCCTTGCCTCTCCCCACCTCGGCAGTTCGGCGGAATGGACCGATGCCCGGCTGCTGTACGCGTTGGAAGAGGTGGTCGAGAAGGAACTGAACCGCCACCTCAAGGCCGCCAAGGACTGGATGCCGCACGAGTACGTGCCGTGGTCGGACGGCCGGAACTTCCCGGGCCTCTTCGAGGACGGGGAGCCCTGGGACCCGCAGCAGTCGAAGGTGTCCGACGTGGGCCGGATCGCCCTGGTGGTGAACCTGCTCACGGAGGACAACCTGCCGAGCTACCACCACGAGATCGCCACCCTCTTCGGCCGGGACGGCGCCTGGGGCACCTGGGTGCACCGGTGGACCGCCGAGGAGGGCCGCCACGGCATCGTGATGCGGGACTACCTGCTCGCCTCGCGGGCGGTGGACCCGGACATGCTGGAGCGGTTCCGCATGACCCACATGAGCGAGGGCTTCGAGTCGGACAACCGGCACTCGGCGCTGCACTCGGTGGCGTACGTGGCGTTCCAGGAGCTGGCGACGCGGATCTCACACCGCAACACCGGGCACCGGTCGGGCGACCCGGTGTGCGACCGCATGCTGGCGCGCATCGCGACCGACGAGAACCTGCACATGGTCTTCTACCGGAACCTGCTGGGCGCGGCCTTCGAACTCGCCCCCGACCTCACCATGCGCGCGGTCAGGGACGTGGTGGTCGGCTTCCGGATGCCCGGGCACGGCATGCCCGGCTTCGAGCGGGCCGCGGCCCAGATGGCCATCGGCGAGATCTACAACCTCCGCATCCACCACGACGACGTGCTCCAGCCGGTGCTGCGGTTCCTCAGGGTCCTGGAGATCGACGGGCTCGGCCCGGAGGGCCTCAAGGCGCAGGAGGAGCTGGGCCTGTACATGAGCGGTCTGGACGCGGAGGCGGCGAAGTTCGACGAGAAGCTCGCCGCGCGCAGGGCCCGGATGGCGGCCCGCGCCGAACGCTGACGGCCGGGGGCCGTCGGCACCCGGCGGCCCCGCGGACGACGGGCGCGCTCAGCGGCGGCCGGCGCGCCGCTTGAGCGCGTACCGCTCCTGCTCCGAGAGCCCGCCCCACACGCCGAACCGCTCGTCGTGCGCGAGCGCGTACTCCAGGCACGCCTCGCGGATCTCGCACATCCCGCAGAGGAACTTCGCCTCGCGGGTCGAGGAGCCCGGCTCCGGGAAGAACAGCTCCGGCCCCGTCTGGGCGCACAGGGCGGTCTCCCGCCAGGAGGCCGCGGCGTCGTCCCGGGCGGGACGGGGGGCGGTTCGGGGGGCGGTTCGGTCTTCGATGCTGTACGTCGGCATGGGGGACACGCTGCCCAAGGCCGATAAACGGCTCCTCAACGAAGGATCAACGCGCGTCAACCGGCCGTTCCCCGTCAGGATGGCCCCGCGCGCGGCGCCCCGGCAAGGGACCGCGCTCCCGGGCGTGTCACGCTCCGCGGCCGCTGCGGAGCACCGCGAAACGGGCGCCGTACGGGTCGGTGAGCTTGGCGCAGCGGCCGAGGTCCGCCAGGTCGGAGGGGCCCCTGCGGACCTTCCCGCCGTTCCGCTCGGCCTCGGCGACGGCCGCGTCGAGGTCGTCCACCTCGAAGTACGGCGTCCACGAGGGCCCGCCGGCCGCCTCGGAGGGGTCGCCGGCGAGCGGGACGACGGCGCCGAACGCGTCACCGGGCGGTTCCTGGCCGGTGCCGGACGGGCGGAGCAGCGTGTACGCGCCGCCCGCCCCCTCGGGGCCGGTGTGGGCCTCCGTGCCGAAGACCATGTCGTAGAAGGACAGGTCGGCCACCGGGTCGGGGGTGTACAGCTCCGTCCAGCACAGCGCGCCGGGCTCGCCGACCACGTCGAGGCCCCGGTTCGCACCGGGCTGCCAGACGCCGAAGTCCGCGCCGGTGGGGTCGGTGAACAGGGCCATGCGGCCGAGGCCGAGGACGTCCGTCGGGTCGAGGGTGACGCTGCCGCCGCCCGCGCGCACGGCGGTCGCGGTGGCCTCGGCGTCGGGGGTGCGGAAGTACAGCGTCCAGGCCGACCCGCCCTGCTCGGGCGGGACGGTCATGCCGCCCGCGACGGTCCCGCCCCGCCGGGTGAACATCCCGTAGCCGCCGGCCTCGGGACCTCCAGGGGCGAACTCCCAGCCGAACAGCGCCCGGTAGAACTCCCGTGCCCCGTCGAGGTCGGGTGTGCCGAGATCGACCCAGATCGGGGACCCGGTGGCGAAGCGGGTGGTGAGCATGGGCGTGTCACTTCCTTCCCGGCACGGCTCGGCCGCGCTCTCGGCTCCTCCGGGCGGCCCGGGGCGGCTCGGGGCGGCCCGGCCGTACGCCGGGTCCGCGCCGGGACGGAACGGGGAACGGTCCGCCCCCGCTCCCCGGCTCCGCCGCTTCTCCCATGGAGGTCACGGTAGGCGGAGCGGGCACGGCACGCATATCGGGCGGGGCCGGGCGGGGACCCGTGCCGTGGCTCCGCCGCGCACGGCGCCGGCG
>JAAXOU010000401.1 GCA_012396115.1 Streptomyces somaliensis DSM 40738 | reverse complement strand
GGGGGCACGGGTGCGGGGCGCCGCCCGCCGCGGCACCTCCCGCGCCCGGCCGGGTCCCCGCGCCGGGCGCGGGTGCCATCCTGGTCGCGACGGCGGTGTCCCACCCGGAGGTGCGCGAGCGTGACCCAGGTTCTGACCGTACTGACCACCACCGACGACGAGGCGAAGGCCGAGGCGCTGGCGCGGAGCGCTGTGGAGGCGCGCCTCGCCGCGTGCGCGCAGGTCTCCGGGCCGGTGACCTCGGTCTACCGCTGGGAGGGCGCCGTCGAGACCGCGCGGGAGTGGCGGGTGCTGTTCAAGACGGCCGCCGCGCGGTACGACGCGCTGGAGGAGCACGTCCGCCGCCACCACGACTACGACACGCCGGAGATCGTCGCCGTGCCCGTGGTGCGGGGCGGCGGCGACTACTTGGCGTGGGTGGAGCGGGAGACGGCCGGATGACCGCCGGCGAGCTGCCGTTCTTCGTGTACGGGACGCTGCGGCCGGGCGAGCGCAACCACGCCCTGTTCCTCGCGGGCAGGACGGCCGCGGAGGAACCGGCGCGGCTGCCGGGCGCCGCCCTGCACGACGGGCCCGGCTACCCGTACGCGGTGCGCGGCGGCGACGGCGGGGTCGCCGGGGAGCTGGTGCGCGCCGCGCCCGGCGCGTACGGCGGGCTGCTGTCCGCCCTGGACCGGCTGGAGGAGTACCACGGCCCCGGGCACCCGCTGAACCTGTACGAGCGGCGGCGCTGCGACGTGGTCCGGCTGCGGGACGGGGTCCTGGTGCCGGCGTGGGTGTACGTGGCCGCGGCGCGCGCCGTGCCGGGGCCGCGGATACCGGGCGGCGACTGGCTCGGCCGCCGGCCGTCCCGGGGTGTGCCGCGCGTCCGCTGAACGCGGGGCCCCGGGGCCGGCCCGGCGGGTGCGGACGGCCCCGGCGGACGCCTCCGGGCGCGGGGTGACCGGCCCCGGGCGGGGCGCAGGTCCGGACAGGGCTCAGGCCCGCGACTCGGCCGGCCCGGGTGCGGCACGGGCCCGGGGCGGGGCACGGGCCCGGGGCGGGGCACGGGTCCAGACAGGGCTCAGGCCCGGACGGGGCTCAGCCCGCCGGCGCGAGGGCCTCGGCGACGCCGGTCTCCCGCCGGCCGAGGAACACGGGGTCGGGCCGCAGGAGCACGTCCGCGGCGGCCTTCCCGGCCGCGGCGAGCTCGCGGACCGCGCCCTGGTACCAGACCCGGTCGCGCGGTTCGGCGACCCCGACGCCGTACGAGTCGACGCCCGCCGCGCGGCAGAGGGCGACCGCGCGCCGGACGTGGAACCCCTGGGTGATCAGCACGGCCCGGTCGACGCCGAAGATCCGCTTGGCGCGGACGCAGGAGTCCCAGGTGTCGAAACCCGCGTGGTCGCTGACGACCCGCGTGTCGGGGACTCCCCGCTCGACGAGGTAGGCGCGCATGGCGTCCGGCTCGTCGTAGTCGGCGCGTCCGTTGTCGCCGGTGACGAGGACGACCCTCACCCTGCCGTCGCGGTACAGCTCGGCGGCCGCGTCGAGGCGGTGCGCCAGGTAGGGGGTGGGGCGGCCCCTCCACAGTCCGGCGCCGAACACGACGGCCACGTCGCGGGCCGGCGCGTCGGCGACCGTGCGGATGTCGCCGGCGGTGCTCGTGTGCAGCCAGGCCGCCGGCGCGAGTGCCAGGGAGCAGGCCAGCATCGCGCCCTGGACCAGTTGCCGCCGCCCCTTCCGCGTGCTCGGTACCGGCCGGCGTGCACGGCTCCGCGCCATGGGCCCCTCCCCCGCGTCCCGCACGCGCTCCGCGTGCTCCCCCTGTCCGACGCGCGGGCGCGGCACCGGGTTCGCCGGGCGGCCGGACGGCGGGTGTGACGTGCGCCTCCCCGCCGGGCCGCGTGGGGGCCGCGTGGGGCCACGGGTGGTGTCCGGGGTGGCGGTGTCCGGGGTGGTGTCCATGCGCCGGGGCCCCGCGCCCCCACCGGGGTCGAGGTCGGGCGGCAGGCCCGTCACCCGTTCGGAACGCCTCGGTGACCCGGTCCGGTTCACCGCCCCCACCTGCGGAGACACGTTCACGGGAGGGCTCTGCTGACGGGGACTCAGCAGGCGTGGGAGACGGTTGCGGCCTTACCTCGGAGACAGGACACCAGCTCGAAGCGCTGCCCGGAGGACCCCCATGCGCACCACTGCCCGCTCGCTGACCGGTACCGCGCTCGCGGCCGTCTGCCTCGGCGCCCTCGCCGCCCCCGCGGCACACGCCGGTGACCTCGGAACCCTGGAGTTGTCCCCCTCCGTCGCCGCCCCGGGCACGAGCGTCACCGTCAGCACCCGCGCCTGCGGACCGAACGGGCACGGCGTGGGCGACGCCCAGGCGCTGGGCGCCGGCCAGTTCAAGATGCGGCCCGGCGCCTCCAAGGACCTCGCGGTCGGCACCTTCCGCATCCCGGAGCACGCCAAGCCGGGCGCCTACCGCATCGGCGTGGTCTGCGACAACGGCAGGACGGCCGCGGGCGACCTGATGGTCCGGCACTCCGGCCCCACCCACCACCCCACCCACCACCCGACGCAGCACCCGACCCACTACCCGACCCACCACCCCACCCACGAGGGCCCGCACGGCCACGTGAAGACGGGCGTGGGCGGCAGCGTCGGACCCGACGCGACGCGGATCGCGGCGGGCGCGGCGGTCCTGGCCGGCGCCGTGGCTGCCGGCACCTGGGCGCTGCGCC
>JAAXOU010000400.1 GCA_012396115.1 Streptomyces somaliensis DSM 40738 | reverse complement strand
GCCGGTCGGGGCGGTCGACGCGCGGGCCCGGGTCGCACCCCCGGTGCCCCCGATCGGTACGGGTGCGCGGCCCGGGCCCGGGAAGGCGGCCGCCCCCGCCCGGCCCGCGGGTCCGTCCGTCCCCCGGGCCGGGCGGGTCACGCCCGGGGGTCGCGGGCGTCGTAGTGGAGGAAGCCGGGGCGGGCCAGGGTGAGGAGGCCCACGGCCACCACGCAGGCGACGCCCCCGGCGACCACGGCGGTGGTCGGCGAGAAGAGGTCGCCGGCCGTTCCGGCCAGGAAGTCGCCGGCCCGGGGGCCGCCCGCGACCACGATGACGAAGACGCCCTGGAAGCGGCCGCGCATCTCGTCGGGGACCGCCGTCTGGAGCACGGTGGACCGGAAGACCATGGAGACGGTGTCCGCGCAGCCGGCGACGGCGAGGAAGACCAGGCCCAGCCACAGCTGGCGGGTCAGGCCGAACACGGCGACCGCGGCCCCCCAGGCGGCGACGGCCAGGGTGATGGCCAGGCCGTGGCGGTGGATCCGGCCCAGCCAGCCGGAGAAGACGCCGCCGAGGAGGGCGCCGACGGCGGGCGCGGCGACGAGCAGACCGGTCGTCCGGGCGTCACCCCCGTACGACAGCACGGCCAGCGCCGGGAACAGCGCCCGAGGGTGGGCGAGGACCATCGCGCAGAAGTCGGTGTAGAACGTCATGCGCACGTTGGGGCGGGTGGCCAGGAACCGGAACCCGTCCAGGACGGAGGGCCGCTTCGCCCCCTCGGCGCGCAGCGGCGGCATCGCGGGCAGCCGCCACATCGCGTGGAGGGCGGCGCCGAAGGCGACGGCGTCGATCAGGTAGGCCGCCTCGTACCCCCACGCCCCGACGACCAGCCCGCCCAGCATCGGCCCGACGAGGGCCCCGGAGGTCGTGGTCATCGACGACAGGGCGTTGGCCGCCGGGAGCTGCTCCTTCGGCAGGAGGCGGGGGATCATCGCGCTGCGGGCGGGGGCGTTGACGGCGGCGCAGACCGCCTGCAGGGCCACCACCGCGTAGAGGAACCACACCCGGTGGAAACCGGCGAGGGTGCCCGCGGCCAGGACCGCGGAGAGCCCGGCCAGTCCGGCCGCGCTGGCCAGGCCGAGGCGCCGGCGGTCCACCGCGTCCGCCACGGCGCCCCCGTACAGGCCGAACGCGACGAGCGGGACGAGCGAGAACAGGCCGACGAGGCCCACGGAGAAGCTCGACCCCGTCAGCTCGTACACGTGGAGGGAGATCGCGAGGGTGGTCATCCCCTGGCCGGTCCAGGAGATGGTGTTGCCCACCCACAGCCGGCGGTAGTCCCTGCTGGTGCGCAACGGCGTCAGATCGGCCAGTACGCGCCGCCGCGGCGGGGCCGGCGGGTCGCCGGCCCCGCGGGCGGTCCCGGTCCCGGAGGCCCCGCTCACCGCGGGGTCCGTGGGGCGCGGGGGAGGGCGTGGTGTGGTCGCATGGGCGGCAGTATAGGGGTGGAGTGGGTTTTGATCCTTACGGGGTGGTCTCCGTCCGCCGGACTCCTCCCACGCGGCCGGGCCGGGGCGCGGGCGGAACCGTCCGGCCCGGGGGCCGCCGTCCCCGCGCCCGTACGATGTGGCGCGCGGAGCCGGCCGCCGGACGCGGCGGCACGGCCGCGGGGACACGGAGGAGACGCTGTGCTGCATCTACGGGTCATCGTGCCGGCCGACCGGACCGACGACGTCCTACGGCTCGTGGAGGGGACGGTCGGCTGCGCGCACCTCGCGGTGCTGCCGGGCGCCGCCCGCAACCCCGCGGGCGACGTCGTCATGTTCGACGTGGCGCGCGAGGCCGGTGACGGGCTGATCGCCGAACTGCGGGCGCGGGGGCTCGGCGAGGACGGCGCCATCGCGGTCGAGAACGTCGACCTGGTCCTGTCGAAGCGGGCCGACGAGGCGGAGCGGGAGGCCCCGGGCGAGGGCGCGGACGCGGTGCTGTGGGAGCACCTGTCCGACGCGACGCACGAGGAGTCCACGCTCTCCGTCACCTACATCGCGTTCCTGGCGCTGGCCACGATGATCGCCGCGTGCGGCGTGGTGCTGGACAACGCGATCCTGATCGTGGGCGCGATGGCGGTCGGGCCGGAGTTCGGTCCGCTCGCCGGGTTCTGCACGGCGTTGGTGCGGCGCGCCCCGCGGCTGGCGTGGCGGTCGCTGCTGGCACTCCTCGTCGGTTTCGCCGCGGCCATGGCGGTCACGGTGCTGTTCAGCCTCCTCATGGACGCCGCCGGGCTGTTCTCCGCCGAGCGGCTGGGCGGTGAGCGGCCGAACACGGGCTTCATCTACGCCCCGGACCCCTTCTCCTTCGTCGTCGCCGTGCTGGCGGGCGCGGCGGGGACGCTGTCGCTCACGTCGGCGAAGTCGGGCGCGCTGGTCGGTGTGGCGATCTCGGTGACGACCGTCCCGGCGGCGGCGAACGCGGCGGTCGCGCTGTCGTACGGCGAGTTCGGCCAGACCAGGGGATCGACCGAGCAGCTGCTGCTGAACCTGCTCGGCATCGCCGTCGCCGGCACGCTGACCCTGTTCGCCCAGAAGGCGCTCTGGGCGCGGCGCCGGCGAACGGGACGCCCGCCCCGCCCGTGAGCGGGACGCCTCCGGCCCGCCGTACCGCCGCGCCCGCGGCCGGGCGGTACGACGGCCGGGCCCGGCCGGGCTCGTGCCGACCGGGCCCGGTGTCCCGGCGCC
>JAAXOU010000040.1 GCA_012396115.1 Streptomyces somaliensis DSM 40738 | reverse complement strand
CGCCTCCAGGAACCGCCCCAGCGGGTCCCCGCCCTCGCCGGCCGCGGCGGACCAGGGGTGCGACGCGGCCCGCGGCCCGATGAGCCGGAACTGCTCCAGTGCCGCCGTCCAGCGCCGCCGCGCCACCAGCACGTACGCCAGCAGGTTGCGCGCCTCGGCCGGCCACGGGTCGCCCGCCGGGTAGTGCGCCGACAACTCGGCCGCCAGGTCCGCCGCCGCGTCCACCCGCGCCCCCGGCACCGCGTCCCCGCCGTCCACCAGCTGCCCGTACGCCGCCCGCAGCGGCAGCGCCCGCACCAGCGAGCCCGGCGGGGAGTCGGACGCGGCGGCCTCCGCGAAGTCGAAGCACGCCCGGTGCGAGCCGCGCCAGCGGGCCGACAGGTACTCCACCGCCGAGACGTGGCACCCGTGGTGGCGGGAGGAGCGGCGCACCGCCTGCTCCCACAGCGCCGCGAACGACGCGCCCGACGCCCGGCTCCCGCGCGCGTGGTCCATCGCGATCCGCCACGGCACCGGATCGCGGGGCGACGCCTCGGCCGCCGCGCGGAGCGTCGGCTCGACCTCCCGGAGCCGCTCGGCGCGGGCGGGCGACGCCCAGGCGCGGTCCACGGCCGACTGCGCCGCGACGAGCAGCGCGTCCGGGTCCCCGGGGTCCCGCGCGCACCAGGCGGCCAGCCAGCCGTCCCGGCCGCGGGCGAAGGGGGCGAGGCGCACGGCGCACCGGTCCCGGTACTCCCACTCGGCGGCGTGCCGGGTCTCGGCGAGCAGCCGGGCGGCCGGAACGTGATCCCCGAGCGCGGCGGCCACCAGCACCGGGCCGAGCCGGTCGTCCGGTGCGTCCAGCAGTACGGAGCCCTCCGGCGACAGCCCGTCGAGGGCCGGCCGGCCGGGCCGGGGGATGCGTGCGCCACCCAGGAGGGCGCGGAGTGGAGACATCGTGCGGACCATTGAAAACCGCAGCTGGGAGCCGTACCAGGGAGAGGCTGTGAAGCTTTGGTGGGAGCGGGGAGGTTGTCCCGGCGAACGTCGGGAGACGGTAAGGAAACGGCGCCTCGGCCGTGGACGGGGGCGGGCCCGGGGGGCGCCCGCCGCGGCACCCGCCCGGCGCCCCCCGGACCCGCCGCCCGGTCAGTGCCGGCCCAGCAGCCGCGACGCGCCCGCCGCCACCGCCGTGGCCAGGATCCACCCCACCAGGACCAGCACCGTCGACAGCCACTGCCACGCCCCCGACAGCCGCCAGTACCCCTCCTGGCCCAGGTTGATCACCGGTAGCAGCAGGTCCAGCGCGTAGAGGCCGGCGTCCCAGTGCGGGAACTCCTCCCGCTTGATCGGCACCGGCTCGTAGAACGAGAAGGCCAGCGCCCCCGCCGCCCACAGCACCGCCATCCACACCGCCGCCCGGCCCGGACGGTAGCCGTAGGCCACCGTCCAGTCCTGGAGGTACCCCCACAGCTTCGCGGCGAGCGGCAGCGTCTCCCGCCGCCGCCGCTGCTTGGCGAGCAGCACCTCCCGCGCGTCGGCGTCCTCGCCGCAGCCGCGCAGCACCGTCGCCAGCCGCTCGTACGGCTCCGGGGCGTACTCGGGCGTCGCCGCCGCGACCCACTCCAGCCGCAGGACCAGCGGGAAGTGCCCGTAGGGCACCAGGTTCTCGTACACGAACCCGCTGATCGCCAGGCCGCCCGGCCCCGGCCAGCTGGACGCCTGGTCGACGAGCGTGACCACCTTCGCGCCGTTCAGCACCACCCGGCCCTCCTCGGGGCGCTCGCAGCTGAACCGCAGCTCCGGGGTGACGATCCTGCGCAGCGACAGCTCCTCCCTGCGCGCCGACGACAGCACGAACCGCGCCTGGTGCAGGTCGACCGCGTCCCCGAACCGCCCGTCGTCCAGCCGCACCCCGCCCCGGCACTCGAAGGGCCGCATCCGCGTGCCCCGCATCGGCGTGTTGACCTCCCCCACCCCGTACGGCGGCGTCCCGCCCGGGTGGTCGCCGGGGCCGCCCACCGTCTCGCTCACCCACGCGCCCGTCAGGTACAGCGTCCGCTCCACGCTCAGCTGCGGCGCGTTCAGCGCCCGCCGCCCCTCCGCGCCCCGCAGCCGGCTGCCGCGCAGGCTCAGCGACACCCCGACCTTCGCGCCGCGCATGCTGAACTCGCCGTACGTCTCGATCAGCTCGGCCTGGAGGTCCTGCGCCACCGACATGCCGTCCGCGACGATCGCCCTCCCGCGCCGGTCCGGCTGCACGTGGATCTGGCTGATCAGCAGGTCCGTGCCGATCTGCGCGTCGGTGAGCCGCACCCCGCGCGCCACCCGGCAGCGCGGCAGGTGCAGGTCGCCCTCGGTGTGCAGCCGGGCCGCCTCTAGGCGGGGTATCGCGCAGCCGACCATCCGGAGCGTGGTGAACCGGGACTCCGGCAGCACCACCTCGTCGTCGAAGACGCACCCCTGCAGCTCCACGTAGGGCGCGACCGTGCCGCCCGCGAGGTCCAGCCGACCGGTGATCCGCGCCCCGCGCACCTTCAGCGCCGAGACGCGCCCCGCCAGCGCCGGCGGGCCGGACAGCAGCAGCCGGGCCATCACCCGCGCCCGGACGCACCGCTCCTGCGGCCACGTCCGCGGCGCGAACGGGTCGTCCAGCACCGGGTGGCCCGACCGCAGGTCATACCACGCGCCGATCCGGAACGCCTGCCACATCCCCAGCTCGGCCGGGCTGAGGTCACCGGGCACCTCGTCGTCGTGACCGTCGCCGTGGAGGCCGTCGCGGTCGTCGTGCGGCTCGGTCAATGCCGCCCCCTCACTTCCCCGGGTCGTACGGCTGTTCTTCCCGCTGGGTGACGGGCTGAACGCTAACGGTCAGGTGTGACATCCGGGGAGTGGTGTGGCACGTATCAGCCAGTGATACGCGCGGCCGGTACCGCGCGGCCGTCTGCGAGAATCGACCTGTGATCTCACGCATCGATCTGCGAGGCGACGCCCTGCCGGCGGGCGGCGCCCTGCGCGACCTGCTGCCCCGTGCCGAGTTCGACGTGGAAGCCGCCCTGGAGAAGGTGCGGCCCATCTGCGAGGACGTGCGCCATCGGGGCGACGCGGCGCTGATCGACTACGCCCGTCGCTTCGACGGGGTCGACCTCGACCGGGTGCGGGTCCCGGCCGACGCGCTGACCCGCGCCCTGGAGGAGCTGGATCCGGCCGTCCGGGCCGGCCTGGAGGAGTCCGTCCGCCGGGCCCGGACCGTCCACCGCGAGCAGCGCCGCACCACCCGCACCACGCGGGTGGCGCCCGGCGGCACGGTCACCGAGAAGTGGGTCCCCGTCGGACGCGTCGGCCTGTACGCGCCGGGCGGCCGCTCCGTCTACCCCTCGTCGGTGATCATGAACGCCGTACCGGCGCAGGAGGCCGGCGTCGAGTCGATCGCCCTCGCCTCCCCGCCGCAGAAGGCCCCCGCCGGCGGGTGGGGCGCCGGCCTGCCGCACCCGACGATCCTCGCCGCCTGCGCCCTCCTCGGCGTCGACGAGGTGTACGCCGCCGGCGGCGCGCAGGCCGTCGCCATGTTCGCGTACGGCACGCGGACCTGCGCCCCCGCCGACATGGTCACCGGCCCCGGCAACGTCTGGGTCGCCGCCGCCAAGCGGTACTTCACCGGGCGCATCGGCATCGACACCGAGGCCGGCCCCACCGAGATCGCCGTCCTCGCCGACGCCACGGCCGACCCCTCCCACGTCGCCGCCGACCTGGTCAGCCAGGCCGAGCACGACCCGCTCGCCGCCGCCGTCCTGGTCACCGACTCCCCCGACCTGGCCGACGCCGTCGAGCGCGAGCTGCGGTCGCGGGCCGCCGCGACCAGGCACGCCGACGACCGCGTCCTGCCGGCCCTGCGCGGCAGGCAGTCCGCGATCGTCCTCGTCGACGGGATCGACGAGGGGCTGCGCGTCGTGGACGCCTACGGCGCCGAGCACCTGGAGATCCAGACCGCCGACGCCGCCGCCGTCGCCCGGCGCGTCCGCAACGCCGGTGCGATCTTCGTCGGCCCCTGGTCGCCGGTCTCCCTCGGCGACTACTGCGCCGGCTCCAACCACGTCCTGCCCACCGGCGGCTGCGCCTGCCACTCCTCGGGCCTGTCCGTCCAGTCCTTCCTGCGCGGCATCCACATCGTGGACTACACGCGCGAGGCGCTCGCCGAGGTCGCCCACCACGTGGTCACCCTCGCCGAGGCGGAGGACCTGCCGGCGCACGGCGAGGCCGTGATGGCGCGCTTCCCCGCGGACGGGCGGGACGGGTCCCGTACGGAGGAGGCGCCGTGACGGGGACCGGCGTACGCGTCGAGGACCTGCCCGTCCGCGACGAGCTGCGCGGCAGGTCCCCCTACGGCGCGCCCCAGCTCGACGTCCCGGTGCGCCTCAACACCAACGAGAACCCCTACCCGCTGCCCGAGCCGCTCGTGGAGCGCATCGCGGAGCGGGTCCGGGAGGCGGCCCGGCACCTCAACCGCTACCCCGACCGCGACGCCGCCGAGCTGCGCACCGAACTGGCCCGCTACCTCACCCGCACCACCGGCCACGAGGTCGGCGCCGACCGGGTCTGGGCGGCCAACGGCTCCAACGAGGTCCTCCAGCAGCTCCTGCAGGCCTTCGGCGGCCCCGGCAGGACCGCCCTGGGCTTCGAGCCCTCGTACTCCATGCACGGCCTGATCGCCCGCGGCACCGGCACCGGCTGGGTCACCGCCCCCCGCCGCGAGGACTTCGGCCTCGACCCGGCGGCCGCCTCGGCGGCCATCGCCGAGCACCGCCCCGACGTGGTGTTCGTCACCTCCCCCAACAACCCCACCGGCACCGCCGTCGACGCCGGCACGGTCCTCGCCCTCCACGACGCCGCCCAGGCCGCCAAGCCCTCCCTGGTCGTCGTCGACGAGGCGTACGTCGAGTTCAGCCACCGCCCGTCGCTGCTGCCGCTCATCGAGGGCCGCCCGCACCTGGTGGTCTCCCGCACCATGTCGAAGGCGTTCGGCGCCGCCGGGCTCCGCCTCGGCTACCTCGCCGCCCACCCGGCCGTCGTCGAGGCCGTCCAGCTGGTGCGCCTGCCGTACCACCTGTCCGCCGTCACCCAGGCCACCGCGCTGGCCGCGCTCGAACACACCGATACGCTGCTGGGGTACGTCGAGCACCTCAAGGCCGAACGGGACCGGCTCGTCGCCGGACTGCGGGCCGCCGGCTACGAGGTCACCGACTCCGACGCCAACTTCGTCCAGTTCGGGCGCTTCGAGGACGCCCACGCCGCGTGGCGGAGGCTCCTCGACCACGGCGTCCTGGTCCGCGACAACGGCGTACCGGGCCGGCTGCGGGTCACGGCCGGCACACCGCGGGAGAACGACGCGTTCCTGGACGCGGTCCGCGCCATTCGGAAGGAGCAGAACCCATGAGCCGCGTAGGACGGGTCGAACGCACCACCAAGGAGACGTCCGTCGTCGTCGAGATCGACCTCGACGGCACCGGCAGGGTCGACGTCTCCACCGGCGTCGGCTTCTACGACCACATGCTCGACCAGCTCGGCCGCCACGGGCTGTTCGACCTCACGGTCAAGACCGACGGCGACCTGCACATCGACTCCCACCACACGATCGAGGACACCGCCCTCGCCCTCGGCGCCGCCTTCAGGCAGGCCCTCGGCGACAAGGTCGGCATCCACCGCTTCGGCGACTGCACGGTCCCGCTGGACGAGTCCCTCGCCCAGGTCGCCGTCGACCTCTCCGGGCGCCCGTACCTCGTGCACACCGAGCCCGAGAACATGGCGCCGATGATCGGCGCGTACGACACGACGATGACCCGGCACATCCTGGAGTCGTTCGTCGCCCAGGCCCAGATCGCGCTGCACGTCCACGTCCCCTACGGGCGCAACGCCCACCACATCGTGGAGTGCCAGTTCAAGGCCCTCGCCCGAGCCCTGCGCCGGGCGTCCGAGCGCGACCCGCGCGCCGCCGGCCTCCTGCCCTCGACGAAGGGCGCCCTGTGAGCGGCGCACGCGCGGACATCGGGCCGCGCACGGGCGCGTCCTCCCCGCTCCGCGCCGGCGCGGGGGCGGACGGGGGGCCGCGGTGACCGGGCTGTCCACCGTCCTGATCGTCGTCGGCCTGTTCCTGGCCGGCGGCGTCTACTCCTTCACCCGGCAGGGGATGCCCAAGGGGCCCGTCGTCCTGCTCGCCGTCGCCTCCGGCATGTGCCTCCTCGCCGGAGTCCTGAGGATCCGGGGGATCTGGGAATGACCCGAACGCACGGCGGCACCGCGAGGAAGGTCGTCGTCCTCGACTACGGCTTCGGCAACGTCCGCTCCGCCGAACGCGCCCTCGCCCGCGTGGGCGCCGACGTCGAGATCACCCGCGACTACGACCGGGCCATGAACGCCGACGGGCTCCTCGTCCCCGGCGTCGGCGCCTTCTCCGCCTGCATGGCCGGACTGAAGGCGGCCCGCGGCGACTGGATCATCGACCGCAGGCTCTCCGGCGGCCGGCCCGTCATGGGCATCTGCGTCGGGATGCAGGTCCTGTTCGCGCGCGGCGTCGAGCACGGCGTGGAGAGCGAGGGTCTCGACGAGTGGCCCGGGACGGTCGGCCCGCTCAGGGCGCCCGTCGTCCCGCACATGGGGTGGAACACCGTCGAGGCGCCCGGCGGCAGCGAGATGTTCGCCGGGATCGACCCCGGCGAGCGGTTCTACTTCGTCCACTCGTACGCCGTGACCGACTGGTCCCTGCGGACCGCCAACCCCGCCCTGCGCGCCCCCGCGGTCACCTGGTCCACGCACGGCGAGCGGTTCGTCGCCGCCGTCGAGAACGGCGCCCTGTGGGCGACCCAGTTCCACCCGGAGAAGTCCGGCGACGCCGGGGCCCGGCTGCTCGCCAACTGGCTCGAGACCTTCTGACCCGCCCCCGCCCCCCCGCACCCGCTTAGAGGCTAGGACCCCTGAGATGAACAAGCTCGAACTCCTCCCTGCCGTCGACGTACGGGACGGCTCGGCCGTCCGCCTCGTCCACGGCGAGTCCGGCACGGAGACGTCCTACGGCTCCCCGCTGGAGGCGGCCCTGGCCTGGCAGCGGGCGGGCGCCGAGTGGCTCCACCTCGTCGACCTCGACGCGGCCTTCGGCACCGGCGACAACCGCGACGTGATCACCGAGGTCACCCGGGCCATGGACATCAGGGTCGAGCTGTCCGGCGGCATCCGCGACGACGCCTCGCTCGCCGCCGCCCTCGCCACCGGCTGCACCCGCGTCAACCTCGGCACGGCCGCCCTGGAGACCCCCGAGTGGGTCGCCGGGGTCATCGCCGAGCACGGCGAGAGGATCGCCGTCGGCCTCGACGTGCGCGGCACCACCCTGCGCGGCCGCGGCTGGACCCGCGACGGCGGCGACCTGTACGAGACGCTGGAGCGCCTGAACGCCGAGGGCTGCGCCCGGTACGTCGTCACCGACATCGCCAAGGACGGCACGCTCCAGGGCCCCAACCTGGACCTGCTGCGCGACGTCTGCGCCGCCACCGACCGGCCCGTCGTCGCCTCCGGCGGCGTCTCCTCCCTCGACGACCTGCGCGCCGTCGCCGAGCTGGTCCCGCTGGGCGTCGAGGGCGCCATCGTCGGCAAGGCCCTCTACGCGAAGGCCTTCACGCTCGAGGAAGCACTCGCGGCGGTGTCCGCGTGACCGGCTCCCCGCGCAGGGTCGTCACCGGCGCGCCCTGGGAGGAGCAGTTCGGCTACTCCCGCGCGGTGGAACTGCCCCACGGCCTCGTCCTGGTCTCCGGCTGCACGTCGGTCGTCGACGGGGCCGTCGCCGAGGGCGGCCCGTACGAGCAGGCGCTCAACGCCTTCGACGTGGCGTTCGACGCGCTCGGGCGGCTCGGCCTCGGCCCGGCGGACGTGGTCCGCACCCGCATGTACCTCACCCACGCGCGGGACGTGGAGGAGGTCGGCCGCGCCCACAAGGAGCTGTTCGACGCCGTCCGCCCCGCCGCGTCGATGATCGTCGTCTCCGGCCTCGTCGACCCCCGGCTCGTCGTCGAGGTCGAGGTCGAGGCGTACCGCGCGAACGGAGGTGCCGCGTCATGAGCCTCGCGGTCCGAGTCATCCCCTGCCTGGACGTGGACGGCGGCCGCGTCGTCAAGGGCGTCAACTTCCGCGACCTCCGCGACGCGGGCGACCCGGTGGAGATGGCGAAGCTGTACGACGCCGAGGGCGCCGACGAGCTGACCTTCCTCGACATCACCGCCTCGTCCGGCGACCGGGAGACCACCTACGACGTGGTGCGGCGCACCGCCGAGCAGGTGTTCATCCCGCTCACCGTGGGCGGCGGCGTGCGCAGCGCCGACGACGTGGACCGGCTGCTGCGCGCCGGCGCGGACAAGGTCGGCGTCAACACGGCCGCCGTCGCCCGGCCCGAGCTGATCCGCGAGATCTCCGAGCGGTTCGGCAGCCAGGTGCTCGTGCTGTCCGTGGACGCCCGGCGCTGCCCGGAGGGCACCGCCACGCCCTCCGGCTTCGAGGTCACCACGCACGGCGGGCGCCGGGGGACCGGCACCGACGCCGTGGAGTGGGCGCACCGGGCCGCGGAGCTGGGCGCGGGGGAGATCCTGCTGAACTCCATGGACGCCGACGGCACGAAGGACGGCTACGACACCGCGATGATCGCGGCGGTCCGCGAGCGCGTCACGGTACCGGTGGTCGCCTCCGGCGGCGCCGGCGGGGCGGACCACTTCCCGCCCGCGGTCGAGGCCGGCGCGGACGCCGTCCTGGCGGCGTCCGTGTTCCACTTCGGGGAGCTGCGGATCGGCGAGGTGAAGACCGCGCTCCGGAGGGCCGGACACCCCGTCCGCTGAGCTGCGGGCGGGGCGCCGGACCCGCCGTCCGCCCGCCCGCGCCGCCGCCCGTCCGCTGCCGGGCGATCTCGTCGCGCAGCGACGCCACCAGGCCCATCCGCGCCTTCGACGACAGCTGCCGCCGCTGCGCCAGGTCCCCCACCCGGCTCAGGTAGTCGAAGACCAGCTGGTCGCTTTCGATGCCCACGCGCCCCTCCATGCCGCCCGGCCGCCTGGCCGACGTCCCGACGTTAGCGCCTGGGACGGGCGGCATGGGGCTAACGTGTGGCGGATGGCGACCGGCGAGACCGAGCGGGAGGCGCACGTGCCCGAGGACCACGGCGGTACGGCGGCGCCCCGCACCCTCGCGGAGGCGCTGCGGGCCCGGGGCGACGACGGGCTGGCGGTGCTGCTGCGCGCCCGGCCCGACCTGCTCGCCCCCGTACCGAACGACCTGACCCAGCTCGCGACCAGGGCCGGCACCCGGGCCTCCGTCGTCCGCGCCCTGGAGCGGCTGGACCGGTTCGCCCTCCAGACGGCCGAGGCGCTGGCCGTGGCGCCCGACCCGGCGCCGTACCCGGTGCTGCTCCGGCTCATGGCCGGCGACGGCGGCGACCCGGACGTCGAGGCCGCGCTGCCGGGCGCCGTCGCCGTCCTGCGCGACCGGGCCCTCGTGTGGGGCGGCGACGACCGGCTCCGCCTGGTGCGCACCGCGCGCGAGGTGCTCGCCCCGTCCCCGCGGCACCCCTCCCCCACCGGCCTCGGCCCGACCGCCGCCGAGGCCACCGCCGGCATGTCACCGGGCCGCCTCCAGGAGATCCTCCGGACCCTCGGACTGCCCTCCACCCACGACCCGGTGTCGGCGGTCGCCGCGCTCACCGCCCTGTTCACCGACCGCCCCCGCATGGACGCCCTCCTCGACGAGGCCCCGGCGGACGCCCTCGGCGTGCTGGACCGACTCGTGTGGGGGCCGCCGTACGGCGAGGTGACCGCCAACCCCACACCGCCCGTGCGCTGGCTGCGCGACCGCGGCCTGCTCCTGCCGACCAGCGCCCGCACCGTCGCGCTCCCCCGCGAGGTGGCGCTGCACCTGCGGGCCGGGCGGGCGCACCGCACGCCGGAACCGGCGCCGCCGGCCGTCGAGGCGGCCCGCGAGCACCCCCCGCGGACGGTGGACACCGCGGCGGCCGGCCAGGCGTACACGGCGCTCGCCACCGCCGAGGACCTGCTGAAGCAGTGGGGCGAGGGCGGCCCCGCCGTCCTGCGCGCCGGCGGCCTGTCCGTCCGCGACCTGAAGCGGACCGCCGTCCTCCTCGGCGTCACCGAACCGGTCGCCGCGTTCTGGCTGGAGCTGCTGTACGCGGCGGGGCTGCTCGCTCCCGACGGCGCCGCCGACGAGCGGTACGCGCCGACCCCCGCGTACGACGAGTGGCTCGACCTGCCGGCCGCCCGCCGCTGGGTCCGCCTCGCCACCGCCTGGTTCACCGCCACCCGCACACCGGGCCTGGTCGGCGGGCAGGACTCCAAGGGCCGCACCCTCTCCGCCCTCGGCCCCGACCTCGACCGGGGCGCCGCCCCCGAGGTCCGCCGCCGGACGCTGGAGGTCCTCGCCGCGCTGCCGCCGGGCGCCGCCCCGGAACCGGACGCCGTACTGGCCCGGCTCCGCTGGGAGCGGCCCCTGCGCGGCGGCGGCGACCTGCGTATCCGCCTCGCCACCTGGACGCTCACCGAGGCCGAGCTGCTCGGTGTCACCGGTCGGGGCGCCCTCTCCGAACACGGCCGCGCCCTGGCGGAGGGGGCCGGCGAGGACGCCGTCGCGGCGCTGCTGGGGCCGCTGCTGCCCGAACCGGTCGACCACGTCCTGCTCCAGGCCGACCTGACGGCCGTCGCCCCCGGCCCGCTGCGCCGCCCGCTCGCCGACACCCTGGCGGTCCTCGCGGACGTCGAGTCCAAGGGCGGCGCGACCGTGTACCGCTTCACGCCCGCCTCCGTACGCCGCGCCCTCGACGCCGGGCGGACCGCCGCCGACCTCCACGCCTTCCTCGCGGCGCACTCCCGCACGCCCGTGCCGCAACCGCTGGCGTACCTGGTCGACGACGTGGCCCGCCGCCACGGCCACCTCCGGGTGGGCGCCGCCGCCTCGTACGTCCGCTGCGACGACGACGCCGTGCTCGGGGAGATCCTCGCCGACCGGCGGTCCGCCCCCCTGGGCCTGCGCCGTCTCGCCCCGACCGTCCTGGCCGCCCAGGCCGACCCGGCGGCCCTGCTGGAGGGGTTGCGGTCCATGGGGTTCGCCCCGGCCGCCGAGGGCGCCGAGGGCGATGTGCTGGTCACCCGCGCCCGCGCCCGCCGCACCCCGCCGCGCACCCCGCCCGCCCCCGTCCCGGACGGCCCGCCGGAGCCCGACGACGCCCTGCTCGAAGCGGCCGTCCGCGCCATCCGGGCCGGGGACCTCGCCGCCACCGTCCCCCGCAAGGAGCCGGGCGCGGCGGACGCCCGCGCCGGCGGCCCCCCGCCGCGCACCTCCCCCGCCGAGACCCTGGCCACCGTCCAGGCCGCCGTGATGACCAACTCGGCGGTCTGGATCGGGTACGTCAACGCCGAGGGCGCCGCCAGCCAGCACGTCATCGCGCCGGTCCGCGTCGAGGGCGGCCGCGTCACCGCCTACGACCACACGGCCGACGAGGTCCGCTCCTTCCCCCTGCACCGCATCACGGGCGTCGCGGAGCTGGCGGAGGAGTGACCGGCCGCGCCCGGGCCCCGTGCTCCCCGCCCCCGAGCGGAACCCCTTCCGGGGGCGATGCGGCAAACTGGAGAGCTGGCCGCGTCCCGGGGCCGTACGGAAAGGGTGAGGCGTGCACGGACCGCTGATCGTTCAGAGCGACAAGACACTCCTGCTCGAGGTCGACCACGAGCGGGCCGACGCCTGCCGCCGCGCCATCGCGCCGTTCGCGGAGCTGGAGCGGGCGCCCGAGCACGTCCACACCTACCGCGTGACCCCGCTCGGCCTGTGGAACGCGCGGGCCGCCGGGCACGACGCGGAGCAGGTCGTCGACGCGCTGGTCGAGTTCTCCCGGTACCCCGTGCCGCACGCGCTGCTCGTCGACGTGGCCGAGACGATGGCCCGGTACGGGCGGCTCACCCTCCACAAGCACCCCGTGCACGGCCTGGTCCTCACCACCACCGACCGGCCCGTCCTGGAGGAGGTGCTGCGGTCGAAGCGGGTCAGGCCGCTGGTCGGGGAGCGCATCGACCCGGACACGGTCGCCGTCCACCCCTCCGAGCGCGGCCAGGTCAAGCAGACCCTCCTGAAGCTGGGCTGGCCCGCCGAGGACCTCGCCGGGTACGTGGACGGCGAGGCGCACCGCATCGACCTGGACGAGTCGGGCTGGTCGCTGCGCCCCTACCAGCGGCAGGCCGTCGAGGGGTTCTGGCACGGCGGCTCGGGCGTCGTGGTGCTGCCGTGCGGCGCGGGCAAGACCCTGGTCGGCGCGGGGGCCATGGCCATGGCGAAGGCGACGACGCTGATCCTCGTCACCAACACCGTCTCCGCCCGGCAGTGGAAGCACGAGCTGGTGAGGCGGACCTCGCTCACCGAGGACGAGATCGGCGAGTACAGCGGCGCCCGCAAGGAGATCCGCCCGGTCACCATCGCCACGTACCAGGTGCTGACGACCAGGCGGAAGGGCGTCTACCCGCACCTGGAGCTGTTCGACTCCCGGGACTGGGGCCTCATCGTCTACGACGAGGTGCACCTGCTGCCCGCGCCGGTCTTCAAGTTCACCGCCGACCTCCAGGCGCGGCGGCGCCTCGGGCTGACGGCGACGCTGGTGCGGGAGGACGGGCGGGAGTCGGACGTGTTCTCCCTCATCGGGCCGAAGCGGTTCGACGCGCCGTGGAAGGAGATCGAGGCGCAGGGGTACATCGCGCCCGCCGACTGCGTGGAGGTCCGCGTCGACCTGACCGAGTCGGAGCGGCTCGCCTACGCCACGGCGGAGGCGGAGGAGAAGTACCGGTTCTGCGCGACGACGGACACCAAGCGGCGGGTCACCGAGGCGATCGTCCGGAAGTTCGCGGGGCAGCAGATCCTCGTCATCGGCCAGTACATCGACCAGCTGGACGAGCTGGGCGAGCACCTCGGGGCGCCGGTCATCAAGGGTGAGACGCCGAACACGCAGCGGGAGAAGCTGTTCGAGGCGTTCCGCAACGGGGAGATCGGCGTGCTGGTCGTGTCGAAGGTCGCGAACTTCTCCGTCGACCTGCCGGAGGCGACGGTGGCGATCCAGGTGTCGGGGACGTTCGGCTCCCGGCAGGAGGAGGCGCAGCGGCTGGGGCGGGTGCTGCGGCCCAAGGCCGACGGCCACCAGGCGCACTTCTACTCGGTGGTCGCGCGGGACACCATCGACCAGGACTTCGCCGCGCACCGCCAGCGGTTCCTGGCCGAACAGGGCTACGCGTACCGCATCATGGACGCGGGCGAACTGCTGAACGGGGCGTGAGCCCGCCCCGGAACGGTCCGGCCGGGGCGAGGTCCCGAGGGCGGTGCTCACAGGTAGAGCTGCCGCCCGCAGCCACGGCAGTACGTCTTCCCGACGCGGTGCTCGGTCCACCGGTGCTCGCACGTACCGGACCCGCCCACGGACGGCGGGTGCGACGGGGACGGTGGGTGCGACGGGGGTACGTGCGCGCGTACGGTGAGCCCGGCGGCCCGCGCGGTCCGGTCGCCGTGGTCCCCGGGCCCGTCCCCGTCCCTCTCCCGGTCGTGCGCCTGGGCGCGGACCATGTGGTCCAGCTCGGCGAGGCACGGGCCGCACGCGTAGACGTCGCCCGTCGCGCCCGGCGTCGTCACCGATCCCACCCACAGCACGGCCACACCGGTGCGGCGGCAGAACAGCCAGCACACTCCCGTGGTCCACGGGTTCCCGTCGCCCGACCGCGCGGCCGGCGGCCACGCGTCGCGCCACGGGCGCTCCACGGCCGGGGTGAACATCACGGGGTGCCTCCCGCCGTCCGCGACCGGAGCGCGGCGGCGAGCGCGCGGGCCGTCTCCACGTTGCAGCGCCCCAGCTCGATCAGCCCGAGCGGGGCGGACCCCGCGCACGAGACGGGGTCGAGCCCGAGGGACGGCAGGCGCACCCCGGCCGCCTCCAGCGCCTCGCCCAGCTCGCCGCACGCCCGCTCGGCCTCCCGCACCCTGTCGTCCGTTCGCCGCTGTCGGCCCGTCCTCGCCATGCCTGTCACTCCGTACACCGTTGGTCGCTCGTCCGCGTGCTCCGCGTGACCTTCCGCTCACACGATGACGGTCGGGTGCATACGCTCGCCAGGTCTTGAGCCATGCCAACGCAGCTGGAATGCGAGGGAGTTGAACAGGTGAGCGAAGCCGCCGACCAGGCCCGGGGACCCGCGAACGGCGCCGCGTACTTCGGCGAGGAGACCAAGGCGCTACGGGAGGCCCTCGGGCTCTCCCAGGAGAAGTTCGCGGACCGGCTGCACTACCGGCAGGCACAGGTCAGCAAGGTGGAGAACGGCACCGTACTCGCCTCCGCGGCCTTCGCGGAGGCCATGGACCGGGTGGCGGGCACTCCGGGCGTGTACGCGCGTCTGCGGGCCAGACTGAGCAAGCAGGGGCACCCGGAGTGGTTCGTGCCGTACATCACCCTTGAGGAGTCCGCGAGTGGCATCACGGACTACTCGTGCACGTTCCTCATGGGGTTGTTGCAGACCCCGGGGTACGCGGCCGCCGTCATCCGTGCCGCCTTCCCTCGCGAGACGGACGATCAGATCAAGGAACGCGTGGAACTTCGTATGCGCCGACAAGCGGTCGTACAGCGTGACGATCCACCGCTCCTGTGGGTCGTGGTTCACGAGGCCGTCCTCCGCACGCGCGTCGGCGGCCCGGCCGTCATGATCGGGCAGTTGCAGCATCTGGCCACATGCACGACGTCACCCCACATCACGGTCCAGGTGCTGCCGTACTCGGCGGGCGCGGCACCCAGTCATCTGCCGTTCACGCTGCTCTCGTTGAACGGCGCACCCCACGCCGTCTACACCGAGAGCGCCGCGCATGGCGGGCAGATGGACGACACCTCTAGCGTGGTCGCGAAGGCCGTCGGTATGTTCGACCGGCTCCGCATGGCGGCGCTGTCGGAGGACGCGTCGCTGACCCTGCTTCGCCAGATCACGGAGGACCACGCCACATGAACAGCACTCCCACCCAGCCCCTGCGCTGGGTCAAGAGCACCTACAGCGGCGGTGAGGGCCAGTGCGTCGAATGGGCGCCCGGCCACGCGCGCGCGACGGGTGAGTTCCTGGTCCGCGACAGCAAGAACCCCGACGGCCCCCGGCTGGCCCTCGGCCGTCACGCCTTCACCGGCTTGGTTGAACTCGCCAGGCTGCACGGCTGAGTCACGGCCCGCGCGAGGCACCCCGCCGGCCACCGGGCGGGGTGCCCGCCCCGTAGACGCGTACGCCCGGAGGCACGCGCGAGTGCCGGGAGGCTCACCCGGGCCCCCGTCCCCTCCTGCCGGAGCCCGGACGGCCTCCGCCACGCGGGCGCGGTCAGTCGGCGGGGCGGAACAGCCGGTCTCCCCGTGCCGCGAGGGCCAGGACGCCGAGGTGGACGGCGGTGAGCGCCAGCAGCGCCGCCACACCCGGTGTGCCCGTTCCCGGTGACGGCTCGCGCGACCACAGGTAGAGGGCGTACTGCGCCTCGTCCGGAAGCCGCAACCAGGCGGCCACCCAGGTCTGCGGATGCAGCGGGGCGATGTCCTCGATGCCCACGATCGGGGCGAGTACGATCACGGGTCCCAGGGCGGCCGCCATCGTCCCGACGGTCCTGCGGGTGAGGGAGGCCGCCGCGAAAGCGACCGCGACGAAGAGGGCCTGGACCACCAGGGACCTGGCCATGGCCAGCGCGGCCTGTCCCCAGCCGGGGCCGTCACTCGTGGCGAAGCCCGTCACTCCGGCCGCCGTCCGGCCCACGGCGAACAGCACGGCGGCCAGGACGACCGTGAACGCCGTCGCCAGCAACAGGGCGACGGACCCCTTCAGGGCGAGCAGCCGGATCCGTCCCGGCCGGGCCGCCAGCAGCGACGGCCACATCCCCGACTCGCACTCGACCGCGTACAGCGCGCCCGCCAGCGCACCGGCGAGGAGCAGTCCGACGAAGGTCCCGGAGTGCTGGGCCGCCGCCCACAGGGCGCCCGCCGGCTCGTCGACGTACGTGGCGGGGGCGCCGTCCTCGAAGTGGCGGTAGGCGTGCCGGAAGCCGTACAGGCCCATCACCGCCGCGAGCAGCGCCGCACCGGCGGCCGAGAGGAGGACGACCGGGGACAGGACGGCCTTGCGCAGCTCGGCGTACCAGCAGGTGAACCACCCGGTCATGTGACCTCGTTCCCGCGCTCGGCGGCACGCATGATCCACCGGATCCCCAGGGCGGTGGCCAGCAGGGTGGGCAGAGCCCGTGGCAGCAGGGGAACGGCGCTGCCGGACTCCGGACCCCACCAGGCGTTCCACAGGACGTGGCCGGGGTGGAAGGCCATCACGTCGGCGACGATGCCGCCGGGCAGCCACCCCCACAGCCAGGTGGCGCCCGAGCCGAGCATGAGGAGGACGAGCAGGGCCCCGGACCGCGCGATCCCGCCCGCCTGGCCGCGCGCCAGTGCGGCCAGCGCGACGGCGGCGAGGCTCCACACGGCGGTGACGGCCAGCGCGCCGCCCCAGAGGCGCAGTCCGTGGAGCAGGTCCTCGCCCGGTGGGAGGTGGAACGCGTGGAGCGGGTAGTCCGCGCGCCCCTTCGTCAGGCCGAACACGGCGACGGCAGCCCCGGCGCAGCACAGGGCCGCGACCGTGGTAAGCCACAGCGCGGTGGCCTTGGCGAGGATGTGCGTACGTATGCGCGGGTCGGCCAGCAGGAGATTCCCGGCGGTCCGGTTGTCGTACTCGGTGCCCATCGACTGCGCGGCGAGGAGGAGGACGACTACGAGTCCGGGAAAGGAGGCGAAGGCCTGCGCGGCCCAGCCGAAGGCGCCGGGCACGGTCTGCGCCCGGGCGGCCTCGGCGGCCTTCTCCCGCGAGTCGGCCACCCATTCTTCGGCGCTCTGCCGCTCCAAATCTCCCATGCTGCGGCAGTAAGGAGGCCCCAGTTTCGGATTGAGCTCCAGACAGCTCCGGTACGACTCGCCGCTCTCGATCCGCTGCAGACTGATCTGGGACCGGTTCACGGTGTCCGACCAGTAGTCCTGGGCGTAGAACGCCGTCGTCACACAGCCGACGGTCAGGACCGCGAACAGCAGGAGCGTCAGCGGACGTAAAGCGATCTTGCGCCATTCCGCGCGCACGTGCCAGATCGTCACCAGGACCCCTTGTGCCCGCTGATCCGGAAGAACCAGTCCTCCAGGGACTCGGCCTCGCCCAGGCCGATCTCGTCGAGTGCCCCGCTGGCGACGACGGTGCCGCGGTTCATGACGACGACGCGGTCGCAGACCCGCTGGATTTCATCGAGTTGGTGGCTGGACACCAGGACGGCGGTACCGCTGTCCGCTTCCCGCCGGATCAGTTCGCGGACCATGACGACGGCGTGCGGGTCCAGCGCGTTGGTCGGCTCGTCCAGGACCAGCAGGCGCGGTCCGCGCATCAGGGCGGCGGCCAGGGCGAGGCGCTGGCGCATGCCCTGCGAGTAGGCGCGGATGCGCTTGCGGGCCTCGGCCTCCAGGCCGACGCGCCGGAGCGCGGCGAGGGCCTGCCCCCGGTCCGGTACGCCGGAGGAGTGCAGCAGGCTGCGGAGCTGGGCGGGCCCGGTCATCCACCGGTAGAAGGCCGGCGTGTCCAGGGCGGCGCCGACCTGCCGGGCGACGGCGGGCGAGTACGGCGGGTGCTCACCGAGGACCCGTACGGACCCCGTCGTGGGCCTGACCAGCCCGCACGCCATCCGCATCAGGGTCGTCTTCCCGGCCCCGTTGGCGCCGAGCAACCCGACGACCTCGCCGGGTGCCACCTCCAGCGTCACGTCGGACACGGCGGCCTGCGAGCCGTACGTCTTGCTGACGGAGCGGCAGGCCAGCACGGCCTGCCGCTCCTTGTCGTGGGGTATCACGGAGTGGTTGCCTCAGCTGGTGGTGTGGGCGGTGCGGCCTCGGATCCATCGGGCGGTTCCCGTCCGGCGTGAGACGGTCCTGTGCACCTCCGAGGGATCCCGGAGGTCTCAGGGCCCCCGGTGGCACTCCCCTGACGAGGTCCTGCCCCAAGACTCGGCCCGGTTCGCGAGCAAGCGGTCGGAGTGCGAATTTTTCCTGATCTCCTCATCGGCTGCCCAGTCGACATCCCGCCACAGTCCGTACCCCGCGGTGCCGCCCCCGGGAGCCGCCGGTTCGAGTGCAGGAAGTCCGAGCCGGCGGGCCGACGTGCCCCGGACGACCCTTCGGCCGCTGCTGAACAGCGGCTGCCGCCGAAGAATGTGCCCAGGGCGTGAAAGGTTCGGAGATCGCGCGGTTGCGCGACCGGTGGGCCGATGAGGACGTCGCCGACGTGCAACGGCAGTTGCTCGACCAGTCCCGGGCGGTCAAGGGCCCGCACGGGCTCCGCCCCCGCTGGCCCGACACCGACGACGGACTCGTCGACCTGCGCGGCATCACCACGGACGGCTACGGGTTGAGGATCAGGTACCTCACGCTGGAACGCATCGATCTGAGCTTCGCCTGCGGCGAGGTCGGCTCGTTCCAGTCGGAGCTGTCCGACTGCCGTTTCGACTCCGTCAGGCTCGCGGGTCAGTCCTCCTTCAACCGGAGGCTCGAGCGGTGCAGCTTCCGTGACGCGAAGCTGCACCGCCTCTCACTCGGGCTCCGGGTGGTCGACTGCGACTTCACGGGCGTCACGGCGCACAGGCTCCGGTCGGAACCGGACACCGTCTTCGAGCGATGCGCTTTCGCCGGTGCCGATCTTCGGGGCGCCGAATTCAGACACGCCTCGTTCGTCGACTGCACCTTCGACGAGGCCCGCTTCTCGGCGTCGACCGTGTTCGAGCGATGCTCCTTCCCGCGCACGGGCGTCGAGTTCGCCGAAGCACGGGTGTCCCGATCGACCGGCGACGGCACCCCGCTGCCGGACCGGTGGGCGGGCCGAGCCGAGGCCGAGACCGCTTTCGCCACCTACTTGAACCGGTACGTACGAGCAGTCCGTTCGGGTGACGAGGACTCCATGCCGATGGAGTCCGAGGAATAGGACCACCGGCAACCGCGGGAACAGGGCCCGGACCCGGAGGTCCGCACGGAGCACGTGCAGGCGTGGCAGGGCTCGGCGCTGCGTCACCGGACGAGTCGGCGGGACCGGCGCGGGGCCTCTCCAGGACATCGACGGTCCCGTCCGGCGCCGCGTCCTCGCGGCCCGCCCCTCGAACCCGCGTCAGCGGCGCCTGACGCCCGCCGCGTCCGCGTCGTAGTCGCCGAGGACCGCGACGCCGAACGCCGCCGCCGCGAAGACCCGTACCGCGCGCAGCGCGCCGCCGAGCCGGGAGGCGGGGCGCGTCGCGGCACCGGGCGCCTGCGGGGTGCGGGACGCACCGGCCGTGGAGGTGAAGGTCGTTGCACTCATGTCTCCATGGTGGGTTCCAGGCCGTCGGAGGACATCGCCCGGCGGACTGAACCCGCACCCCGCCCGCGTACGACTCCGGGCATACGGGATCCCCTACGGGTCGTACGACCGCGCACTGGAAGGACCGCGTACGGGTGGGCCGGACGGTTCGGATGCCGTCCAGGAGCCGGGTCGGCAGACGAACCACCGAGGACGCGCCTTCCACGCCTTCCGGCTTGCCCGCGTCCAGCTCCGACGCGGCAAGCTCGACGAGGCGTGCCACACGGCCGTGGACGCCCTGGCCCCGGTGGCGGCCGTCGGCTCGCGACGGGTCACCGGCCACCTCCGGGAGTTCCACCAGCAGTTGGAACCCTTCCGCCGGGAGCCGGCCGCGGTGGCGTTCGAGTCCCGGCTCCGGGAAGTGCTGCCCCGCCAGGTCAGCGGATCACCTCGTCCATGAGCACGTAGAGCAGCCCGACCAGGGAGCCGCTGCTGACGATCTCGCGCCGGTCGATCATGCCCCGCACATCGGCCAGCGGGATCCACTCGATCCGGTCCGACTCGTTCTTCTCGGTCGGCGGACCCTCGTACGTCGCCCCGTCGGCCCGGAAGACGTGGTGCTGGGAATCGGTGATGCCGTTGGCGGGCTCGGCGTAGATCAACGGCTTGATCGGACCGGGGCGCCAGCCGGTCTCCTCCAGGACCTCACGGGCCGCCGCGTCGGCCGGCGTCTCGCCCTCCTCGACCAGCCCCATGGGCAGCTCCCATGCCCAGGTGTCCGTGATGAAGCGGTGCCGCCACATCATCAGGACCTCGCTCCGCTCGTTGACGACGGCGGCCACGGCCAGGTGGCGGAGCTTGACGACGTGGTGCTCCCAGCGGTTCCCGTCCGGAGTCTCGACATCGGTGAGCCACAGGTTCACCCAGTCGTTCTCGTAGATCGGACGTTCCCCGTGGATCTTCCACTGCATCGCTGCGGCCCCTCTCGATCGGCCTCCAGCATCGCAGAGGGAGGCCCGGGAAAGACTCGACTTCCACCGCTTCGCGTCACCATGACGAATACCGTGTGCCCCCAGGAGTGGCGCCCCGATGCGGCCAGGGGCGCACGTTCTCCGGTCCCAAGGCCCTAGGGCAGAGGAGGGGCGCAGTCCATCCTCATGCGGGAGCCCCCCGCAGCACCCTCCGGGAAAACCGTTCGCGCCCGCCCCGCCCTCCTCACTACAATCTCCCGCTTGCCCGCCTCCCCGTACGGGAGCGCCGCCCTCCGGTCGGAAACCGGACGGCCGTCATCGACCCGTTCCGCACCTGCGCCGGAGGCACCGCCATGCCCGAAACCACCCCGGGCCCCCTCGACCACGAGCGGGCCCACCTCGCCGCGTCCCGCGCCGCGCTGCGGGCCATGCGGGAGGACGTCGAGGCGCTGGACATCCGCGACGTCACCGCCAACTGGGTGAACGCCGCCGTCCTGCGGCAGCAGATCGAGGACCGCGTCAGGGCGCTCGCCGACCTCGCCCACACCCCCCTGTTCTTCGGGCGGCTCGACTACCTGCCCACCACGCAGGAGGGCCGGTGCTTCTACATCGGGCGGCGGCACGTCCACGACGGCCACGGCGACCCGATGGTGATCGACTGGCGCGCCCCCGTGTCGCAGCCGTTCTACCGGGCGTCCCGGCGCGACCCGCAGGACGTGCGGCTGCGCCGCCGCTTCGGCTACACGGGCGGCGACCTCACCGCGTACGAGGACGAGCACCTCACCGACCCGGCCGGGGCGGAGACGGTCAGCCGCCTGCTCCAGCGGGAGATCGAACGGCCGCGCGTCGGGCCCATGCGGGACATCGTGGCGACGATCCAGCCCGAGCAGGACGAGATCGTCCGCAGCGGCCTGTCGGGGACGGTGTGCGTGCAGGGCGGGCCCGGGACCGGCAAGACGGCGGTGGGCCTGCACCGGGTGGCGTACCTGCTGTACGCGCACCGGGAGCGGCTGGCCCGCACCGGCACGCTGGTGGTCGGGCCGAACCGGTCGTTCCTCCGGTACATCGAGCAGGTCCTGCCCGCCCTGGGCGAGCTGGAGGTGCGGCAGGCCACCGTCGACGACCTGGTCGGCGCGCACGTGGAGGTGCGGGGCACCGACGATCCGGCGGCGGCCGCGGTGAAGGGCGACGCGCGGATGGCCGAGGTGCTGCGCCGGGCGCTGCGGTCGCACGTGACGCCGCCGACCGAGCCCGTCGTGGTGGTGCGCGGGTCGCGGCGGTGGCGGATCCCCGCGTACGAGGTGGCCGAGATGGTCACGGAGCTGCTGGCGCGCGACATGCGGTACGGCGCGGCGCGCGAGGCGCTGCCGCGGCGCATCGCGCACGCGGTGCTGGTGCGGATGGAGGCCGCCGGGGAGGCGCCGGACGACCGGGTGCAGGACCAGGTGGCGCGGAACGCGGCGGTGAAGGCGGCCGTCAGGGCGATCTGGCCGCCGGTCGACCCGGCGAAGCTGGTGCTGCGGCTGCTGTCGGACCCGGAGTTCCTGGCGGAGCACGCGCGCGGGATCCTCGACGAGGACGAGCGGAAGGCGGTCCTGTGGGCGCGGCCGCCGCGGAGCGTGCGGTCGGCGAAGTGGTCGGCGGCCGACGCGGTGCTGGTCGACGAGGCGGCGGACCTGGTGGCCCGCACCCCCTCGCTGGGCCACGTGGTGCTGGACGAGGCGCAGGACCTGTCGCCCATGCAGTACCGGGCGGTGGGGCGGCGCTGCTCGACCGGCTCGGCGACGGTCCTGGGCGACCTGGCGCAGGGCACCACGCCGTGGGCGACGCGGAGCTGGGCGGAGGCCCTGGCACACCTGGGCAAGCCGGACGCGGTGGTGGAGGAGCTGACGGCCGGCTTCCGCGTGCCGGGCGACGTGATCGCGTACGCGTCGCGCCTGCTCCCGCACATCGCGCCGGGCCTGGCGGCGGTCCGGTCGGTGCGGGAGAACCGGGGGTCGCTGGAGGTGCGGGCGGTGGAGGCCGGCCGGCGGGACGCGGAGGCCGTCGCCGCCTGCGCGGCGTTCCTCCGGCAGGAGGGTTCCACCGGCCTGATCGCCGCCGACCCGCGCGTCCCGGCCCTGGCGGAGGCGCTGCGGGAGGCCGGGGTGCCGTTCCTGTCGCCGGGCGAGGAGACGACGCCGGACGTGCGGCTGACGCTGGTGCCGGCGTCCCTGGCGAAGGGCCTGGAGTACGACTACGTGGTCCTCGACGAGCCGGCGGCGGTGGTGGCCGCGGAGCCGGACGACCGCACGGGCCTGCGCCGCCTGTACGTGGCGCTGACCCGCGCCGTGTCGGGCCTGAGCGTCCTGCACTCCGCCCCGCTCCCGGGCCCACATCCTGGGGGTTGACCCTTCGCGCCGAGGCGGTCGCCCTCGCGGAGGACGCGGTGGGTGGGGCGGAG
>JAAXOU010000004.1 GCA_012396115.1 Streptomyces somaliensis DSM 40738 | reverse complement strand
TCCGGGAAGGGCCTCGACGAGGTGCTGCGCGAGGCGGAGATGCCGGCCGGCGACTTCGTCCGCTGGTGCAAGCAGCTCATCGACGTGCTGGGCCAGATCGCGGCGGCCGCTCCGCAGGAGGACGGGTGGTCGCCCGCCCCCGACTCCCCGCCCCCGCCGCGTGGCCCCGAGACCGCGACGGGGGCGGGGCCCCTCCTCCGCGGGGACCCTCCGGCACGGCCCCTCCCCGCGGGGAGGCCCGGCACCCGGAGGTCCCCCCATGAGCAGTCCCACCGAGACCAAGGCCCCCGGCAAGGGCTGGGGCATAGCCGTCGCCGCCTGCGTCGGCCTGTGGCTGGTGCAGAGCGGCTCCGGCGAGGGGAGGCCGCCCCTGCCCTCCGCCTCCGAGGCGTTCGCGGCCGGACCCGGCTGGCACACCCCCGCGGCCGCCGAGCCGATGCCGCCGTCGGCGCCGGCGCGGGTCCGCGTCCCCCGCATCGGCGTCGACGCGCCCGTCGTCGGGCTCGGCCTGGCTCCCGACGGCAGCCTGGAGGTGCCGCCGGCGGAGGACCGCAACGTGGCCGGCTGGTACGAGGGCGGCACCCCGCCCGGCGCCCGCGGTACGGCGATCATGGCAGGCCACGTCGACACCGACGAGGGCCCCGCCGTGTTCTACGCGCTGGGCGCGCTGAAGAAGGGCGACCGCGTCGAGGTGGCCCGCCGGGACGGGCGGACCGCCGTGTTCGCCGTCGACGCCGTCGAGGTGTACGACAACGACGACTTCCCCGACGACAAGGTGTACGGCCCGTCCGACCACGCCGAGCTGCGGGTCATCACCTGCGGCGGCGGCTTCTCGCCGAAGACCGGCTACCAGGGCAACGTCGTCGCGTACGCCCACCTCGTCGGTGCGTACTGACCGGCGCCGGACCGCGGCGCCCTCACGCCCACTGGTCGAGCGCCAGTTTCGCGACGAGCGAGAACACCACGACCAGCAGCACCCCGCGCACGAACCCCGTGCCCCGGCGCAGCGCCGTCCGCGCCCCCAGCGTCCCGCCCGCCAGGTTGAACACCGCCATCAGCGCCGCCAGCCGCCACAGCACGCTCCCCTGGTACGCGAACACGGCCAGCGCGCCCCCGTTGGTGCAGACGTTGACGACCTTGGCGGTGGCCGACGCGGTCACCAGGTCCAGGCGCAGCGCCGCGGTGAGCGCCAACACCAGGAACGTGCCGGTGCCGGGCCCGAACAGCCCGTCGTAGAAGCCCAGCCCGCCGCCCACCAGCACGACCGCCGCGACGACGCGGGCCCGCCGCACCGGGCCGGGTGCCGCCCCCGCCCCGAACGACGGCCGCAGCAGCACGAACGCCGCGACGCCCAGCAGTACCGCGAGGATCACCGGGCGCAGCACCCGGTTGTCCACACCGGCCGCCAGGAGCGCCCCGCCCATCGATCCGGCGAGCGCCGCCAGCCCGATCCGGACCGCCGTCGCGACCGGCACGGGCGCCGCGCGCGCGTACGTCACGGCCGCGCCGGTCGTGCCGACGATCCCCACCGCCTTGTTCGTCCCGAGGCACTGGACGGCCGGCACCTGCGGCACGCCCAGCAGCAGCGCGGGCAGGAGCAGCAGCCCGCCCCCGCCCACGACCGCGTCGATCCAGCCCGCCAGCAGCGCGGCGAGGCAGAGCAGTACCAGGGCGGTCAGCGGTATGTCGGGCACGCCCCGACCCTATGCGCCGCCCCTCCCGCCCCGTCCGGCCCCCGTGCCGTTCCGGCCGGTGCCCCGTCACCGCGGCGCCGGGGCGCCGGGAGCGGCCTCCGGCGGGAAGCGCTCCCGCGCGGACCGGTGCCGGTCCGCGCCGGCGACGGCTTCCCGCGCCCCGCCGGCCGCTGGGGCACGTGCCCGGCGGAGCCCCGTCGGGTGCACGCGCCCCGCTCGACTTCGATGCGCTCCTCCCGGGCGCGGCCCGGCACCGGTGGGCGCGGACCGGCGGTCCGGTCGGTTCCGCGCGCGCCCGGCTCAGCCCTGCGCGGCGTCCTGCTTCTGCTCCTGCGCCTTCTCGACGTCCATCCACACGACCTCCCAGATGTGCCGGTCGGGGTCCTGGAAGGAGCGGCTGTACATGAAGTCGCCGTACTCCTGGGTCTCGTTGGCGGGGGTCCCGCCGACGGCCAGCGCCCTGTCGACGAGTTCGTCCACCCTGGCGCGGCTCTCGGCGCTCAGCGCGATGATGGTCTCGGTGGCGGAGGACGCGTCGACGATGTCCTTCTTCGTGAAGTTCTTGAAGAAGGGCTCCGTCAGCAGCATCGCGAAGATGGTGTCGCTGAAGACCAGGCAGGCGGCGTTCTCGTCGGTGAACTGCGGGTTGAAGGAGTAGCCGAGCTCCGTCCAGAAGCGCTTGGCGGCGTCGAGGTCCCTGACCGGCAGGTTCACGAAGATCATCTGTTCCATGGCGGTTCTCTCCATCCGGTGTGGCTGGCCTTGCGGAGAAGTAGACCGCCGGGCCCGGCGGAACTCATCGCCGCCACGCGGACCCCTCGTCCCCCGCCCCGGGGCGGTCCGTCCGCGGGCGCCCGCTCCGTCCCCCGGGCGCCCCCTGAGGCCCTTGGGCGCCCCCGGGCACCCCCGGCCGCCGCCCGGGCGGGTACCGCTGACCGGGCCTCCGGGCGCCGCGGGGCAGGCGCCCCCCTGACTCCGCCTTCTCTTCACCGCTCGTTGTCGCACCGGCAATCCGGGACTCCTAGGTTCCGGCAGCGCGCGACCCCGTCGCCGACCGGTGCGGCGGGGCGGTCACCACCCCAGTGGAGTGATGAAGTGGAACGACGTAGTTTCCTGCGCGGAGCGGTCGCGGGCGGCGCGGCCGCGGCCTTCGGCTACACGATGATGCGCGGTGCGGCCTACGCCGCCCCCGCCCAGCCCGGTACCGGCCCCTACGGCCCCCTCGGCACCGCCGACGCGAACGGCATCCAGCTCCCGGCCGGCTTCACCAGCCGGGTCGTCGCCCGCTCCGGCCAGCAGGTCGGCTCCACCTCCTACGTGTGGCACGCGGCCCCCGACGGCGGCGCCTGCTTCGCCGACGGCACCGGCTGGATCTACGTCTCCAACTCCGAGATATCCAGCACCGGCGGCGCGAGCGCCATCCGCTTCAACTCCTCCGGCGGGATCACCGGCGCCTACCGCATCCTGTCCAACACCAACCGCAACTGCGCGGGCGGCGCCACCCCGTGGAACACCTGGCTGTCCTGCGAGGAGGTCAGCACGGGCTACGTCTACGAGACCGACCCGTGGGGCGTGAAGCCCGCCGTGCGCCGCGACGCGATGGGCCGCTTCAACCACGAGGCCGCCGCGGCCGACCCGGTCCGCAAGGTGATCTACCTCACGGAGGACGCCTCGGACGGCTGCTTCTACCGCTTCGTCCCCACCACCTGGGGCGACCTGTCCTCGGGGACGCTGCAGGTGCTCAAGGCCGGCACGGCCACGTCGGGCTCCTTCACCTGGGCGACCGTGCCGGACCCCGACGGCTCCCCCACCCCCACCCGCGACCAGGTGACCGGCGCCAAGCTGTTCAACGGCGGGGAGGGCTGCCACTACGCCAACGACACGGTCTGGTTCACCACCAAGGGCGACAACCGCGTGTGGCGGGTCAACCTGGCGTCCAGCACCTACGAGCTCGACTACGACGACTCGCTGGTCTCCGGCACCGCCCCGCTGACCGGCGTCGACAACATCACCGGTGCCTCCTCCGGCGACCTGTACGTCGCCGAGGACGGCGGCAACATGGAGATCTGCATCATCACCCCGGCCGACGTGGTCGCGCCGTTCGTGCGGATCCTCAACCAGTCCTCGTCGGAGATCTGCGGCCCGGCGTTCTCCCCCGACGGCAAGCGGCTGTACTTCTCCAGCCAGCGCGGCACCACGGGCAGCTCGTCCGGCGGCATCACCTACGAGGTGACGGGGCCGTTCCGCGCGTAGCGGTCTCCTCCCGTACCGGCTGGGCGCCGCCGTGCAGCAGGGCGGCGCCCAGTGGCGTCAGGGTGTGCAGCACCGAGCTGCCCTGGCGCAGGGTCAGCACCAGGCCCGCGTCGCGCAGGACGCCCGCGTGCTGGCTCGCCGAGGCGAGCGACACCCCCGCCCGGCGCGCCAGCTCGCTGGTCGTGCCGCCCTGTCCGATGGCCCTGAGGACGGCGGAGCGGGTGTGGCCCACCAGCCGGCCCAGCGGCGCCCCGCCCGGGTCGCCGGCCGTGCCGTGGACCTCCGCGTGCGCCGCCGGGTAGACGAGGACCGGGGGGAGCCCGGGGTCCCGGTACGTCACGGCCGTGCCGCGGCAGAAGTACGAGGGCTGGAGCAGCAGGCCGCGGCCGCCGAGCCGCACGTCGCGGTCGACCGGGTAGTCCGCCTCCAGGACGGGCGCGCGCCAGCGGAGCACCGGCGGCAGGGACGCCAGCAGCTCCTCGGTTCCGCCGTCGAGCAGCGCCCGGCCGCGCGCCGCCCGGTCCGCCTCCACCAGCGCCTGGATGGAGGTCCAGTACGGTTCGACGGCCGCCCGGTGGTAGCCGCGCAGCGCCCCCAGGAGCCGGTCGAGGGGCTCCCGGCGCCCTTCGGCGAGGGCCGCCGTCCAGGAGGGCCGGGAGGCACCGGCCGCGCGCTCGGAGGCGAGCAGGGACAGCTCCGCGCGGATGCGGGCGGGCGGTGTGGCGCGTACCGCCTCCAGGCCCGCCTCCAGGCCCTGGAGGCCCTCCGGCGGGGTCAGGAAGTCCGGGAAGTACCCGCGCACGGGGATCAGTGCCGCCAGCAGGCGCGTCTCGCCGTTCAGCCGCGCCCGGGCCTCGGAGCGCCATTCCCCGTAGACCGGGGCGCCCCGCCGGTCCCGCAGGCGGTGGAAGCTGAGGACCGTTTCCCACAACGCGTCCGGGCGGGCCGCCATGCGGACGCCCGCGAGGTCCGCGTCGGTGAAATGTATGCGAAGCACTGAACCCCCACCTGTTGCATGCGCAATCACCTCCCACAGAGGAGTATGCACGCCATCACAGGTTGTTACCACGGCATTTCAGCCACAGTTGAAACGCATCGCGGCAGACGGCCGAGAACCGAAAAGCTGTACGCCGTCGGGCGGAAAACCTTCAGGACCGAGGTGGCGCGTCGGAAGACCGTGGGGGGCTTCCCGCGCCCGGCGGCGGGACTGAGAGGTTACGGCTCTCCCGTCCGGCAGGGGTAATGGGGCGCGGTCGGCGGGTGGGGATCCGGTGGCCGCGCTCCGCCGTTTGTTTGCTGGACGGAGCGGTGCAATCGACGTACCGTCCACCTCCCGTAAACGGTCCGCCCTTACGACCGGGACGGAATTCCACCGGCCTTAATCCGGGGGAACACCCCTCCCCCCGGAGGGCGAACGGCGCGGAAACACCACGGGGCGGGCGTCTCCGCGCGGAGGCGCCCGCCCCGTGCTTTTCCACCCGGGGCCGCCGCCGACCGGTGAGGGCCGGTGACGGGCGGCGGCCCCGGTGCACGCGGGGCCTCGCCGCGGGGGCGCCGCGGCGGGGCCGGGAGGGTCAGCGGCTGTCGCTGCCGTTCGACTGGGCCGCGGCCCGGCCGGCCTCCAGGCGGGCGACCGGGATGCGGAACGGCGAGCAGGAGACGTAGTCGAGCCCCACCTCGTGGAAGAAGTGCACCGACTCCGGGTCGCCGCCGTGCTCGCCGCAGACGCCGAGCTTGATGTCGGGGCGGGTGGCCCGGCCGGACTCCACGGCGCTGCGCACCAGGGCGCCGACGCCGTCCTTGTCGATCGTCTCGAACGGCGACACCCCGAAGATGCCCTTCTCCAGGTACGCGGTGAAGAAGCTCGCCTCCACGTCGTCGCGGGAGAAGCCCCAGACGGTCTGCGTGAGGTCGTTGGTGCCGAAGGAGAAGAACTCGGCGCACTCCGCGATCTGCCCGGCGGTGACGGCGGCGCGCGGCAGCTCGATCATCGTGCCGAGCGCCAGCTTCAGCTCGACGCCGGTGCGCCGCTGCACCTCGGCGATGACCCGCTCGGCGTCGTCGCGGACCAGCTCCAGCTCCTGCACCGTGCCGACCAACGGGATCATGATCTCGGCGCGCGGGTCGCCCTTGGCCTCGATGCGCTCGGCGGCCGCCTCCGCGATGGCCCGCACCTGCATGGTGAACAGGCCGGGGATGACCAGGCCGAGACGGACGCCGCGCAGACCGAGCATCGGGTTCTGCTCGTGCAGCCGGTGTACGGCCTGGAGCAGCCGCAGCTCGTTCTCGTGCGGCTCCTTGCGGGCCTCCGCGAGGGCGACGCGCACCGACAGCTCGGTGATGTCGGGCAGGAACTCGTGGAGCGGCGGGTCGAGCAGGCGGACGGTGACGGGCAGCCCGTCCATCGCCTCGAACAGCTCGACGAAGTCGCCCTTCTGCAGCGGGAGGAGCGCCTGGAGGGCCTCCTCCCGCTCGGTGTCGGTGTCGGCGAGGATCAGCCGCTCGACGTACTGGCGGCGGTCGCCGAGGAACATGTGCTCGGTGCGGCACAGGCCGATGCCCTGGGCGCCGAACCGGCGGGCGCGCGAGGCGTCCTCGGCGTTGTCGGCGTTGGCGCGGACGCGCAGCCGGCGGACGCGGTCCGCGTACGCCATGATCCGGTGGACCGCCTGGACCAGCTCGTCGGCGTCGTCGGCGCCGGCGTGCATCCGGCCCTCGAAGTACTCGACGACCGGCGACGGCACCACGGGCACCTCGCCGAGGTACACCTTGCCGGTGGAGCCGTCGATGGAGACGACGTCGCCCTCCTCGACGACGTGCCCGCCCGGCACGGTCATCCGTCGGCGCTTGGTGTCGACCTCCAGCTCCTCGGCGCCGCAGACGCAGGTCTTGCCCATGCCGCGGGCGACGACGGCGGCGTGCGAGGTCTTGCCGCCGCGCGAGGTGAGGATGCCCTCGGCGGCGATCATGCCGTCCAGGTCGTCCGGATTGGTCTCGCGGCGGATCAGGATGACCTTCTCGCCGGAGCGGGACCACTTGACGGCGGTGTACGAGTCGAAGACGGCCTTGCCGACGGCGGCGCCCGGCGAGGCGGCGATGCCGCGGCCGATCTGCTCGACCTTCGCGCCCTCGTCGAAGCGCGGGAACATCAGCTGGGCCAGCTGGGCGCCGTTGACGCGTTGGAGCGCCTCGGCCTCGTCGATGAGGCCCTGGTCGACGAGCTGGGTGGCGATCCGGAAGGCCGCCGCCGCGGTGCGCTTGCCGACGCGGGTCTGGAGCATCCACAGCTGGCCGCGCTCGATGGTGAACTCGATGTCGCAGAGATCCTTGTAGTGGTTCTCCAGCGTCTCCATGATGCCCATGAGCCGGTCGTACGACTTCTTGTCGATCGACTCCAGCTCGGCGAGCGGCACGGTGTTGCGGATGCCGGCGACGACGTCCTCGCCCTGGGCGTTCTGCAGGTAGTCGCCGTAGACGCCCTGGTGGCCGGAGGCCGGGTCGCGGGTGAAGGCGACGCCGGTGCCGGAGTCGGGGCCGAGGTTGCCGAAGACCATCGAGCAGACGTTGACGGCGGTGCCGAGGTCGTGCGGGATGCGCTCCTGGCGGCGGTACAGCTTGGCGCGGTCGCCGTTCCAGGAGTCGAAGACGGCCTTGATGGCGAGGTCCATCTGCTCGCGCGGGTCCTGCGGGAAGTCCCGGCCGGCCTCGGCCTTGACGATCTTCTTGAACTGCTTGACGAGCTTCTTGAGGTCGGCAGCCTCCAGGTCGGTGTCGACCGCGGCCTTCTTCGCCTTCTTCACCTCCTCCAGCGCCTCCTCGAAGAGGTCGCCGTCGACGCCGAGGACGGTCTTGCCGAACATCTGGATCAGGCGCCGGTAGGAGTCCCAGGCGAACCGCTCGTCGCCGGACTGCTCGGCGAGGCCCTCGACGGACGCGTCGGAGAGGCCGATGTTGAGGACCGTGTCCATCATGCCGGGCATGGAGAACTTGGCACCGGAGCGCACGGAGACCAGGAGCGGGTCGTCGGCCTGGCCGAGCTTCTTGCCCATCTTCCGCTCCAGCGCGTCGAGGTGGGCACTCACCTCGTCGCGGAGCGCGGGCGGCTCGGCGCCGCTCTCCAGGTAGACCTTGCACGCTTCGGTGGTGATCGTGAAGCCCGGGGGCACCGGGAGACCCAGGTTGGTCATCTCGGCGAGGTTGGCACCCTTGCCGCCGAGGAGGTCCTTGAGGTCCTTGTTGCCCTCGGTGAAGTCGTATACGAACTTCTGATCTTTGTTTTCCGACACGGGTCTCGACTCCTCGAGGACGACGTGGCTGCCCTGACGGCGAGGAACATACCCAGATCGAAGGCGTCTGGGGAGGTACGCCTACCCGTCGTACGGCCTTAACCACCCGTCCGCCAGCAGATCGAAAGTTACGTGATGATTGCTCCCGGAGGCGTAAACACTTCACCCCTTGAAGCGCCATGGTCAAAAACTGCCCAAGTATCGCTCATCTGAGCGACCACCTCTCACATATGACTTCACCATGTGAAGGCAGATAGGGTGGCACTGAGTGCCACCCTTTGAGAAGTGCAGCCGCCCACACATCGCTCATCTGAGCATGCACGCGATCAGGGGTGGCGAGAATCACGCTCCTCTCGAACCCGCGAGTCCATGATCCGGACGCCTGGAGTTCCCCTGCGGCTCAGCCCCCCGACGTGTCCAACTCCGCCTCCGCGCCCACCGAGGCGCAGTCGTAGGGGTCCTTCAGCCAGCCGTCCGGCAGGACGACCCGGTTGTTCCCAGACGTACGGCCCCGCGGCCCGTCGGCGCCCGCCGGCCACGGCTGGTCCAGGTCGAGCCCGCTCAGCTGAGCGCGCAGCTCCTCCAGGGAGGAGGTGACCGCCAGCCGCCTGCGCATCTCGGACCCGACGGCGAAGCCCTTCAGGTACCAGGCGACGTGCTTGCGGAAGTCGACGACGCCCCGCGACTCGTCCCCGATCCACTCGCCGAGCAGCCGGGCGTGGCGCAGCATGACGTCCGCGACCTCGCGCAGGGTGGGCTCCGCCGTCGCGCCCGTCCCCTCGAAGGCGGCCACGAGGTCCCCGAACAGCCAGGGCCGGCCCAGGCAGCCGCGGCCCACGACGACCCCGTCGCAGCCGGTCTCGCGCATCATCCGCAGCGCGTCGTCCGCGGACCAGATGTCGCCGTTGCCGAGCACCGGTATCTCCGGGACGTGCTCCTTCAGCCGGGCGATCGCGTCCCAGTCGGCGGTGCCCCCGTAGTGCTGGGCGGCGGTGCGGCCGTGCAGGGCGATCGCGGTGACGCCCTCCTCGACGGCGATGCGGCCCGCGTCGAGGTAGGTGATGTGGTCGTCGTCGATGCCCTTGCGCATCTTCATCGTGACCGGCAGGTCCCCGGCGTTGGCCACCGCCTCGTGGAGGATCGCCCGCAGCAGCGGCCGCTTGAACGGCAGCGCCGAGCCGCCGCCCTTGCGGGTGACCTTGGGGACGGGGCAGCCGAAGTTCAGGTCGACGTGGTCCGCCAGGTCCTCGTCGACGATCATGCGGACGGCCTTGCCGACCGTGACGGGGTCCACTCCGTACAGCTGGATCGAGCGCGGTGTCTCGGCGGCGTCGAAGTGGACGAGCTGCATGGTCTTCTCGTTGCGTTCGACCAGTGCCCGGGTGGTGATCATCTCGCTCACGAACAGTCCCCTGCCGCCGGAGAACTCGCGGCAGAGCGTGCGGAACGGTGCGTTGGTGATACCGGCCATCGGGGCGAGCACCACCGGCGGCTGCACGGTGTGCGGGCCGATGGACAGGGGGCTGAACGCGGTCATGCGCCCCATTGTCCCGTACCGCGTGCGGTCGCCGGGCGCGGTACGGGCCCGGCCGGGAGGCGGCCGGGCCCGCGGTGTCGCGGGAAGGGGTCAGCAGCCGACCAGGCGGGCGGCGAGGTAGCCCTGGATCTGGTCGAGGGAGACGCGCTCCTGCTTCATCGAGTCGCGCTCGCGGACGGTCACCGCGTCGTCCTCGAGCGTGTCGAAGTCGACGGTGACGCAGAACGGCGTGCCGATCTCGTCCTGGCGGCGGTAGCGGCGGCCGATGGCGCCCGCGTCGTCGAACTCGATGTTCCAGTTCCTGCGGAGGTCCGAGGCGAGGCCCTTGGCCTTCGGGGAGAGCTCCGGGTTGCGGGAGAGCGGCAGGACCGCGACCTTGACCGGCGCGAGGCGCGGGTCGAGCCGCAGCGAGATGCGCTTCTCCATCTTGCCCTTGGCGTTGGGCGCCTCGTCCTCGACGTACGCGTCGAGGAGGAAGGCCAGCATGGTGCGGCCCACGCCGGCGGCCGGCTCGATCACGTACGGGGTCCAGCGCTCGCCGGCCTCCTGGTCGAAGAACGACAGGTCGGTGCCGGAGGCCTGCGCGTGCGCGGTCAGGTCGTAGTCGGTGCGGTTGGCCACACCCTCCAGCTCGCCCCACTCGCTGCCGCCGAACCGGAAGCGGTACTCGATGTCGGCGGTGCGCTTGGAGTAGTGGGAGAGCTTCTCCTTGGGGTGCTCGTACCAGCGCATGTTCTCCTCGCGGAGACCCAGGTCCGTGTACCAGTTCCAGCGCTGCTCCATCCAGTACTCCTGCCACCTCTCGTCCTCGCCGGGCTTGACGAAGAACTCCATCTCCATCTGCTCGAACTCACGGGTGCGGAAGATGAAGTTGCCGGGGGTGATCTCGTTCCTGAAGGACTTGCCCATCTGCGCGATGCCGAACGGCGGCTTCTTGCGCGAGGTCTGCTGCACCTGGGCGAAATTGGTGAAGATGCCCTGCGCGGTCTCGGGGCGCAGGTAGGCGACCGAACCGGAGTCCTGGGTGGGGCCGAGGTGGGTGGAGAGCAGACCGGAGAACTGCTTGGGCTCGGTGAACCGCCCCTTGTTGCCGCAGTTGGGGCAGTTCAGGTCGGAGAGGCCGTTCGCCGGCGGCCGGCCGTGCTTCTCCTCGTACGCCTCCTCCAGGTGGTCGGCGCGGAAGCGCTTGTGGCAGGAGGTGCACTCGGTGAGCGGGTCGGTGAAGGTCGCCACGTGGCCGGAGGCCTCCCAGACCTCGGGCGCCAGGATCACCGACGAGTCGAGGCCGACGACGTCCTCGCGGGACGTGACCATGTAGCGCCACCACTGGCGCTTGATGTTCTCCTTCAGCTCCACACCGAGCGGCCCGTAGTCCCAGGCGGCGCGCTGGCCGCCGTAGATCTCACTACAGGGGTAGACGAAGCCTCGGCGCTTGCTCAGGCTGACGATGGTGTCGATCTTGTCGGCGGCCACGGTGCTCTCTTCATACGAGGGTGACGGACGGCGAATGCCTCAGATTAGCGGCGGGCGAGCCCCCGGGATCAAATCGGTGGGTGGCGGCGACCACTTGGTCGCTTTGTTGACAATCGTTTCCAGAAAGGTTGAAAATGAGTGTCATGAACGCACGACGCTCCATATCCACGACCGCCGCCGGCGTCGCCGCCCTCGGCCTGGTCGCGCTCTCCGCCTGCTCCGGCCCCTCCGGAGGTGCGGAGAAGAACAAAGACGGCAAACTGGATGTCGTGGCGTCGTTCTACCCGATGCAGTTCCTGGCCGAGCAGATAGGCGGCGACGAGGTCTCCGTGACCACGCTGACCCGGCCCGGGGTCGAGCCCCACGACCTGGAGCTCAAGCCGCGCCAGATAGCCGGGCTCGGCGACGCCGGCTTCGTCCTCTACCTCAAGGGCCTCCAGCCCGCCGTCGACGAGGCGATCGAGCAGGCGGGCGTCGAGCACACGGTGGACGCGGCGACGCTCACCGCCCTGGAGGCGCACGGCACGCACGAGGACCACGACCACGGCGGGCACGAGGCCCGCACCGAGGAGCCCCGCACCGGGGGGCACGACGGGCACGACCACGCGGGCGAGGCCGGCGGCGACCCGCACGTCTGGCTCGACCCGGTGAAGTACGCGGAGATCGCCAAGGGCGTCGGCGACCGCCTCGCCGAGGCCGACCCGGACAACGCGGCGACGTACGAGAAGAACGCCGACGGGCTGGTGAAGAGGCTGCGCGCCCTCGACACCCGGTTCCGCGACGGCCTGAGGAACACCGCGACCCGCACCTTCATCACCACCCACTCGGCGTTCGGCTACCTCGCCGAGCGGTACGGCCTGGACCAGGAGGGCGTCTCCGGCGTCGACCCCGAGTCCGACCCCAGCCCCGCCCGCGTCAAGGAGCTCCAGGGCATCGCGAAGAAGGAGAAGGTCACCACCGTCTTCTTCGAGACCCTCGCCAGCGACCGGACCGCCAGGACCCTCGCGAAGGACACCGGGCTGAGGACCGACGTCCTGGACCCGCTGGAGGGGATCACCGAGCGTTCCAAGGGCGCCGACTACTTCGAGGTCATGGAGGCCAACCTGGCGGCCCTGCGAAAGGCCCTCGGCGCGAAGTGACCCCTCCCGCCCTTCCCGCACACCCACTGGAGGCCCGGTGAGCACCGACCCCGTCATCTCCGTCCGGGCGGCCACGGCCACGCTGGGCTCCCGCACCGTGCTGCGCGGGATCGGCTTCACCGTCCAGCGCGGTGAGGTCGTCGCCCTGCTCGGCGCCAACGGATCCGGCAAGTCCACCGCCGTCCGCTCCATCGTGGGCCGGGTTCCGCTCACCGGGGGCACGGTCTCCCTGTTCGGCACCGAACTGCGGCGCTTCCGCGACTGGGCGCGGGTCGGTTACGTACCGCAGCGCACCACCGCCGCCAGCGGCGTCCCGGCGACGGTCCGCGAGGTCGTGTCGTCCGGGCGGCTCTCGCGGACGGGGCTGCGCCGGCCGTCCCGGGCGGACCGCGCGGCCGTGGACCGGGCCGTCGAACTGGTCGGGCTCGCCGACCGGGCGGGGGACTCGGTGTGGGCGCTCTCCGGCGGCCAGCACCAGCGGGTGCTGATAGCCCGGGCCCTCGCCTCCGAGCCGGAGTTGCTGATCATGGACGAGCCGATGGCGGGCGTCGACCTGGCCAGCCAGGAGGTGCTCGCCTCGATCCTGCGTGAGCAGGTCGCCGACGGTGCGACCGTGCTTCTCGTCCTGCACGAACTGGGTCCGCTGGAGCCGCTGATCGACCGCGCGGTCGTCCTGCGCGACGGGTGCGTCGTCCACGACGGGCCGCCCCCGCGGGCCGTCGGCCAGCACGCCCTGCCCGGCCACGACCACGTACACCCGCACGCGGCCGACGAGCCGCTCCGCCTGGGACTGCTGACCTGACCATGGAATTCCTCGACCACGCGTTCATGCAGCGGGCGCTCCTCGCCGCCGTCCTGGTCGGCGTCACCGCGCCCGCCGTCGGCATCCACCTGGTGCAGCGGCGGCAGGCCCTGATGGGCGACGGTATCGGCCACGTCGCCATGACCGGCGTCGGCCTCGGCTTCCTGGTGTCGGCCGACCCCGTGTGGGTCGCCGGGCTCGTCTCGGTCGCCGGCGCCGTCCTGATGGAGCTGATCCGCATGTACGGGCGCACGCGCGGCGACATCGCGCTCGCCCTCCTCTTCTACGGCGGCATGGCCGGCGGCGTGCTGCTGACCGGCCTCTCCTCCGACGGCTCCAACGCGAACCTGGTCGGCTACCTGTTCGGCTCGCTGGCGACGGTGTCCGAGGAGGACGTGACCGCGATCTGCGTGCTCGCGGCGTTCGTGCTGGCGGTCACGCTGGGGCTGCGCCGCCAGCTGTTCGCCGTCAGCCAGGACGAGGAGTTCGCGCGGGTGACCGGCCTGCCGGTGCGGGCGCTGAACCTGCTCGTCGCCGTGACGGCCGCGGTGACCGTGACCGTCGCCATGCGCGTCGTCGGGCTGCTGCTGGTCAGCGCCCTGATGGTGGTGCCGGTGGCGGCGGCGCAGCAGCTGACGCGGAGCTTCCGCGCCACGCTCGCGGGGGCGGTGCTCATCGGTACGGGGGTGACGCTGGCCGGTACCGTCACCACGTACTACCAGGACGTCCCGCCCGGCGCGACGATCGTGCTGCTGGCCATCGCCGTGTTCGCGGTGCTCGCCGCGCTGGCCGCGCCGCTGGCCCGGCGCCGCGCCCGGGCGGCGGAGGCCGCGGCGGAGGGGCACGGCGAGGGCGCGCGGCCCTCCCCGGGGACGGCGGACGACGTCAGGGTCTGAAAACCGCGGTCGGCGGCCCCGCGGCCGCGGGGCCCCGGTGCGGAGCCTGGCAGAATGGCCGGACGTGAGCGGACGCACAAGGCGTACCAGTGAGCGGGCCGAGGGCAAGGAGGCACCTGTGGCGACGGCAGGATCCGGCGTACGCGCGCGGTCGACCCGGCAGCGCGCCGCCGTCGCGGCGGCGCTGGACGAGGTGGACGAGTTCCGCAGCGCGCAGGAGCTGCACGACATGCTCAAGCACCGCGGGGACTCCGTGGGCCTCACCACGGTCTACCGCACCCTGCAGTCCCTCGCCGACGCGGGCGAGGTCGACGTTCTGCGCACCAGCGACGGGGAGGCCGTCTACCGCCGCTGCTCGACGGGCGAGCACCACCACCACCTGGTGTGCCGCGGCTGCGGCAAGGCCGTCGAGGTGGAGGGCCCGGCCGTCGAGGAGTGGGCCGAGTCCGTCGCCTCCGAGCACGGCTTCGTGAACGTGGCGCACACGGTCGAGATCTTCGGCACGTGCGCGGACTGCGCGGCGGCGTCCCGGGACTGACCGGCGCCGACCGCGGGCGGGGAGGGCGCGGCGTCCCGAAGGGGCCGCGCCCTCCCCGCGCGCACGGGGCCGTCCGGAATCAGCCGGCGGCGCCGGGGGCCTCGTCGCCCCGTATCGCCGCCTCCATCGCGAGGAGCTGCTCGTTCGGCACGGCGCCGCCGAAGCGGCGGTCGCGCTGGGCGTACTCCAGGCAGGCCCGCCACAGGTCCCGGCGGTCGAAATCGGGCCAGAGTACGTCCTGGAAGACCATCTCGGCGTACGCGCTCTGCCAGAGCAGGTAGTTGGAGGTCCGCTGCTCGCCGCTGGGCCGGAGGAACAGGTCCACGTCCGGCATGTCCGGGTAGTACAGGTACTTCGCGAAGGTCTTCTCGGTGACCTTCGAGGGGTCCAGCCGGCCGGCCCGCACGTCCTGTGCGAGGGCCTGCGCCGCGTCGGCGATCTCGGCGCGCCCGCCGTAGTTCATGCAGAAGTACAGCGTGAGGCGGTCGTTGTCCCTGGTCTGCTCCTGGGCGACCTGGAGTTCCCGGGCGACCGACTTCCACAGCTTGGGCATCCGGCCGACCCAGCGGACGCGGATGCCGAGTTCGTCGAGGCGGTCGCGGGTCTTGCGGATGAAGTCCCGGTTGAAGTTCATCAGGAAGCGCACCTCCTCGGGGGAGCGCCGCCAGTTCTCGGTGGAGAAGGCGTACAGGGAGATGCTGCCGACGCCCATTTCCAGCCCGCCCTGCAGCACGTCGAGGACGCGCTCGGCGCCCACCTTGTGGCCCTCGGTGCGGGGCAGGCCGCGGTCCTTGGCCCAGCGGCCGTTGCCGTCCATGACGATCGCCACGTGCCCGGGCACCATCTCGCCGGGGATCCGCGGCGGGCGCGCGCCGGACGGGTGCGGATCGGGGTCCTTGTACTGCCGCTTGGAGCGCCCGAGGATTCCGCGTCGTGCCATGGCCATGCGGCTCACATCTCCTAGTTCTCTACTTCTCCACGTAGCGGAGCGAGCGCAGTCCGCGCTCCAGGTGCCAGTGCAGGTAGGCGGAGACCAGTCCGCTCCCCTCCCTGACGTGGCGCGGTTCGCACGCGTCCGCCGTCTCCCAGTCGCCGGTCAGCAGCGCGCCGAGCAGGCCGACCGCCTCCGCCGAGGGTACGACGCTGCCGGGCACCCGGCAGTCGCCGCAGACCACGCCGCCCGCCGCGACCGAGAAGAACCGGTTCGGCCCGTGGATCCCGCAGCGGGCGCAGTCCTCGAAGGAGGGCGCGTAGCCGTTGACGGCGAGCGAGCGCAGCAGGAAGGCGTCGAGGACCAGGTGCGGGGCGTGCTCGCCGCGCGCGAGGGTGCGCAGGGCGCCGACGAGCAGCAGGTACTGCTGGACCGCGGGCTCGCCCTCGTGGTCGGTGAACCGCTCGGCGGTCTCCAGCATGGCCGTGCCGGCCGTGTAGCGGGCGTAGTCGGTGACGATGCCGCCCCCGTACGGGGCGATGGTCTCGGTCTGCGTGCACAGCGGCAGCCCTCGCCCGACGAGTTCGGAGCCGCGGGCGAAGAACTGGACGTCCACGTGCGAGAAGGGCTCCAGCCGGGCGCCGAACTTCGACTTGGTGCGGCGCACCCCGCGCGCGACGGCCCGCACGCGTCCGTGGCCGCGGGTGAGGAAGGTGATGATCCGGTCGGCCTCGCCCAGCTTCTGCGTGCGCAGCACGACGCCGTCATCCCGGAACAGGCTCATGGCCCCATTGTCCCGTACGGGGCGGGGCGCCCGGCCGCTCCCCGCGCCCGCCGGCGGACCCCCGGCGCGGAGTGCCGCGAAGGCCCCCATAAGGTGGTCGTCACGGCCCTGGCGGGCCGTAGACTCCAAGTCCTGCTTCGAGATCACTTAAGCCTTCCTTATGTGACCATAGCTCCGGAGCGGGTACCGCTCCACCCCGTCGCTCGTGAGGCCGGTGGGTGAGAAGCACCGACCGTCGAAGGGAACCTGCCATGCCCCGCCCCCTGCGGGTCGCCGTCGTCGGCGCCGGCCCGGCCGGCATCTACGCCGCCGACGCGCTGCTGAAGTCCGAGGCCGCCGGCGACCCGGGCGTCTCCATCGACCTGTTCGAGCGGATGCCGGCGCCGTTCGGCCTCATCCGGTACGGCGTCGCCCCCGACCACCCCCGGATCAAGGGCATCGTCACGGCGCTCCACCAGGTCCTGGACAAGCCGCAGGTCCGCCTCTTCGGGAACGTCTCCTACCCGTCCGACATCACCCTGGACGACCTGCGCGCCTTCTACGACGCGGTGGTCTTCTCCACGGGGGCCGAGGCGGACCGGGAGCTGAACGTCCCCGGCGTCGACCTGGAGGGGTCCCACGGCGCCGCCGAGTTCGTCTCCTGGTACGACGGCCACCCCGACGCGCCGCGCGCCTGGCCCCTGGAGGCCGAGAAGGTCGCGGTGCTGGGCGTCGGCAACGTCGCCCTGGACGTGGCGCGCATCCTCGCCAAGACCGCCGACGAGCTGCTGCCGACCGAGATCCCGCCCAACGTCCACGAGGGCCTGAAGGCCAACCGGGCGCGGGAGGTCCACGTCTTCGGCCGCCGCGGCCCGGCCCAGGCGAAGTTCAGCCCCATGGAGCTGCGCGAGCTGGACCACTCCCCCAGCATCGAGGTCGTCGTCGACCCCGGGGACATCGACTACGACCGGGGCTCCGTCGACGCGCGGCGCTCCAACAAGCAGGTCGACATGGTGGCCAAGACCCTGGAGAACTGGGCGATACGGGACGTCGGCGACCGGCCGCACAAGCTGTTCCTGCACTTCTTCGAGTCACCCGCCGAGATCCTCGGCGAGGACGGCGCGGTCGTCGGCCTGCGCACCGAGCGCACCGAGCTGGACGGCACCGGCAACGTGCGGGGCACCGGCGAGTTCACCACCTGGGACGTCCAGGCCGTGTACCGCGCGGTGGGCTACCTCTCCGAGGAGCTGCCCAAGCTGCCGTGGGACGCCGCCTCCGGCACCGTCCCGAACGAGGGCGGCCGGGTGGTGGAGGGCGGCGAGCACGTCGCCTCCACCTATGTGACCGGCTGGATCCGGCGCGGCCCGATCGGCCTGATCGGCCACACCAAGGGCGACGCCAACGAGACCGTCGCGAACCTGCTGGAGGACCACCGCGAGGGCCGGCTGCACACGCCGGACGCGCCGGGCGAGGACGCCGTGGTGGAGTTCCTGGAGGACAGGGGCGTCGCGTACACGACGTGGGACGGCTGGTACCGGCTGGACGCGGCCGAGCGGGCGCGCGGCGAGGCCGAGGGCCGTGAGCGCGTGAAGATCGTGGAGCGCGAGGAGATGCTGCGGGCGAGCGGCGTCGAGGTCTGAGGCGGGCCGCCGGGAGGCGCCCGGGGCGGCGGCGCGCGCCCCGTTCCGGCGCCCCGCCGCGGTGGGGCGCTCAGAACGGGGCGCGCGCCGCCTCCATGAGCCGGGCCGTGTCGCCGGGCCGGAGGAGCAGGGCGTTGCCCACGGTGGCGAGCACGTCCCGCTCGGCCTGGGTGTACGCACCGTCCGCCAGGGCGATGCGGGCGCCCTGGAGGAGGACCGACTCCCGTCCGGCGGCCGCCAGGTGGGGGGCGAGCGGTTCCAGCGCCTCGTGCAGTTCGACGGCGAGGGCGGCCCCGTAGGGTCCCCCGGCGTCCGCGAGGTAGCGGCCGGTGTCCGCGGTGAGCGCCTCGACGAGACCGGTGAGGCCGTCGGCCGTGCAGTCGTCGTACCCGGCGTCCCGTACGGCGCGCACCGCGGTCCGCACGACCGTGTGCGACGACGTGCCGCCGGCGGCCAGGACGGCGAGGGCCACCGTGTGCACGGCGTCGCGGAGCATCGCCGAGAGCCGGGCCGTCGTGGGGTGGTCCAGCACCTCCGTGCCGAACCGGTCGTGGCAGGCGGCGCACTCGACGACCGGTCCCGCCAGTCCGCGCGGCAGCACCGGGACGCCGAGGACGGCGAGGCGGCGGCGGCCCGTGCGACGCCGGTAGTTGCGGTCGCCGCCGCAGCCGGGGCAGAAGAACTCGCCGTCGCCGACGGTGTGCCACGAGGTGCGAACGGAACAGATGCGGACTTTCCGGCCGTTCGATCCGTGTGTTTCCCGCGCTGGCAGCACGTCGCACCTCCTGGGGCCTCGGCCGTCTCGCCGACGTGGACGTGATGTTAGCCACATCGGTGATGTGGCGTCAGTACCCCGTCGTGAGAACGTCGCGGACATGGCCGAACCCCGCCCACGGCGCCGCCCCCGGGACGGGGGCGTGCACGGGCCCCGGAACGGGCCCCGCCCTCCCCGGGCGGGCGCCCGGGAGGGCGGGCGCGGACGGCTCCCCGACCAGGTCCGCGCCCGTCCGGGGGCGGGGCGGCCGGGCGGGCGCGCGGCGGGGCGGTGTCAGCGCGCGGAGCGGTTGACGGCCGAGACGACCGCCTTCAGCGAGGCGCGGGTGGTGTTGGCGTCGATGCCGACGCCCCACAGCACCTTGCCGTCGATGGCGCATTCGATGTACGAGGCGGCCTGGGCCGAGGCGCCCTCGCTCATCGTGTGCTCCTGGTAGTCCAGCAGTCGGGCGTCGACCCCGACGGCGCTCAGCGCGTCGAAGAACGCGGAGATCGGGCCGTTGCCGGAGCCGGTCAGCACCGTGTCGGCGCCGTCGACGACGGCCTCGACGGTCAGGGTGTCCGTGCCGTCCTGGTCGGTGGTGGTCTGCCCGGACCGCAGCCGGATGCGGCCCCACGGGTTCTGCGGGTCGGGCAGGTACTCGTCCCGGAAGACGGCCCAGATGTCGGCCGGGGTGACCTCGCCGCCCTCGGCGTCGGTCTTCGCCTGGATGATCTTCGAGAACTCGATCTGCATCCGGCGCGGCAGGTCCAGCTTGTGGTCGTTCTTCAGGACGTACGCGATGCCGCCCTTGCCGGACTGCGAGTTGACCCGGATGACCGCCTCGTAGGACCGGCCGACGTCCTTGGGGTCGATCGGCAGGTACGGGACGGCCCACTCGACCTCGTCGACGCTCCTGCCCACGGCCGCGGCGTCGGCCTCCATCGCGTCGAAACCCTTCTTGATGGCGTCCTGGTGGGAGCCGGAGAAGGCGGTGTACACGAGGTCCCCCGCGTAGGGGTGGCGCGGGTGGACCTCCATCTGGTTGCAGTACTCGGAGGTCCGGCGGATCTCGTCGATCTGCGAGAAGTCGATCTGCGGGTCGACGCCCTGGCTGAACAGGTTCATGCCCAGGGTGACCAGGTCGACGTTGCCGGTGCGCTCGCCCTGCCCGAACAGGCAGCCCTCGACGCGGTCGGCGCCGGCCATGACGGCCAGTTCGGCCGCCGCGACGGCCGTGCCGCGGTCGTTGTGCGGGTGCGCGGAGAGGCAGACGAACGCGCGGCGGGAGAGGTTGCGGGACATCCACTCGAACCGGTCCGCGTGCGTGGAGGGGGTCGAGCGCTCCACGGTCGCCGGCAGGTTGAGGATGATCTCGCGGCCCTCCTCGGGCTGCCAGACGTCCATGACGCCCTCGCAGACCTCCAGGGCGAAGTCCAGCTCGGTGTCGGTGAAGATCTCCGGGCTGTACTGGTAGCCGAAGACCGTCTCGTCACCGAGGATCTTGTCGGCGTACCCCATCACCAGGCGCGTGCCGTCCACGGCGATCCGCCTGACGTCGTCCCTGGAGCCGCGGAAGACGACCCTGCGGAAGACCGGCGCGGTGGCGTTGTACAGGTGCACGGTCGCCCGGTGGGCGCCGCGCAGGGACTCCACCGTCCGCTCGATCAGGTCCTCGCGGGCCTGGGTCAGCACGGAGATCGTCACGTCCTCGGGGATCGCCCCCTCCTCGATGATCGACCGGACGAACGCGAAGTCGGTCTCGCCGGAGGACGGGAAGCCGACCTCGATCTCCTTGTAGCCCATGCGTACGAGCAGGTCGAACATGGCCCGCTTGCGGGCGGGGGACATCGGGTCGATCAGCGCCTGGTTGCCGTCGCGCAGGTCGGTCGACAGCCAGCGCGGCGCCCTGGTGATCCGCCGGTCGGGCCAGGTGCGGTCGGGCAGGTCGACGGCCTCGTACGCGCCGTACCTGTGGATGGGCATCCCGGACGGCTTCTGGGCGTGCGTCGCGTTGGTGACCGGCGTGGGGCGGCCGACGGGCTGGGCTGCGGGCTGGGGCATCGCGTGGGGCTCCTCGGGTCCGGTGGGAGGACGGCCGACGGGTCGAAGCAGCACCAGACTCCGCGGGGAGGGGGTCGGCCTACGACTGCGGGCCCTCACCGCGGCGGCTAAGGAGAAGCAGCCCGAAACGCATGATGTGCAGCAGCGTAGCCCAGGGTCGCGGAGACCGGGGCGCCGTTCCAGTATGCGGGATTCCCGGACGATAACCATCGGAGCGTGAACTGTCACTCCTTTTCGTCAATTCTCCCTCACCGCCAGTGACATGAGAATGACCGAGTGCCACATTGCCACACATGACTGCGCACTCCTCCCCCTCCCGGGTCCTCTGCACGATCGTCCCGCCCCACCTCCTGGACAGACTGGCCCGCTCCGGCGACCCCGCCGTCGCCGAGGCCGCCCGCCGCACCCTCGTCACCGACGAGGCGAACCGCACGGCCCGCCGCCTCACCACGGTCACCGGCGTCCGCCCCGCCCCGCGCGGCGCGCCGGCGCCCTCGGGCGAGCCGCGCCGCACGGTCTTCGACGCCGAGCACCGCACCCGCCTGCCCGGCAGGAAGGTCCGGGGCGAGGGCGACGGGCCCACCGGGGACGCGACCGTCAACCGCGCCTACGCCGGTCTCGGCACGACGTTCGAGCTGTTCCTGAACGCCTACGGGCGGGACTCCATCGACGGCGCCGGACTGCCGCTGGACGCGACGGTGCACTACGACCGGGACTACGGCAACGCCTTCTGGAACGGCGAGCGGATGGTCTTCGGCGACGGGGACGGGGAGATCTTCAAGGACTTCACCCTCCCGGTCGACGTGATCGGCCACGAGCTGGCCCACGGCGTCACGCAGTACACCGCGAACCTCGCCTACTTCAGCCAGCCCGGCGCGCTGAACGAGTCCGTGTCGGACGTGTTCGGGTCGCTGGTCAAGCAGTACGCGCTGGGCCAGACCGCCGAGGAGGCCGACTGGCTGATCGGTGCGGGCCTGCTGACGGACCGGGTGCGGGGCGTGGCGCTGCGCTCCATGAAGGCCCCCGGCACGGCCTACGACGACGAGATCCTCGGCAAGGACCCGCAGCCCGCGAAGATGGAGGACTACGTCGACACGGCCGCCGACAACGGCGGGGTGCACATCAACTCGGGCATCCCCAACCACGCCTTCTACCTGACGGCCACGGCGCTGGGCGGGCACGCCTGGGAGCGGGCGGGGCGGATCTGGTACGACGTGCTGACGGGCGGCAAGCTCAAGGAGACGGCCGACTTCGCGGCGTTCGCCCGGCTGACGGTGGCGGCGGCGCGCGAGCGGTTCGGCGACGGCGGCGCGGAGGTCGAGGCGGTGCTCAAGGCGTGGTCGACGGTGGGAGTGCCCACCAGGGGGTAGGCGGGGGTCATGCGTATCGAGGTGCGGCGTACGGGCGGTTTCGCGGGCATCGAGCGCCGGGCGGAGGTGGACACCGCCGACCGGCCCGACGCGGACGTCTGGCGGGCCCTGGCCGGGGCGGTGCTGGAGGAGGCCGCCGCGCGGGGCACGGCGCGGGGCGGGCCCGGGGTGCCGGACGGCTTCGGCTACGAGATCACGGTCGACGGCCGCACGGTCCGCTGTGCGGAGCCGCACCTGACCCGGGCGCAGCGCGAGCTGGTCTCCCGGGTGCTGCGGGAGGGCGCCTGACGCGCGCCCTCCCCCCCGGCGCGGGTCAGAACCCGAGCTTCCGCAGCTGCCTGGGGTCGCGCTGCCAGTCCTTGGCGACCTTGACGTGCAGGTCGAGGAAGACCGGGGTGCCCAGCAGCGCCTCGATGTGCTTGCGGGACTTGATGCCGACCTCCTTCAGGCGCTTGCCCTTGGGGCCGATGACGATGCCCTTCTGGCTGGGGCGCTCGATGTAGACGTTGGCGTGGATGTCCAGCAGGGGCTTGTCGGCGGGGCGGTCCTCACGGGGCAGCATCTCCTCGACGACCACCGCGATGGAGTGCGGCAGCTCGTCCCGTACGCCTTCCAGCGCGGCCTCCCGGATCAGCTCGGCGACCATGACCTGCTCGGGCTCGTCGGTGAGGTCGCCCTCCGGGTAGAGCGCCGGGCCCTCGGGCAGCAGCGGGACGAGCAGGTCGGCGAGGAGCCGGACCTGCTCGCCGCCGACGGCCGACACCGGGACGATCTCCGCCCACTCGATGCCCAGCTCCTCGCCGAGCCGGGCGACGGCGACGAGCTGCTCTGCGAGCGCCCTGGAGTCGACGAGGTCGGTCTTGGTGACGATCGCGACCTTCGGGGTCTTCCCGATCCCCGCCAGCTCCTTGGCGATGAACCGGTCGCCGGGGCCGACCTTCTGGTCGGCGGGCAGGCAGAAGCCGATCACGTCGACCTCCGCCCACGTCGTGCGGACGATGTCGTTGAGCCGCTCGCCGAGGAGGGTGCGCGGCTTGTGCAGGCCCGGGGTGTCCACCAGCACGAGCTGGGCGTCGGGCCGGTGCACGATGCCGCGCACGGTGTGCCGGGTGGTCTGGGGGCGGTTGGAGGTGATGGCCACCTTCTGACCGACCAGAGCGTTCGTGAGGGTGGACTTGCCGGCGTTGGGGCGGCCGACGAAGCAGGCGAAGCCCGCGCGGTGGGTCGCTTCGGTCTCTGGTGTACGAACACTCATGGGGGCCATTCTCCCCGATCCCGGCCCGGGCCACGTACCGCCCGGTTCCGGCCCGCGCCGGTCCGCCGCGTACGGGCCCGGTCCGCGCTCAGCCCGCCGTCACCCGGGCGCGCACCTCCGCGTCGGGACCGGCGAGGAGGATCGGGGTGGCGGGGCCGCCCAGGTCGCGGACGGCGGCGCGGTCGGCTTCGGGGACCGTCTCCGCCTCGGAGACGACGGCCGCCGCCTCCAGGGACTCCGCCCCGCTGGCCACGGCCATCGCCACGGCCGTCTGCAGCGCGCTCAGCCGGAGCGAGTCGAGCGCGACCGTCCCGGCGACGTACGTGCGGCCCGTCCCGTCGCGCACCGCCGCGCCCTCGGGCACGCCGTTGCGCGCACGGGCGCTGCGCGCCAACGTGATGATCTTGCGGTCCTCGGGGGCGGGTTCGGTGATCTGCGTCATGCCCCGAGGATAGGCGGGGCGGCCGGGGACGCACCGGCCGCCCGTGCGCCGGGGGCCTCAGCTCCGCGCGGCCCTGGCGAACTTCTCGCCACCGCGCGCGGCCAGGTCGTCGAAGGCGGCGGGGTCCGGCTCGGCGCCGGGCAGGTATCCGAGGCGGGTGATCCCGGCGCCCTGGCGGGCGACCAGCACGTCGGTCTTCAGCTCCATGCCGAGCTGCGGGATGTCCATCGTGAGCCGTACGGCGAAGGCCTCCTCGCCGACCTTCGGAGCGGTCAGCTCCTCCGCGGCGACCGATATCCTCCGGCCGTCCTGGACGGTCGTGAAGGAGGCGCACCTGCCGATGGCGCCGTCGAGCCCCTTCACGAACGCCGCCGCACCGGCCGCGTCGGGGTACGTGAGGACCAGCTGGGCCAGGACGCTGTCGCCCGGCCCGCGGAAATCGCGCTCGCCGCCCTTCGTGGTGCCCTCCACGTCGGCGGACATCAGCGCCGCCAGCGGCTGGCACTCGGGCTTCTCCGCCTTCGGCCGGCCCTCCGCGGGCATGGTGGGCCCGACTTTCCAGCCGGCCGGCAGGTCGCCGGTCTCCAGGAGGCCGGCCTTCATCTGGGCCCCGGTGAGCGGGGCGGCCGCCGGCTTCCGTCCGCCGTCCGGGTCGCCGCCGTCGCCTTCCCCGTCGGACGGGCCTGCGCACGCGGCGGTCAGGAGGAGGGCGGACGCGGTGAGTGCCACGGCGGTGCCGCGGCGCGTGCGGATACGCATGGAGGTGTGCTCCCAATCGCTGTGGTCGTCTCGGGGAGCCAGCGTTCCCCCTCCCCGCCCTCGCGGGCCGCAGCGAGGATACGCCACCGCCTCCGGCCGGCGGCCGGTAGGACCGCGGGCGGTCCGGAAGCGGCCGCCCGGCACCGGCTGGCGGCCGGGGCGCGGGAGCCCCGGCCACCCGGGGGTCACGCGGCCTCGTCCTCCGGCTCCGGCGGCACCGGCTCCGCCAGCACGGTCACGATCCTGTTGCGGCGGCCCGCCGGGGACTCGGCGGTCAGCCGCAGCGCCCGTCCGTCGGGCAGGTCGACCACGGCCGTCGCGCCGGCGATCGGGACGCGGCCGAGCGCCTTGGCCAGCAGCCCGCCGACCGTCTCCACGTCCTCGTCGTCGTACGAGTCGAGCCCGAACAGCTCGCCGAGGTCCCCGATGTCGAGGCGGGCCGTCACCCGGTAGCGGCCGTCGCCGAGCTCCTCGACCGGCGGCAGCTCCCGGTCGTACTCGTCGGTGATCTCGCCGACGATCTCCTCCAGGATGTCCTCGATGGTGACGATCCCGGCCGTGCCGCCGTACTCGTCGATGACCACCGCGCAGTGGTTGCGCTCCCGCTGCATCTCGCGCAGCAGGTCGCCGGCGTTCTTGGTGTCGGGGACGAACACCGCCGCCCGCATCGCCGTGGACACCAGGTCGGCCTCCGCCTCCCGGTTGATGTGGGTCTTGCGGACCAGGTCCTTCAGGTAGACGATGCCGACCACGTCGTCCTCGCTCTCCCCGGTGACCGGGATGCGCGAGAAGCCCGAGCGCAGCGCGAGGGTGAGGGCCTGCCGGACGGTCTTGTACCGCTCGATCGACACCAGGTCCGTGCGCGGCACCATCACCTCGCGGACCAGCGTGTCGCCCAGTTCGAAGACCGAGTGCACCATGCGGCGCTCCTCGTCCTCGATGAGGGACTCCCGCTCCGCCAGGTCGACCATGGCCCGCAGCTCCGCCTCGGACGCGAACGGCCCCTTGCGGAAGCCCTTGCCGGGGGTGAGCGCGTTGCCGATGAGGATCAGCAGCTGCGGGACCGGCCCCATGACGCGGGCCAGCGGCAGCAGCACGTACGCGGCGGCCGTCGCGGTGTTCAGCGGGTGCTGGCGGCCGATCGTCCGCGGCGAGACGCCGACGGCGACGTACGAGACGAGCACCATCACGCCGATCGCCGCGGCCAGCGCGCTCCACGTCCCGGAGAACTCCTCCAGGCAGGCGTAGGTGACGAGCGCGCCGGCCGCCGTCTCGCAGGCCACCCGGACGAGCAGCGCCACGTTCAGGTACCGGGTGGGGTCGGAGGCGACCTGGGCGAGCTTGGCCGCGCCGCGCCGCCCGGACCGCACCGCCTCGGCGGCCCGGAAGCCGGAGACGCGCGTGAGGCCCGCCTCCGCGCAGGCGGCGAGCCACGCGACGACGACCAGCGCGACCACGCCCAGGACGAGTCGGCCGGTCATGAGACGGTCGGCGCCGGGGAGGGGCCGGTCAGGCCCTTCTCCGCCCGCCAGCCGTCGACGATCGCCGCCTGGAGCCCGAACATCTCGGCCCTCTCGTCGGGCTCCTCGTGGTCGTAGCCGAGGAGGTGGAGCACCCCGTGGACGGTGAGCAGCTGGAGCTCCTCGTCCATGGAGTGCGCCGTGGGCGCCTCGCGGCCCTGCCGCTCGGCGACCTCGGGGCAGAGCACGATGTCGCCGAGGAGCCCCTGCGGGGGCTCCTCGTCGTCCTTCGAGGGCGGGCGCAGCTCGTCCATGGGGAAGGACATGACATCCGTCGGGCCCGGCAGGTCCATCCACTGCAGGTGCAGCTGCTCCATCGCCCCGGCGTCCACGACGATCACCGACAGCTCGGACAGGGGGTGGATCCGCATCCGCGCGAGCGCGTAGCGGGCGACGTCGAGGATCGCCTGCTCGTCGACCTCGGTGCCGGACTCGTTGTTGACGTCGATCGACATGTGGCTGTTCGGTCTCTCGCTCTGAATTGTCAGCGCCCGTTGCGGGTGTCGTACTTCTCGTACGCGTCGACGATACGGCCGACCAGCTTGTGCCGTACGACGTCGTGCGAGGTGAGGCGGGAGAAGTGGACGTCCTGGACCCCGTCGAGGATGTCCTGGACCTGCCGCAGGCCGCTCTTGGTGCCGTTCGGCAGGTCGACCTGGGTCACGTCGCCGGTGATGACGATCTTCGAGTCGAAGCCCAGCCGGGTCAGGAACATCTTCATCTGCTCGGGGTTCGTGTTCTGCGCCTCGTCGAGGATGATGAACGCGTCGTTGAGGGTCCGGCCGCGCATGTACGCCAGCGGCGCGACCTCGATCGTGCCGGCCGCCATCAGGCGCGGGATCGAGTCGGGGTCGAGCATGTCGTGCAGCGCGTCGTACAGCGGCCGCAGGTACGGGTCGATCTTCTCGTAGAGCGTGCCCGGCAGGAAGCCGAGCCGCTCGCCCGCCTCGACGGCGGGCCGGGTCAGGATGATCCGGTTGACCTGCTTGGACTGCAGGGCCTGGACCGCCTTCGCCATGGCGAGGTAGGTCTTGCCGGTACCGGCCGGGCCGATGCCGAAGACGATCGTGTGCTTGTCGATCGCGTCGACGTACCGCTTCTGGTTGAGCGTCTTGGGGCGGATGGTGCGGCCACGGCTGGAGAGGATGTTCTGGGTGAGGACCTCGGACGGCGTCTCGGCGGCCGCTCCCCCGGTCTCTTCCCTGAGCATGGCGATCGAGCGTTCCACCGCGTCCTCCGTCATGGGCTGTCCCGTGCGCAGCACCAGCATCATCTCGTCGAACAGCCGCTGGATGAGGGCCACCTCGGCGGCCTCGCCCACCGCGCTGATCTCGTTTCCGCGCACGTGGATGTCGGCGCGGGGGAACGCCCGCTCGATCACGCGGAGCAGGGCGTCGCCCGAGCCGAGCACGGTCACCATCGGGTGCTTGGCGGGTACGGTGAAATGGGCTCGTACCTGGTCTGTCGGTGTGTGAGTCATGGGCCGGCTCTGTGGCCTGCGCATACCTCCTGTTGCAGGGTTCTCGCGGCTCGACAACCTCTGGTCTCCCAGGGTACGGCGTGCCGCTCGCGACCCGGAGGGCTTTTCCGCGGCCCCCGGCGGACCGGCGGGTGGACCGGTGGTGACCACCGCGGGCCGGCGGGGCCGGGCGACGGCGCCGGGGCGTTCCGGGCGGAGCGCTAGGGGCGCTTGGGGAGGGGGACCCGCACCAGGTCCCGGGCGATGGTCAGCTCGCCGTCGAACCCGGCCGCGCGGGCCTGCCGCTCGAACGCGGACGGGTCGCCGTAGCGCTGCGAGAAGTGGGTGAGGACGAGGTGCCGGACGCCCGCGTCGCGGGCGGCCGCGGCGGCCTGCCCGGCGGTGAGGTGGCCGTGCTCGACGGCGAGGGCGGTGTCCTCGTCGAGGAACGTCGACTCGATGACGAGCAGGTCGCAGCCCTCGGCGAGCGCGTGGACGCCGTCGCACAGGCGGGTGTCCATGACGAAGGCGAAACGCTGGCCGGGCCGCACCTCGCTGACGTCCTCCAGCCGGACCCCGCGCAGGGTCCCCTCCCGCTGGAGGAGGCCCACGTCGGGGCCCCGGACGCCGTGCGCGGCGAGCCGCTCGGGCAGCATGCGGCGCCCGTCCGGCTCCGTCAGCCGGTAGCCGAACGACTCGACCGGGTGGGACAGGCGGCGCGCCTCCAGCGTGTAGCCGGGGGTCTCGGCCACGGGCCCGTCGGCGGCGACGGGGGCCTCCACCAGGGAGGCGCGCTCGCGGTAGGCGGTGGCGTACCGCAGCCGCTCGAAGAACCGCTGCCCGGACGCCGGGTAGTGGGCGGTGACAGGGTGCGGGACCTGGTCGAGGTTGATCCGCTGGATGACCCCGGCCAGGCCGAGGGAGTGGTCGCCGTGGAAGTGCGTGACGCAGATCCGGTCGACGTCGTGCGCGGCGACCCCGGCGCGCAGCATCTGGCGCTGGGTGCCCTCGCCCGGGTCGAAGAGGATGCCCTCGCCGTCCCAGCGCAGCAGGTAGCCGTTGTGGTTGCGGTGGCGGGTGGGCACCTGGCTGGCGGTGCCCAGGACGACGAGCTCCCGTACGGACACGCGGTCTACCCGGGGGGCCACTCGAGGCCGCGGCCGCCGAGGACGTGGGCGTGGGCGTGGAAGACGGTCTGGCCGGCTCCGCCGCCGGTGTTGAAGACGATGCGGTAGCCCGCCCCGTCGGTCCTCTCCTGCGCGGCGACCTCGCCCGCCTCGCGCAGCACGTCGGCGGCGGCCTGCGGCGCGGCGGCGGCGAGCGCGGCGGCGTCGGCGTGGTGCGCCTTGGGGATGACCAGCACGTGGACGGGCGCCTGGGGGTTGATGTCGCGGAACGCGAGGGTGGTCTCCGTCTCGCGGACGACGGTCGCGGGCACCTCACCCGCCACGATCTTGCAGAACAGGCAGTCGCTGCTCGGCTCTCCGGCCATGCCGGCGGTCCTCCCTCGAATCGGACGGCGGGTACGCCCGTACCCTACCGCCGCCCGGCGCCCGCCTCAGGACCACCGTCCGGTGCGCCCGAGGAGGAGCGCGGTCGCGGCCGTGCCGGCCGTGGAGGTGCGCAGGACGCTCCGCCCGAGCCGGTACGGCCCGGCCCCGGCCCCGGCGAACGCGGCCAGCTCGTCGGGCGCGACCCCGCCCTCGGGGCCGACGACCAGCACGATGCGGCCGGCCGCGGGGAGCGGCGCGGTGGCGAGCGGCGTGGCGCCCTCCTCGTGCAGGACGGCCGCGAAGTCCGCCCGGGCCAGCAGCCCGGCGACCTGTTCGGTGGTCATGGCCGCGGCGACCTCGGGGAAGCGGACCCGGCGGGACTGCTTGCCGGCCTCGCGGGCGGTGGCCCGCCACTTCGCCAGGGACTTCGTGCCCCGGTCGCCGCGCCACCGGGTGATGCAGCGGGCGGCCTGCCAGGGCACGATCGCGTCGACGCCGGTCTCCGTCATCGTCTCGACGGCGAGTTCGCCGCGGTCGCCCTTGGGAAGGGCCTGGACGACGGTGATGTGCGGCTCGGGTTCCGGTTCCTCCCGGATCCCGTGCAGGTCCGCGACGACGAGCCGGTCCTTGCCCTCGGCGGCCCTGACGACGCCCCCGGTCCAGCGTCCCCGCCCGTCGGTGAGGACCACGTCCTCGCCGGGGCCGAGCCGTCGCACGGACACCGCGTGCCGGCCCTCGGGGCCCTCCAGGACGTGCTCGGGGCCGGTGGGGACTCGTTCGACGACGAAGACGGGGGCGGTCATGGGGCACCTCTCAGGGCCGGCGCCGCGAGGGCCGACCGGAGTTCGGAACGGAGGACTTCGACGAGCCGCCCGGCGGGCAGTTCCCGGGCCAGCCGGTGCCCCTGCCCGGCCCACAGGGCCATGCCCTGCGGGTCCTTCGCCCCGGCGGCCGCCCTGCGCAGCCCGCTGGTCAGGTGGTGCACCTCGGGGTACGCGGCCGGGGCGTACGGCCCGTGCTCCCGCACGAACCGGTTGACCAGGCTCCGGGCGGGGCGCCCCGAGAAGGCGCGGGTCAGCTCGGTGCGGGTGAACAGCGGGTCCGTCAGGGCCCGCTTGTGCAGCGGGTCGGCGCCGGACTCGGGGCACGCCAGGAACGCGGTGCCGAGCTGCGCGGCCTCCGCGCCCGCCGCGAGGACGGCGGCGATCTGCCCGCCGCGCATCAGCCCGCCGGCGGCGAGGAGCGGCAGCCGTACGGCCTCGCGGACCTGGGTGATCAGCGTCAGCAGCCCGGTCCCGGAGCGCTCGGTCTCCGGGTCGTCCCGGTGGGTGCCCTGGTGGCCGCCGGCCTCGACGCCCTGGACGCACACGGCGTCGGCACCGGCGTGCTCGGCCGCCCGCGCCTCGTCGGCGCCGGTGACCGTGACGACCGTACGGGTCCCCACGCGCGCGAGGGACGCCACCGTGTCGGCCGCGGGGCAGCCGAAGGTGAAGGACACGACCGGCACGGGGTCGTCCAGCAGGACCGCCAGCTTCGCGTCGTAGCCGTCGTCGCGGCCCGGGTCGGTGTCGCCGAGCGGGGTGTCGTACCAGGCGGCCTCGCCGGCGAGCTGCTGGCGGTACAGCTCGAGGGCGGCGGGGTCCGCCTGGCCGGACTGCGGCGTGAACAGGTTCACTCCGAAGGGGCGGGCGGTCAGGCCCCGGGTCCGCTGGACCTCCTGGTACATGCCGTCGGCCGTCTTGTACCCGGCCGCCAGGAAACCGAGGCCGCCCGCCTCCGACACGGCGGCCGCGAGCCGCGGGCAGGAGGCGCCGCCGGCCATGGGGGCCTGCACGATCGGGTAGCGGTACAGACCGGTCAGCGCGGAGGGCATGCACGCATGGTGTCACGCCCCCGGAGCCGGCCGGGCCCCGGGCGCGGGGCGGGCCCGGGGCCGCCGGCTCCACGGCGGGCGGCCGCTCCGGAGGCGCCGCGTTTCCCGGCGGGTGCGCCGCCCGGGTCCCGCTAACGCCCGTTGAACGCGTCCTTCAGCCGCGAGAACAATCCCTGCTGGCCCGGGGCGAACTGGCCGGTCGGCCGCTCCTCGCCGCGCAGCTTCGCCAGGTCGCGCAGCAGGCGCTCCTGCTCCGCGTCGAGCTTCGTGGGCGTCTGGACCTCGACGTGGACGACCAGGTCGCCGCGGCCGCCGCCGCGCAGGTGCGTCACGCCGCGGCCGTGCAGCGGGATCGACTGGCCCGACTGCGTGCCCGGCCGGATGTCGACCTCCTCCAGGCCGTCGAGCGTCTCCAGCGGCACCTTCGTGCCGAGCGCCCCCGCCGTCATCGGGATCGTCACCGTGCAGTGCAGGTCGTCGCCGCGCCGCTGGAACACCGGGTGCGGCAGCTCGTGGATCTCCACGTACAGGTCGCCCGCCGGGCCGCCGCCCGGGCCGACCTCGCCCTCGCCGGCGAGCTGGATGCGGGTGCCGTTGTCGACGCCGGCCGGGATCTTGACCGTGAGCGTCCGCCGGGACCGCACCCGGCCGTCGCCCGCGCACTCGGGGCAGGGCGTCGGGACGACCGTGCCGAAGCCCTGGCACTGCGGGCACGGGCGGGAGGTCATGACCTGGCCCAGGAAGGACCGCGTCACCTGCGACACCTCGCCGCGGCCGCGGCACATGTCGCAGGTCTGCGCGGAGGTGCCCGGCGCGGCGCCCTCGCCGGAGCAGGTGGTGCACACGACGGCCGTGTCGACCTGGATGTCCTTCGTCGTGCCGAAGGCCGCCTCGTCGAGCTCGATCTCCAGGCGGATCATCGCGTCCTGGCCGCGGCGGGTGCGCGACCGGGGGCCGCGCTGGGACGCCGCGCCGAAGAAGGCGTCCATGATGTCGGAGAAGTTGCCGAAGCCGCCCGCGCCGAAGCCGGCGCCCCCGCCGGGGCCGCCGGAGGACGACAGGGGGTCGCCGCCGAGGTCGTAGACCTGCTTCTTCTGCGGGTCCGACAGCACCTCGTAGGCGGCGTTGATCTCCTTGAAGCGCTCCTGCGTCTTGGGGTCGGGGTTGACGTCCGGGTGCAGCTCGCGGGCGAGCCTGCGGAACGCCTTCTTGATCTCGTCCTGGGACGCGTCGCGGCGCACGCCGAGCACGGCGTAGTAGTCCGTGGCCACTTACGACTCCGCCAGGATCTGTCCGACGTAACGTGCCACTGCGCGTACCGCTCCCATCGTTCCGGGGTAGTCCATGCGGGTCGGTCCGACCACGCCGAGTTTGGCGACCGCCTCGTCGCCCGAACCGTAGCCGACCGCGACGACGGACGTGGAGTTCAGCCCCTCGTGGGCGTTCTCGTGACCGATGCGCACGGTCATGGCCGGATCCGTCGCCTCGCCGAGCAGCTTGAGGAGCACGACCTGCTCCTCCAGCGCCTCCAGCACGGGCCGGATGGTGAGCGGGAAGTCGTGCCCGAAGCGCGTGAGGTTGGCGGTCCCGCCGATCACCAGGCGCTCCTCGGTCTCCTCCACCAGGGTCTCCAGCAGCGTGGAGAGCACCGTGGAGACGGTCCCGCGGTCCTCCGGCTCGAAGGACTCCGGGAGGTCCTGCACCAGCTGCGGCACGTCGGTGAAGCGCCGGCCGGCGACCTGGCTGTTCAGCCGGGCGCGCAGGTCGGCGACGGACGTCTCGCCGAACGGGGCGGGGCAGTCGACCATGCGCTGCTCCACCCGCCCGGTGTCCGTGATCAGGACGAGCATCAGCCGGGCCGGGGCCAGTGACAGCAGCTCGACGTGGCGCACGGTCGACCGGGTCAGCGACGGGTACTGCACGACCGCGACCTGGCGGGTCAGCTGGGCGAGCAGCCGTACCGTGCGCCCCACGACGTCGTCCAGGTCGACCGCGCCCTCCAGGAAGTTCTGGATGGCCCGGCGTTCCGGTGACGACAGCGGCTTGACCCCGGCGAGCTTGTCGACGAAGAGGCGGTAGCCCTTGTCCGTGGGGATGCGTCCGGCGCTGGTGTGGGGCTGGGCGATGAAGCCCTCCTCCAGCGCCGCCATGTCGTTGCGCACGGTGGCCGGAGACACGCCCAGGTTGTGGCGCTCGGTGAGCGCCTTGGAACCGACGGGCTCCTCCGTGCCGACGTAGTCCTGGACGATGGCGCGCAGCACCTCGAGTCTGCGTTCGCTGAGCACGGCGCACCTCCAGCTGGCTCCGGTCGGCTGACGTCTGCTGGCACTCACCATGCCCGAGTGCCAATCATCCCCGCGGTCAGTGTACGGCGCCGGGGTCGATGCCTGGCAAGGGCGGCGTGGTGGGCGCCGCGCGCGCGGAGCCGGCCGCCGCACCGCGCGCCCGCCGCGGGCGTTGCCGCTAGCGTCGCGGTATGGACGTCGCTTGGGAAGAGTTCGGGTGGGAGCGGCTCGCGGCCGGTGTGGGCCGCAGGCGGCTCCCCGGTTGGGACGCCACGGTCGGGCTGGTCGCCGGGGACCATTCCGCTCTGTTGTTCGACGCGGGTTCCACGCTGCGGGAGGGTGCCGCGATCCGGACCCAGGTGCAGGGGCTGCTGGGCGGGCGGCGCGTGACGCACATCGCACTGAGCCACCCGCACTTCGACCACGTGCTGGGCGCCGCGGCGTTCGCGGGCGCGCAGGTGTTCGGCGCCGTGGGCCTGGGCGAGGTGCTGGCGCGGGAGCGGGACGCGCTGCGGGCGGACGCCGTGCGGCACGGCGTCGCCGCGGACGAGGCGGGCGAGGCCGCGGACGTCCTGGTGCACCCGCACCACCAGGTGTGCGGGGAGTGGACGCTCGACCTGGGCGGCCGGCAGGTGCTGCTGGTCAACGCGGGCCCCGGGCACACCGGCCAGGACCTGGCGCTGCTGGTGCCGGGCGCGGCGGACGGGGTGGTGTTCTGCGGGGACCTGGTGGAGGAGTCGGGCGAACCCCAGGCGGGCCCGGACGCGGTGCCCGCGTGCTGGCCGGCCGCGCTGGACCGGCTGCTGGAGCTGGGCGGGGAGGGCGCGGTGTACGTGCCGGGGCACGGCGCGGCGGTGGACGCCGCGTTCGTACGCGCCCAACGCGATGAGCTGGCCCGCCGGTTCGCGGTGTCGTAGCGTCTGGTGGATGCGCGCCTACGACCCCGATCTGACCCCCCGGTGGAAGAAGCCGTCCTCCGTCCCCGAGGTGCCCGCCGAGCCCGACCTGGTGGTCGAGGAGGCCGGCACCGGGTTCTGCGGGGCGGTGGTGGGGTGCGAGGCGGGCGCGGTGACGCTGGAGGACCGGTTCGGCAGGCACCGGGTCTTCCCGCTCGCACCGCGCGGCTTCCTGCTGGAGGGCCGCCCGGTGACGCTGGTCCGCCCGGCCGCCCCCGCGCCGGTGCGGCCGTCCCGCACGGCGTCCGGGTCGGTCGCCGTGCCGGGCGCGCGGGCGCGGGTGGCACGGGCGGGGCGGATCTACGTGGAGGGCCGCCACGACGCGGAGCTGGTGGAGAAGGTGTGGGGCGACGACCTGAGGGTCGAGGGCGTCGTCGTGGAGTACCTGGAGGGCGTCGACGACCTGCCGGCGGTCGTCCGCGGCTTCCGGCCCGGCCCGGACGCCCGGCTCGGGGTGCTGGTGGACCACCTGGTGCCGGGGTCGAAGGAGTCGCGGATCGCCGCGTCGGTCACCGACCCGCACGTCCTGGTGGTGGGGCACCCGTACGTCGACGTGTGGCAGGCCGTGAAGCCGTCGGCGCTGGGCATCCCGGCCTGGCCGGAGGTGCCGCGCGGCCGGGACTGGAAGACGGGCGTGTGCCGGGCCCTGGGCTGGCCCGCGAACACCGGTGCGGCCTGGCGCCGGATCCTGGACCGGGTCGGGTCGTACAAGGACCTGGAACCGGCGCTGCTGGGCCGGGTCGAGGAGCTGATCGACTTCGTGACGGCGCCGTAGCGCCCGTCGGCCTCAGTCCACCAGGTCCCGCACCACCGCGTCGGCCAGGAGCCGGCCGCGCAGGGTGAGCACGGCGCGTCCGCCGTCGTACGGGGCCGGGTCGAGGAGCCCGTCGCGCACGGCGCGCACGGCGGCGGCCCGCCCCGCCGGGCGCAGCAGCGACAAGGGGACGCCCTCCCGGAGCCGCAGCTCCAGCAGGACGCGCTCCACGCGGCGGTCCTCCTCCGTCAGGACCTCCCGGCCGGCGCCCGGCGAGCGCCCCCGCGCGAGGGCGGCGGCGTAGGCGCCGGGGTGCTTGGCGTTCCACCAGCGGACGCCGCCGACGTGGCTGTGGGCGCCGGGCCCGGCGCCCCACCAGTCGGCGCCGCGCCAGTACAGCTCGTTGTGGAGGCAGCGGCCCGCCTCGGAGGCGGCCCAGTTCGACACCTCGTACCAGTGGAAGCCGGCCTCGGCGAGGACGGTGTCCGCGATCAGGTACCGGTCGGCGTGCACGTCGTCGTCGGTCGCCGGCACCTCGCCGCGCCGGATGCGGCGGGCGAGCCCGGTGCCGTCCTCGACGATCAGCGCGTACGCGGAGACGTGGTCGGGGCCGGCGCCGATCGCGGCGTCCAGGGAGGCCCGCCAGTCGTCGTCGCTCTCGCCGGGGGTGCCGTAGATCAGGTCGAGGTTGACGTGGTCGAAGCCGGCGGCGCGGGCCTCGGCGACGCACGCCTCGGGGCGGCCGGGCGTGTGGGTGCGGTCGAGGACCTCCAGCACGTGCCGCCGGGCGCTCTGCATGCCGAAGGAGATCCGGTTGAAGCCGCCCTCGCGGAGCACGGCCAGGTACGCCGGGTCGACGGACTCCGGGTTGGCCTCCGTGGTGACCTCGGCGCCGTCCGCGAGGCCGAACTCGTCCCGGACGGCGTCGAGCATCCGGACGAGGTCCTCCGCGGCGAGCAGCGTGGGGGTGCCGCCGCCGACGAAGACCGTCCGCACGGGGCGGGGGTCGTCGCCGAGGACCTCGCGGGCGAGCCGTACCTCGCCGGCGAGGGTCGCCGCGTAGTTGTCGCGGGAGGCGAGGACCCCGCCGGAGCCGCGCAGCTCGGTGGCGGTGTAGGTGTTGAAGTCGCAGTAGCCGCAGCGGGTCGCGCAGTACGGCACGTGCAGGTAGAACCCGAGCGGCCGCTCCTCGCGCCCGTCGAGGGCGGACGGGGGCAGCGACCCGTCCTCGGGCACGGGTTCCCCGTCGGGCAGTACGGAAGGCATGGGGCCCATTGTCCGTCACCGCCGCGGTGCGCGGCGCGGCGGTGACGGGCGGACGTCCGGCGCGGGCGGGGCCGCCGGCGGTCAGGCCTCGCGGGCGCCCTCGTACATCTCCTCGATGAGGCCCCTGTACTCGCGCTCCACCACGGGCCGCTTCAGCTTCAGGCTGGGCGTCAGCTCGCCGTGCTCCACGTCGAGGTCCCGCGGCAGCAGGCGGAACTTCTTCACCGTCTGCCAGCGCTGCAGGCCCTCGTTGAGCCGGTCCACGTACCCCTGGACCATCTCGCGGACCTGCGGCGCCGCGACCAGCCCGGCGTACGGCAGGCCGCCGAGGCCGCGCTCCTCCGCCCAGCCGCGCAGCGCCGCCTCGTCGAGCGCGATGAGCGCGCTGCAGTAGTTCCGGTCGGCGCCGATGACGATGACGTTGGAGACGAAGGGGCACAGCGCCTTGAAGCGGCCCTCGATCTCCGTCGGCGCGATGTACTTGCCGCCGGACGTCTTGAACAGGTCCTTCTTCCGGTCGGTGATCTTCAGGTAGCCGTCGGCGGACAGTTCGCCGATGTCCCCGGTGTGGAACCAGCCGTCCGGCTCCAGCACCTCGGCGGTCTTGTCGGGCAGCTTGTGGTAGCCCTCCATGATCCCCGGACCGCGCAGCAGGATCTCGCCGTCGTCGGCGATGCGCACCTCGCAGCCGGGCAGCGGCTTGCCGACCGTGCCGGTGCGGTACGCCTCGCCCGGGTTCACGAAGGAGGCGGCGGACGACTCCGTCAGGCCGTACCCCTCCAGGATGTGGATGCCGGCGCCGGAGAAGAAGTAGCCGATGTCCGGGGCGAGCGCGACGGAGCCGGACACGGCGGCGCGCAGCCGCCCGCCGAACGCGGCGCGGAGCTTGGAGTACACGAGCGCGTCCGCCACCGCGTGCTTCACGGTCAGGCCCAGGGGGGCCTTCGCCCGCCCGGTGCGGCGGAACGCGTCCTGGGTGGCCCTGGCGTGGTCGCGGGCGACGCGGGCCGCCCACTGGAAGATCCCGTACTTGACGGGGCCGCCCGCCCGGGCCTTGGCGGCGACGCCGTTGTAGACCTTCTCGAAGACGCGCGGGACGGCCGCCATGTACGTCGGCCGGACGACCGGCAGGTTCTCGATGATCTTGTCAATGCGCCCGTCGACGGCGGTGACGTGGCCCACCTCGATCTGCCCGGAGGTCAGCACCTTGCCGAAGACGTGGGCGAGCGGCAGCCACAGGTACTGCACGTCGTCGGCGCGGAGCAGACCGGTCGCGGCGATGGCCTTCGCCATGTACGACCAGTTGTCGTGCGGGAGGCGCACGCCCTTGGGGCGGCCCGTGGTACCGGAGGTGTAGATGAGGGTGGCGAGCTGGCCCGCGGTGATCGCCTCGATCCGTTCCCGGACCGCCTCGGGGTGCTCCCCCAGGTACGCCCTGCCGCGCTCCTCCAGGTCCGCGAGGGACAGCACCCAGCCGTCCGGGTCGCCGTCGGCGGGCACCGCCGCCGCGGCGTCGATCACCACGACGTGGCGGAGTTCCGGCAGCTCGGCGCGGCGCTCCCGGGCCTTCGCGAGCTGGGCGGCGTCCTCGGCGATCAGGACGCGGCTCCCGGAGTCGGCGAGGATGTACGCGGCCTCCCCGGCGTCGGTCTGCGGGTAGACGGTGGTCGTGGCGGCCCCGGCGCACATGACGCCCAGGTCGCACAGGATCCACTCGACGCGCGTGGCGGAGGCGAGGGCGACGCGTTCCTCCGGCCGGAGGCCGAGGTCGACGAGGCCGGCGGCGATCGCGTACACGCGGTCCGCGGCCTGGGCCCAGGTGAGCGACCCCCACCCGTCGGGCCCCCCGCCGGGGGACGGCACCGGGTAGCGGTACGCCTCCGCGTCCGGGGTCTTCGCCACCCGCTCGAGGAAGAGGCGCGCCACGGAGGACGGGCGGTTCTCGATCTGGGTCTGTGTGTCGCTCACGGGCGTCCTCCGGCGGGCCTGGCAGATGCCGCGCGTGGCGCGCGGGCACTTCGCTGCTGCGGGAAAAGCGGGTCGACGGCTGCTTGTTTAACTCGCGAGTAACCACCGAGCGGGATCAGGGTAGAGCGCCGCCGTCCACCGCGTAAGGGGCTGTGGACCCGGGGTTCATACCCGGTTCATAACGACTGCGGCTCCTTCCCGGAAAGGCGGAGGCGCCCGTCCGTGGTCCGAACGGGCGCCTCCGGGCCGCGGACCGCCGGGACGGGCGGCCCGGCGGGCGGGCTACTTCCTGTTGGCCTTGCCCCCGGACTCGTCGCTGGAGAGCACCGCGATGAAGGCCTCCTGCGGGACCTCCACCGAGCCCACCATCTTCATCCGCTTCTTGCCCTCCTTCTGCTTCTCCAGCAGCTTCCGCTTGCGGGAGATGTCACCGCCGTAGCACTTGGCGAGGACGTCCTTGCGGATGGCGCGGATCGTCTCGCGGGCGATGACCCGGGAGCCGATGGCCGCCTGGACCGGCACCTCGAACGCCTGCCGCGGGATGAGCTCGCGCAGCTTCGCCACGAGCCGCACGCCGTAGGCGTACGCCGCGTCCTTGTGGGTGATGGCGGAGAAGGCGTCGACCTTGTCGCCGTGGAGCAGGATGTCGACCTTGACCAGGGAGCTGCTCTGCTCGCCGGTGGGCTCGTAGTCCAGCGAGGCGTAGCCGCGGGTCTTGGACTTCAGCTGGTCGAAGAAGTCGAAGACGATCTCGGCGAGGGGCAGCGTGTAGCGGATCTCGACGCGGTCCTCGGAGAGGTAGTCCATCCCGAGGAGGGTGCCGCGGCGGTTCTGGCACAGCTCCATGATCGAGCCGATGAACTCGGACGGCGCGAGGATCGTGGCGCGCACAACCGGCTCGTACACCTCGGCGATCTTGCCCTCGGGGAACTCGCTCGGGTTGGTGACGGTGTGCTCGGCGCCGTCCTCCATGACGACCCGGTAGACCACGTTCGGCGCCGTGGCGATCAGGTCCAGGCCGAACTCGCGCTCCAGCCGCTCGCGGATCACGTCGAGGTGGAGCAGGCCGAGGAAGCCCACGCGGAAGCCGAAGCCGAGCGCCGCGGAGGTCTCCGGCTCGTACACCAGGGCGGCGTCGTTGAGCTGGAGCTTGTCCAGGGCGTCGCGCAGCTCCGGGTAGTCCGACCCGTCCAGCGGGTAAAGGCCGGAGAACACCATCGGCTTGGGGTCCTTGTAGCCGCCGAGGGCCTCCTCGGCGCCCTTGGCCTGGCTGGTGATTGTGTCGCCGACCTTCGACTGGCGGACGTCCTTCACACCGGTGATCAGGTAGCCCACCTCGCCCACGCCGAGGCCGTCGGCGGCGAGCATCTCCGGCGAGTTGGTCCCGATCTCCAGCAGTTCGTGGGTGGCGCCGGTCGACATCATGCGGATGCGCTCGCGCTTGTTGAGCTGGCCGTCGACGACGCGGACGTAGGTGACGACGCCGCGGTACGAGTCGTAGACCGAGTCGAAGATCATCGCGCGGGCGGGGGCGTCGGCGACGCCGACCGGGGCCGGGACGTCCCTGACGACGCGGTCGAGGAGCGCCTCCACGCCCAGGCCCGTCTTGGCGGAGACGCGCATCACGTCGTCGGGCTCGCAGCCCACCAGGTTCGCCAGCTCCTCGGCGAACTTCTCCGGCTGGGCGGCCGGGAGGTCGATCTTGTTGAGGACCGGGACGATGGCGAGGTCGTTCTCCATCGCCAGGTACAGGTTGGCCAGCGTCTGCGCCTCGATGCCCTGGGCCGCGTCGACGAGGAGGACCGTGCCCTCGCAGGCGGCGAGGGAGCGCGACACCTCGTACGTGAAGTCCACGTGGCCCGGGGTGTCGATCATGTTGAGGATGTGGGTCCTGCCCCGCAGCTCGCCCTCGGTGGGCGCCCAGGGCAGCCGGACGGCCTGGGACTTGATGGTGATGCCGCGCTCGCGCTCGATGTCCATGCGGTCGAGGTACTGAGCGCGCATCTGCCGCTGCTCGACCACACCGGTCAGCTGGAGCATCCGGTCGGCAAGGGTCGACTTGCCGTGGTCGATGTGCGCGATGATGCAGAAGTTGCGGATCAGTGCCGGGTCGGTACGGCTCGGCTCGGGCACGTGGGTAGGGGTCGCGGGCACGCAGGGTCCTGATTCTCGAGACGCCCGGGCGTACGCCGGTGTCTCTGCTCGGGTCGACGTCGGATCGATACGTAGGTTCCATGGTCCCACGGACGGGGCCGGACGCTCGGTTTGGGCCGCTCGGAGCGCTGCTGGTAGCCTGGGCAGCTGTGTCTCGTGGCCCTCTCGGGAGCGCGGCACGCATCGAGGAATCCTTACGAACCTGAAAAGGCTCTTTCGTGGCGAACATCAAGTCCCAGATCAAGCGGAACAAGACGAACGAGAAGGCGCGCCTGCGCAACAAGGCCGTCAAGTCGTCGCTCAAGACCGCGATCCGCAAGGCCCGTGAGGCCGCCGCCTCCGGCGACGTCGAGAAGGCCTCCGTGGCCGCTCGCGAGGCGTCCCGCAAGCTGGACAAGGCCGTCTCCAAGGGCGTCATCCACAAGAACGCCGCCGCCAACAAGAAGTCGGCGCTGGCGTCCAAGCTGGCCGCCCTGCAGGGCTGAGCTCCTGTAGTCCCGGGGACGCCGTCCCCGGAACCGGCCGGAACCCCCCGGGCCTGCGCCCCGAGGTGACGGACCGGACGACTTGATCGCCGGCAGGGATACAGCGGGCCCTCTCAACCACGCTCCCTCCCGGCACCCCGAGCCCGTACGCGGCCTGCGTTCGCCACGCGGGTACGGGCTCACCAGGAACACCCCGGAGGCCCCGGCCCCGTCTTTCCCCGGACGGGCGCCCGGGGCCTCCGGCGTGCCGGGGAACGTGCCGGGTACCGCCGACCCGCGCCCCCGGCTGCCAGGCGGCGCGGGTGTGTGGGTGCCCGGGTGTGCGCCTGTTCCGGTGCGCGGGCGCTCGGGTGTGCGGGTGCCCGGGTGTGCGCCTGTTCCGGTGCGCAGTTGCCTGGGTCAGCGGCGGGAACGGGCGGCCCGGGCGACGGCCACCACCGCCCTCTCCAAGGCGTACCCGGGGTCGTCGCCACCGCCCTTGACCCCCGCGTCGGCCTCGGCGACGGCCCGCAGTGCCGCGGCCACACCATCGGGTGTCCAGCCGCGCATCTGCTGTCGCACACGGTCGATCTTCCACGGCGGCATGCCCAGTTCGCGGGCGAGGTCGGCGGGCCGCCCACCCCTCGCGGAGGAGAGCTTGCCGATGGCCCGCACCCCCTGCGCCAGAGCACTGGTGATCAGCACGGGCGCCACTCCGGTCGAGAGCGACCAGCGCAACGCCTCCAGGGCCTCGGCCGCCCGTCCCTCCACGGCGCGGTCGGCGACGTTGAAGCTGGACGCCTCGGCCCGGCCCGTGTAGTAACGGCCGACGACGGACTCGTCGATCGTGCCCTCCACGTCCGCCGTGAGCTGCGAGACCGCGCCGGAGAGTTCGCGCAGGTCACTGCCGATCGCGTCGACGAGCGCCTGGCACGCCTCCGGTGTGGCCGACCGGCCCAGCGCCCGGAACTCCTGCCGCACGAACGCCAGGCGCTCCGCCTGTTTCGTCGTCTTGGGGCACGCCACCTCGCGCGCCCCGGCCTTGCGGGCCGCGTCCAGCAGGCCCTTGCCCTTCGCACCGCCCGGGTGGAGGAGGACGAGGCTGGTCTCCTCCGCGGGCGCGGCGATGTACGCCTTGACGTCCTTGACCGTGTCCGCCGCCAGGTCCTGCGCGTTGCGCACGATCAGGACCCTGCGTTCGGCGAAGAGCGACGGGCTCGTCAGCTCGGCCAGGCCGCCGGGCTGGAGCTGGTCGGCGGTCAGGTCCCGTACGTCCGTGTCGGCGTCGACGGCCCGTGCGGCCGCCACCACCTGCCGGACGGCCCGGTCCAACAGCAGGTCCTCCTGGCCCACGGCGAGGGTGACGGGGGCGAGGGGGTCGTCGGTCGTCTTCTTGGCAGCCATCGCGACCAGCATCCCATGCCCCGCCGACACTCCCGCCCGTCCACCCACCCCGCCCCGGCAGCCGCCGCACCGGCCGCGCCGCCGGCGCCACCGCGCGGCCCGCGCCGCCGGCCCGCCTACGGCTCCTCCCGCCAGCCGTCCCACTCGGCGGCGAAGTCGTCCAGCCGCGCCGCGGACAGCCGGCCGTCCGGGTCCTCGATCAGCAGGAGCCACTGGGCGTCCTCGGCGTCGTCCTCCCCCGCGAGGGCGTCCCGTACCGGTTGCGGCGCCTCGTCCAGCCCGTAGCGGTCGGCGAGCGCCTCGGCGGCTTCCTCGGCCGCTTCCCGGTCCGGCAGGACCAGCACGTGCCCGATGTCGCCGGTGCGGTCCTCTTCGTTCACTGCGTCCACCGCACCATTGTCCGGCCTCCTCCCCCACGGCGGGCCGCCGGGCGGGGCCTCGTACTCCGGTCCTCCGTCCGGGGACCGGGGCTCCCCGCCGGCCCTCCGTCCGGAGCCCGGGGCGCCGCGCGGGACCGGCCCGTGGGGTGCGGTCGTGATCGTTCGCCAGCCGGTCCGCGACCGGGAGCAGCGCAAGCAGGACGTCCTCAGGCGGTTCGAGGAGGACCACGACCTGTGGGCGGCGACCGCCTCGGCCGCGGGCGGGCCCCTCCTCGTGCCGCTGTCGTTCGTGTGGGACGACGGCACCCTCCTGATGTCGACACGGCGGGCCAACCCCACCGCCCGGAACCTCGCCCCGCGCGGCCGTGTCCGGCTCGGCCTGGGGCGCACCCGCGACGTAGTGCTGGTGGACGGCACGGCGGAGGCGGTCGAGGGGTGCGACCTGCCGAGGGCCTCGGCCGACGCGTTCGCGGCCAAGCTGGGCTGGGACCCGCGCGATCGCGAACCCTGGGTCTGCCTGCGGGTGACGCCCCGGACCGTGAAGGCGTGGCGCGAGGAGGCCGAACTGCCCGGCCGGCTCCTGATGCGCGACGGTACCTGGCTGGTGTGAGCCCGCCGGAGCCGCGCGGCGGGCGACCGCGGCGGTGGCGGGTGACCGCCCGCAGGTCCCGGCCGGATCCCACCACCGCGATGGCGCCGTCCCGGTCGGTGCGCAGTACGGCCGCACCCGCGTCCCCCAGGGCGTCGAGCGTGCGGGGCGACGGGTGCCCGTAGGGGTTGTCCCGCCCGGCCGACACCAGTGCGAGCCGCGGTCGCGCCCTGCCGAGCAGTTCGGGGTCCTGGTGCGCCGAGCCGTGGTGCGCGACCTTGAGGACGTCGACCCTCGGCAGCACGGGGTGCGCCCGGGAGAGCCCCCGCTGGGCCGGCGGCTCCAGGTCTCCGAGGAGCAGCAGGGTCACTCCCCCGCGGGTTCGGACGAGCAGGGTGACGCTGGCGTCGTTGGGCCCCTCGGGGGCGAACCCGGTGGCGGGCGCGGGCCACAGCACCCGCCAGTCGAGCGTCCCGGTCCGGCGCCGCTCCCCCGGTGCCGCCCGGACCACGGGGACCCGTGCCGCGGCGGCCGTGCGGTGGACGAAAGCGGCCTGGCCCGGTGGGTCGGGGAGCCCGGTCGTCTGGACCACCCCGACCGACCGGTCCCGCAGTACGCCCGGCAGCCCGGCCACGTGGTCGGCGTGGAAGTGGGTGAGCAGCACGAGCGGCACGCGGCTGACACCCAGGTCCCGCAGGCACCGGTCCACCGGCTCGGGGTCCGGCCCCGCGTCGACCACGACGGCCGTGCCGTCGCCCGCCGCCAGGACCGCGGCGTCGCCCTGGCCCACGTCGCACATCGCGAACACCCAGCCGGGCGGCGGCCACCCGGTGACGAGCCGGAGCACCGGTACGGGCCGTACGACGGCGAGCAGCAGCAGCCCGACACAGCCGGCGGCCACCCACGGGCGGTACGGCAGCCGGCTCGCCGCGAGCAGCAGCGCCGCGGTCACGGCGGCCAGCAGCAACCCGCCCCGCCAGCCGCCCGGCCAGTCCGCCTGCGCCCCGGGCAGGGAGGCCCCGGTCCGCGCGACGGACGCCACCCACCCCGCGGGCCAGGCGGCGCACTCGGCGAGCAGCCGGGCCACCGGCATGGCGAGCGGGGCGGCCCCCAGCGCGGCGAACCCGAGCACCGTGGCCGGCGCCACCGCGAGCTCGGCGAAGAGGTTGCAGGGGATCGCCACCAGGCTCACCCGCGCCGCGAAGACGGCCACCACCGGCGCGCACACCACCTGTGCGGCCGCCGCCGCGGCCAGGGCCTCCGCGGTGCGCGGTGGGATCCCGCGCGTCTGGAGGGCGACGCTCCAGCGCGGGGCGATCGTGAGAAGCGCCCCGGTCGCCAGGACGGACAGCAGGAAGCCGTAACTGCGGGCCAGCCACGGCTCGTACAGCACCAGTAGCAGAACGGCCCCGGCGAGAGCGGGGATCAGCGACCGGCGCCGCCCGGTGCCGATGGCGAGCAGGGTGATCAGGCCGCAGGCCGCGGCGCGCAGCACGCTCGGCTCGGGCCGGCACACCACCACGAACGCCAGCGTCAGCACCCCGCCCAACAGGGCCGTCCCCCTCAGCGGGACGCCCAACCGGGGGGCGAGACCGCCGCGTTCGGCGCTCGACGCCGTGCCGGCGGGCCCGATGAGCAGCAGGAGGACGATGGTCAGGTTGCTACCGGAGACGGCCAGGAGATGGGTCAGGTCCGTCGCCTCGAACGCCCTGCGCAGGTCCTCGGGGATGCGCGAGGTGTCGCCCACGACGAGGCCCGGCAGCAACGCCCGTGCGTCCGGAGGCAGTTCGTCGGTGGCTTCGCGCAGGCCGGCGCGCAGCCGTCCGGCTGCGCGGTGCAGGGCGCTCGGCGGGCCGGTGACGCGGGGCGGCCCCGTACCGGCGTACAGCACGGCGGCGAAGGGGTCGCCGGAGTCGCGTGGGGGCGCGAGCCGGCCCGTCACCCGCAGCGTCGTGGACGGCAGCAGCCGCAGCCAGGCACCGCCGTGCCTCCCTTCCTCCCCGGGCCGTGCCATCACCAGGACCGGCGTGCGGACCCGCGTGGCCGTTCCGTCCGGCGCCGTCACCCGCGTCACCTCCGCGTTCAGAACGACGGAGGCGGGCATCGCGCGGTCGCCGCGCACCCGGGGAACGGCGGGCCGCGGGTCGGAGCGGACCGTCACGTCGGCGGTGACGCTCGCGTGCTCCCCCGCCAGCGCCGGAACCGGTCCGCGTCGCAGGTCCGCCCCGTGCAGTCCCGCCGAGGCCGCGCCGGCGGCGGCGCACAGCAGTACGGCGGCGTAGGCGGCGGCGTTCCTCCGCCGCCGTCCGGCGGGCGCCCGGGCCGTGCGTCCCCGCCACCGGTCCGGCAGGAGTGCGACCGCCCCCGCTCCGCACAGGGCGACGCCGGTGACCGTCCACCTGCCGGGAAGCCCCAGGGCGACCGCCGCCGCCACCCATGCGGCCAGGGCGGGCGCCACCAGCCTCAGGTCGGCAGGCCCCTCCCGCCGCGGGCCGGCGCCCCGTGGCGTGCCGTCGGAAGCGCTGCGGACCGCGGCACGCGGCCCGGAAGGCGCCGGCGGGCCGGTGGCGGGCCGGGCACCCGTACCGGGCTCCGCTCCCTCCGCCCGACCGGACGTCACAGCCGTACGCGGGGACGGAGGTCGGCGAAGCGGCGGGCCCCGATGCCGTGGACCTCGCGCAGTTCCTCGATCGACCGGAAGCCGCCGTGCCGGATGCGGTGCTCGACGATGTGGCGGGCGAGGACCGGTCCCACCCCGGGCAGGGTGTCGAGCTGCTCGACCGTGGCGGTGTTGAGGCTGACCGGTCCCTCCGCGGCCCCCGTTCCGGTGGTGTCCGCCGGGGCCCCCGGTGGTGGGGCGCCGGGTGGGCCGGCGGCCGGGACGCCGACCAGGACGTGCTCGCCGTCCACCAGGACGCGCGCCCTGTTGAGTCCGGTCGTGTCCGTGCCCGGCGGTACGCCGCCGGCGGCGCGGAGCGCGTCGACGACGCGGGAGCCCGGCGGGAGCCGCAGCACGCCGGGCCGCCGCACCCTGCCGCTCACATCGACGACGACCGTGCCCGCCGACGGGTCCGCCGACGCTGGCGGCCCCGTCGAGATC
>JAAXOU010000399.1 GCA_012396115.1 Streptomyces somaliensis DSM 40738 | reverse complement strand
CGCCCGCCGAGCCCACCCGAGCCGCCGGACCGCCCGCCCCCGCCGACCGCGGCCGGCCGGCCCCGCCCGACTGGGAGCGGCGATTCCGCGCGCCGCGGGTGTCCCTGCCCGAGTGGGCGCCGGACGCGCCGGACCGGGCGCTGTTCGTGTCGAACGCCACGGGGACCCACGAGCTGTACGCCTGGGACCGGCGGACGGGCGGGCAGCGGCAGGTCACCGACCGGCCGAACGGCACGACCGACGGGGTGCTGTCGCCCGACGGCGAGTGGATCTGGTGGTTCGCGGACACGGACGGCGACGAGTTCGGCGTGTGGATGCGGCAGCCGTTCGCGGGCGGCGCGGACGAGCCGGCGGTGCCCGGGCTGGCCCCGTCGTACCCGGCGGGCCTCGCCCTCGGCCGGGACGGCACGGTGGTCGTCGGCCGGTCCACGGAGGAGGAGGGCAGCACCGTCCACGTCGTCCGGCCCGGCGGGGAGCCGGTGGAGATCTACCGGCACCGCGGGTCGGCCGGGGTCGGGGACCTGTCGCACGACGGGACGCTCCTGGTGATCGAGCACACCGAGCACGGTGACGCGATGCACGCCTCGCTGCGGGTGGTGCGGCCGGACGGCGCGCTGGTGGCGGAGCTGGACGACACCAAGGGCGGCACGAAGGCCCTGGGCCTGGCGGTGATGGGCTTCGCCCCGGTCGACGGCGACCGGCGGCTGCTCGTGGGGCACCAGCGGCGCGGCCGGTGGGAGCCGATGGTCTGGGACGTCGCCTCCGGCCGGGAGACGGACCTGGCCCTGGACCTGCCGGGGGACGTGAGCGCGGAGTGGTACCCGGACGGGTCGGGACTCCTGATCGCGCACGACCACGCGGCGCGCACGGAGCTGTGGCGGTACGACATCGCCTCCCGGCGGCTGTCGCGGGTGGACACGCCCGCCGGCTCCGTCCCGGAGGCGACGGCCCGCCCGGACGGCACGGTGGAGTACCTGTGGTCGTCGGCGGCGGTGCCGCCCGTGGTGCGGTCGACGACCGGCGCGGTCGTCCTCGACCCGCCCGGCCCGCAGGCACCCCCCTCGGTGCCGGTGGAGGACGTGTGGGTGGAGGGCCCCGGCGGCCGGGTCCACGCGCTGGTGCAGCGGCCGGCGGGGGCGGCGGGCCCGCTACCGACCGTGTTCGACCTGCACGGCGGCCCGGCCTGGCACTACAGCGACGCGTTCTCCGCGGTGCCCGCCGCCTGGGTGGACCACGGCTACGCGGTGGTGCGGGTGAACTACCGGGGCTCCACCGGCTACGGGCGCGAGTGGACGGACGCGCTGCGGCACCGGGTGGGGCTGATCGAGCTGGAGGACGTCGCGGCCGTCCGCGAGTGGGCGGTGTCGTCCGGTCTCGCCGATCCGGCGCGGCTGGTGCTGACGGGCGGCTCGTGGGGCGGCTACCTGACGCTGCTGGGGCTGGGGACGCAGCCGGACGCGTGGGCGGTGGGCATCGCCGACGTGCCGATCGCGGACTACGCGGCGGCGTACGAGGACCAGATGGAGGCGCTGCGGCCGCTGGACCGGACCCTGTTCGGCGGCTCCCCGGAGGAGGTTCCCGAGCGGTACCGCGCCTCGTCCCCGATCACGTACGTGGACCGGGTGCGGGCGCCGGTGTACATCGCGGCGGGCGTCAACGACCCGCGCTGCCCGATCCGGCAGATCGAGAACTACGTGGAGCGGCTCGCGGCCCGCGGCGCGGCGCACGAGGTGTACCGGTACCCGGCGGGGCACGGCTCGCTGGTGGTGGAGGAGCGGATCAGGCAGCTGCGGCAGGAGCTGGAGTTCGCCGCGCGGCACCTGCCCGCCGCGGGCGGGACCCGGCCGGTAGGGGGGTGACGGCGTTCCGTACCGTGGAGGGGTGTACCGGTTCCTGACGACCCCCCGCTGGTGGGGGATCAACGCCTTCGTACTGCTGGCGATCGCGTTCTGCCTGTTCATGGGGGTCTGGCAGCTGGGCAGGTTCGAGGACCGCGTCGACTCGCACCGGAAGGCGGAGCAGCGGGCCGACTCCCGGACCGCCGGGGCGGCGGCGCCGCTGACCGAGCTGCTGCCGGTCGACAAGGAGACCTCGGGCCGCCCGGCGACGGCGAGCGGCCGGTACGGAAGGCAGTTCCTCGTGCCCGGCCGGGAGCTGGACGGCAGGACCGGCTCGTACGTGCTGACGCTGCTGCACACGCCGGAGGGCAAGGTCCTGCCGGTGGTGCGGGGCTGGCTGCCGGAGGGGGCCGCCGCCCCCGCGCCGCCGCCCGGCCGGGTGACCGTGACCGGTGCGCTCCAGGCGTCCGAGCACGCCGGGAGCGGCGGTGTGCGGGCGGCGGGCGGTCTGCCGGAGGGCCAGCTGGGCATCATCAGCGCGGCGTCGCTGGTCAACGTGGTGCCGGACGACGTGTACGACGCGTGGGTGACGCTCGGGGAATCCCCCGCCGGCCTGACCCCGGTCCCGGCGTCCGCGGCGGCGGGCACCGGTCTGGATCTGAAGGCGTTCCAGAACCTCGGCTACACGGGCGAGTGGTTCGCCTTCGCCGGCTTCGTCGTGTTCATGTGGTTCCGCCTCTTCCGCCGGGAGGCGGAAGCGGAACGGGACCGCGCCCTGGGCCTCGACCCGCAGACCCCGGCCACCGGCTGACCGCCCCGCCCGTGCCGCGCCCCGCGGGGCGGGCGGTTCCCGCGTCCCGTCCCCGCCGGCCCGCGGGCGGGC
>JAAXOU010000398.1 GCA_012396115.1 Streptomyces somaliensis DSM 40738 | reverse complement strand
CCCCGGCGGGACCGACGGGTCCGCCAGGGCCTCCGCGTCGACCGCGGCGCCCCTCGCGCCGGCGCGGACCAGGTCCCGGAGCGGCCCCGCGGCGTCCCCCACGCCCACGCCCATCCCGGCCAGGACCCGCCGGTCCCCCAGCCAGAACGCGAGGAACCGGCGCCTCCCGACGTCTCCGCGCAGCACCACCCGGTCGTACGAGCCGGGCGGTGCCCAGCCGGAGTGCTCCAGGCGGAGGCCGTACTGCTCGGAGGAGGAGGACGGCAGCCGGTCGTACGACACGTCGTGGCCGAGCATGGCGCGGGCGGCGGCCGGGCCGCCGTGGAGGGCGTTGGCCCAGTGCTCCACGCGCAGCCGCAGGCCGAGCAGCGGATGGCGCACGGCCGCCACGTCCCCGGCGGCATGGACGCGCGGGTCGGAGGTGCGCAGCGACGCGTCGACGGCGACGCCCCCGCCGTGGGCGCGGTCGGCGAGGGCGAGCCCGGCGTTCTCGGCCAGGGCGGTGCGGGGCACGGCGCCGACGGCGAGGAGCACGGCGTGCGCCGGGTGCTCCTCGCCGTCGTCGGTGCGGGCGGCCAGGACCGCGCCGTCCTGGCCGACGATCCCGGTGAGCCGGGTGCCGAACCGGAAGCGGACGCCGTGCTCGGCGTGGAGTTCGGTGAGGATCTGGCCCACCTCGGGGCCGACCTCCCGGTGGAGCGGGGTGGCGGCCGGTTCGACGACGGTGACCTCGGCGCCGTAGCCGCGGGCGGCGGCGGCGACCTCCAGGCCGGTCCAGCCGGCGCCGGCGACGACCAGGTGGCCGTTGTCGCGGCCGAGCGCGGCGAGGGTGGCGCGGAGGCGGTCGGCGTCGTGCAGGCGGCGCAGGTGGTGGACCCCGGCGAGGTCCGCGCCGGGGACGTCCGGGAGGCGCGGCTCGGCGCCGGTGGCCAGGAGCAGCCTGTCGTAGGGGAGGACGGTGCCGTCGTCGAGGTGGACCGTCCGGCCGCCCCGGTCGACGGCGGTGGCGGGCCGGCCGAGGTGGAGTTCGACGCCGGAGCGGGCGTACCAGGAGGGTTCGTGGAGGAAGAGGCCGTCGCGCCCCTCCCCGCCGGACAGGTAGCCCTTGGACAGCGGCGGCCGCCGGTAGGGGTGGTCGGGTTCGTCGCCGACGAGGACCACCCGGCCGGAGAACCCCTCGGCGCGCAGGGTCCGCGCCGCCTCGGCACCGGCCGGGCCCGCGCCCACGATGACGAAGGTCTCGTCCGCGTCGATCACCTGCCGCCTCCCGCCGGAGCGCACGGTACGTCCCCGTCCACGCTACGCCGCGCGCCGCCGTCCGGCCCCCGGCCGCGGCGCGCGGGCGCGGAGGGGCCCTACCGGGTGCGGGGCGCGGTGAGGCCCGCGTGGAGGGCGCGGGCGGTGGCGTCGGTGAAGGAGGCGATCTGGTCGACGACGACCCGCCTGCGGTCCCGGTCGTCGGGCGCGGCGTCGAACAGGGCGCGGAATTGCGGGTCGAGCCCGTCGGGGGCGCGCCGCACGAGCGCGTCGGCCAGTTCGGCGATGACGACGCGCTGGTCGGCGCGGAGGGCCTCCTGCTCGGCGCGCTGCATCACGTACCGGTGGGCGACGGCCTTGAGGACGGCGCACTCGTTGCGGGTCTCGCGGGGGACGACGAGCCGGGCGCCGTACCGGGTGAGGCGGCCGGAGCCGTACGCCCGGCGGGTGGCGCCCTCGGCGGCGAGGCAGAAGCGGCCGATGAGCTGGCTGGCGGCGTCCTTGAGACGGGCCTGGGCGAGGGCGGTGCCGTCGTAGTCGCGCGGCCACCACTCCTGGCCGACGAGCCGGTCGAGGGCGTCGGAGAGCTCCTGCGGGTCGGTGTCGGCGGGGACGTAGCGGCCGAGGGCGACGCGCCGGACGTCGTCGCGCTCGGGCCCGGACAGGAGCAGGGCGGGGTCGACGTGGCCGGCGTGGAGGCCGTCCTCGAAGTCGTGCACCGAGTAGGCGACGTCGTCGGCCCAGTCCATGACCTGGGCCTCGAAACAGGTGCGGCCGGCGGGGGCGCCCTGCCGGACCCAGGTGAACACCGGCAGGTCGTCCTCGTACACCCCGAACTTCGGGGACTGCGGGTCGGCGGGGTGGGCGCCGCGCGGCCACGGGTACTTGGTGGCGGCGTCGAGGGCTGCGCGGGTGAGGTTGAGGCCGACGCTGACGGGGTCGCCGGTGTCGGGGTCGGGGAAGAACCGCTTGGGCTCGATGCGGGTGAGGATGCGCAGCGACTGGGCGTTGCCCTCGAAGCCGCCGCAGTCCGCGGCGAACTCGTCGAGTGCCTGCTCGCCGTTGTGCCCGAAGGGGGGGTGGCCCATGTCGTGGGAGAGGCAGGCCGCTTCGACGAGGTCGGGGTCGCAGCCGAGCGCGGCGCCCAGTTCGCGGCCGACCTGGGCGCATTCGAGCGAGTGGGTGAGCCGGGTGCGGGGGCTGGCGTCCCAGGCGGGCAGGGGCGCGTCCCGCGGCCCGGCGGGGCCGGGGGGCCGGGGGACGGCGCCCGGGGTGACGACCTGGGTCTTGCCGGCGAGGCGCCGCAGGGCGGAGGAGTGCAGGACGCGTGCCCGGTCGCGCTGGAAGGCGGTGCGGCCGGGGCGCTTGTCGGGTTCGGCGGCCCGCCGCTCGGTGGCCGCCGCGTCGTACGCGCTGTCCTGGGGGGTCGTGCCGTCCATGAGGCGACGGTAACCGCCGGGGCCGGTGGCG
>JAAXOU010000397.1 GCA_012396115.1 Streptomyces somaliensis DSM 40738 | reverse complement strand
GCCGGGGGCCGGGGCCCGGCGGGGCGCCCGGGGCGGGGGCGCCGGGCGGGGTGGTGTTCGAGGACGTGACCTTCCGCTACCCGGACGCGCCCGACGGCTCCCCTCCGGTGCTGCGCGGGGTGGACCTGCGGATCCGGTCGGGCGAGACGCTGGCGCTGGTGGGGGCGACGGGCTCCGGCAAGACGACGCTGACGGCACTGGTGCCCCGGCTGTACGAGCCGACCGGGGGGCGCATCCTCCTCGACGGCGAGGACATCGCGTCGATGCCCCGCGGGAGGCTGCGGTCGCTGGTGGCCGTGGCGTTCGAGGAGCCGACGCTCTTCTCGGCGAGCGTCCGGGACAACGTGCTGATGGGCGCCGGCCCGGGGGCGGGCGACGCGGAGCTGCGGCGCGCGCTGGACGTGGCGCAGGCCGGGTTCGTGGCGGACCTGCCGCGGGGCGCCGGGACCGAGGTGGGAGAGCAGGGCCTGAGCCTGTCCGGCGGCCAGCGCCAGCGCCTGGCGCTGGCGCGCGCGGTCGTCGGCCGGCCCCGGTTCCTCGTCCTGGACGACCCGCTGTCCGCGCTGGACGTGCACACCGAGGCGCTGGTGGAGGCCGCCCTGCGGGAGGTGCTGCGGGACACGACGGCGCTCGTGGTGGCGCACCGCCCGTCGACGGTCCTGCTGGCCGACCGGGTGGCACTGCTGTCGGAGGGCAGGGTCGCGGCGGTCGGGACGCACCAGGAGCTGCTGCGGACCAGCGCCGAGTACGCGTGGCTGATGTCGGGTGCGGAGGACGGGGAGCGATGACGGTTCAGGACCGGGAGCGGCGGGAGCGCGAGGACGCCGGACGGGGGCCGGAGGGGGAACCGGAGCCGGACGGGCGGGATCCGTTCGACCGGGACGCGCTGCCCGTGCCGAAGGGCGCGACGGGAGCGCTGCTGCGGTCGCTGCTGGCGCCGCGGCGGGCACGGGTGGCGCTGGTGGCGCTGCTGCTGCTCCTGCAGCAGGCGGCCGTGCAGGCGGGGCCGCTGCTCGTCGCGTACGCCATCGACCGCGCCGTGCCGGCGCTGCGCCAGGGCGACCACGGGCCGGTGGTCGCGGTGGCCGCCGGGTACGGGCTGTGCGCGCTGGGCGCGGGACTGTTCCAGTACGGCTTCGTGGCGGCGTCGGCGCGGGTCAGCCAGGACGTGCTGCTGGACCTGAGGGGCCGGATCTTCCGGCACGCGCAGGCGCTGAGCGTGGACTTCCACGAGCGGTACACCTCGGGGCGGCTCATCTCCCGGTCGACGACCGACGTGGAGTCGCTGCGGGAGCTGCTGGAGGAGGGGCTCCAGGAACTGGTCAACGTGGTGCTGTCGTTCGCCAGCATCTCGCTGGTCCTGCTGTGGCTGGACCGGGGCATCGGCGCGGTCGCGGTCGCGTCGTTCGTGCCGCTGTACCTGCTGGTGCGGATGTACCGGCGGCGGGCGTCGGTGGCGTTCGGCGCCCGGTCCACGGCGATCGCGGCGGTCGTCGTGAAGTTCGCGGAGACGATGAACGGCATCCGGCCGGTGCGGGCGTTCCGCCGGGAGCGGGCCAACGACGAGGTGTTCGCCGCCCTGAACCGCCGCCACGAGCGGCGCAACGGCGACGCGATCCTGGAGATGGCCCGCTACGTGGTGGGCTCCCGGCTGGTGGCGAACACCGCCGTCGCCGGGATGGTGCTGTGGGGCGCCTACCGGGTGGCGGACGGCACGCTGGCCCTGGGCGTGCTGGCGGCGGCCGTGCTCTACGTGCGGCGGCTGTACGACCCGATCGACCGGCTGGGGATGTTCCTCAACGCCTACGAGTCGGCCGCCGCCTCCCTGGAGAAGATCGCCGGCCTGCTGGCGCAGCGCCCGACCGTGCCGGAGCCCGCCGTCTCGCGGGAGCTGCCGCCGCGGCCGGCCGGGGCGCCGGGCCGGGAGGTCGTCTTCGAGGGGGTGCGCTTCGCGTACCGGACCGGCGGCGAGGTGCTGCCGCGGTTCGACCTGGCGATCCCGGCGGGGCAGACGGTGGCGGTGGTCGGTTCGACGGGCGCGGGCAAGTCGACGCTGGCGAAGCTGCTGGCCCGCTTCTACGACCCGTCCGGGGGGCGGGTCCTCCTCGACGGCGTGGACCTGCGGGAGCTGTCCACCGCTGAGCTGCGGCGCGGGGTGGTGATGGTGACGCAGGAGGCGTTCCTGTTCTCGGGGACGGTCGCGGAGAACATCGCGATCGGCCGCCCGGACGCGACGCGGGAGGAGATCGAGCGCGCCGCGAAGGCGATCGGCGCGCACGACTTCATCACGGCGCTCCCGGACGGGTACGACACCGACGTGCGCAAGCGGGGCGGGCGCATCTCGGCGGGTCAGCGCCAGCTGGTGGCCTTCGCCCGGGCGCTCCTCGCGGACCCGGGGGTGCTGATCCTGGACGAGGCGACCAGTTCGCTGGACGTCCCCGGGGAGCGGGCGGTGCAGCGGGCGATGGACACGGTGCTGCACGGCCGTACGGCGGTGGTGATCGCCCACCGGCTGTCCACGGTGGAGATCGCGGACCGGGTGCTGGTGATGGAGCGCGGCCGGATCGTGGAGGACGGGCCGCCCGAGCGGCTCATCGCCGGGGACGGCCGCTTCGCCGGCCTGCACCGCGCCTGGCGGGAGAGCCTGGCGGGCTGACGGCGCCCCGGCGTGCCGGGCACTCCCGCGCGCCGGGCGCCGCGGTGCGCGGGGGCGGTACCGGGGGCTCGCGGGGC
>JAAXOU010000396.1 GCA_012396115.1 Streptomyces somaliensis DSM 40738 | reverse complement strand
CGCGCCGCGCGGAGCCCGGCGGCCGGCCCCTTCCCCCCGCACGGCCGCCCGCCGCGGGCCCGGCGCCGTACCCGCCGGTGTACTACCGGGCCGTCCCGCCCGAGACGTCCCGCGAGACGACCGTCCGGCTGCGGCCCGTCCCCGACCCGCGCCGCTCCGCGCGGACCGCGGCGGCCGTCGTCTGCCTCGTCCTCGGGATCGGCCTCGTCGCCGGGTCGGCCGCCGGCACCTGGGTGCTCCGGGACCCCGGCGGCGCACCCGGCCGCACCCCCTACACCGAGGCCGCCGCGCTCTGGCACAGCACCCCGGTCGACTCGCTCTTCCCCCGTGTCCTCGAAGGCCCGGACGTCGGCCCGGGCGGGGCGGACCGCTCCTGGACGCGGGTCGCCGTCGCGCCCGACGCGCCCTGCGCCGCCGTGCTCCGGCCGCGGCTCGCCGCCGTCCTCGCGCCCGTCGGCTGCCTGCGCGTGCTCCGCGCCACCTACACCGACGCGACCTCCAGCAGCGTCACCACCGTCGGCCTGGTCTTCACGCGGGGGGACGCCGCCGGCATGACCGCCCTCCGCGCCCGGTTCACCGACGGCGGCCTCGACGAGAGCCCCGACCTCATACCCCCCGCGTTCGCGGCCCCCGGCACCGTGGCCGCCCGGTTCGGCGACGCCCAGCGCGCCAGCTGGCACGTGAACGTCCTCACCGACGTCCCCGTGGTCGTGTACGGCGTCACCGGCTTCGCCGACGGCCGCCCCGTACCCCGGCCCGAGCCCGCCCGGCAGGCGACGGCCAGGGGCCGGACCACCGCCCCCGCGCAGGCCGGTCTCGGCCACGAGGCGCGCGGCCTCGCCGCCCGGACGGAGCGGACCCTGCGCGCGGCGGTCGCCCGGGCGGTCGAGGGCCCCGCGGGGGAGGGGGGCCGGTGAGGCGCACCCGTACCACCGGCGCGGCGGGCGCCGCCCGGCTCCTCCTCGCCGCCCTGACCGCCGCCGCCCTCGCGCTCCTCCCCGCGGTCCCGGCCCGCGCGGACGGCATCCGCGCCCGGCAGTGGGGCAACGAGGCGATCAACGCCGAGCGGGCCTGGGCCACCACCAGGGGCGGGGGCGTCACCGTCGCCGTCCTCGACACCGGGGTGGACGAGACCCACCCCGACCTCGCCGGCAACGTCCTGCCCGGCAAGGACCTCGTCGGCTTCGGCGCCCGGCGCGGCGACCGCGCCTGGGCCCGCCACGGCACCGCCATGGCCGGCATCATCGCGGGCCACGGACACGGCCCCGGCAACGGCGACGGAGTCGTCGGAGTGGCACCCGAGGCGAAGATCCTGCCCGTCCGCGTCATCCTCGAAGGCGCCGACCAGGCCCGCACCCGCGCCCGCCAGACCCGCGGCGCCGCCCTCGCCCAGGGCATCCGCTGGGCCGCCGACCAGGGCGCCGACGTGATCAACCTCTCCCTCGGCGACGACAGCGAGTCCGCCCACCCCGAGGCCGCCGAGGACGCCGCCGTCCAGTACGCCCTCGCCAAGGGGGCCGTCGTCGTCGCCTCCGCGGGCAACGGCGGCGAGAAGGGCGACCGGGTCTCCTACCCCGCCGCCTACCCGGGCGTGATCGCCGTGACCGCCGTCGACCGCTACGGCACCCACGCCTCGTTCTCCACCAGCCGCTGGTACGCCGCGGTCAGCGCGCCCGGCGTCGACGTCGTCATCGCCGACCCGGACCGCAGGTACTACGAGGGCTGGGGCACCAGCGCCGCCGCGGCGTTCGTCTCCGGCGCCGTCGCCCTCGTCCGCGCCGCCCACCCCGGCCTCACGCCCTCCCAGGTCAGGAAGCTGCTCGCCGACACCGCGCGGGACGGCCCCGAGGGGGGCCGCGACGACCACAAGGGGTACGGGACGGTCGACCCGGCCGCCGCGATCGAGGCCGGCGCCGCGCTCCGCCCCGCCGACCTCAAGGCGGCCGCGGCCGGCTACGGCCGCCGGTACTTCGGGCCCGGCCCGCGCCGCGACCCCGAGCGGGAGGAGTCCGCCGGCCTCGTCGCCCCGGTCACCGGCGGCGCGGGCGTGCTGCTGGTGGCGGCCGCCGCCGCACTGTGGCGCGGAGGGCGCCGCGCGGGGTGAGCGGGCCTCCCCGATAGGCTCGGCACGTGGCCCCCAAGAACATCCCCGACCCCGGTTTCCCCGACGACGACGGCTCCGCCGACCCCCGGCTCGCCGAGGCCCTCGCGGCCTGGGCCGAGGACCGCGGCGCCGAGCCGCGCGTGCTGGAGGCCCTCGGGGGGGCCCGGCTGCTGGTCCCGGTCGTCGCCCTCCTCGGCGAGGTCGAGGAGGACGGGAACGGGCTGCGCCGCGAGAAGACCAGCGACATGGCGGTGCCCACCCTCACCGCCGGGGACCGCCGCGCGCTGCCCGCGTTCACCTCCACCGACGCGCTGGCCCGCTGGGACCCGGCGGCCCGCCCCGTCGCCGTCCCGCTCCACCAGGCGCTCCGGGCCGTCGCCCACGAGAAGGCCGACACGCTCGTCCTCGACCTGGCGGGCCCGGTGCCGTTCGAGCTGACCGGCCGGGCGCTGCTGGCCCTCGCCGAGGGCCGCACCACCACCGACCCCCTCGCGGACCCCGCCGTCACCGACGCCGTGCGCGCGGTCGTCGCCGCCGAGCCGGCGGTGCTGCGCGCGTACCTGGGCCGGGGCGGCGGCGCGGACGGCACGCTCGCCCTGGTCCTCGCCCCGGGCGCGGTCCCGGCGGAGG
>JAAXOU010000395.1 GCA_012396115.1 Streptomyces somaliensis DSM 40738 | reverse complement strand
GGCGCGCCTCCGCCGCACCCGCGCCCGGGGCGCCCCCCGCACGGGCCGTAGCCCCCGCCCCCGCGGGCGTGCCCGCCCCCGAACCGGTGCGGCTGTCGAAGACGACCCTGACGAAGGACGCCCCTTCCGTGTCGCTCGCCAAGCAGGGCGGCACCTCCGGCGCCCTGCGCGTCAACCTCGTCTGGGGCTTCCGCGGGCGGGCCCGGGACCGGGGCGCCGGGCGCGGCGCCCTCCCCGGCCCGGGCCCCGGACCCGATCTCGACCTGTGCGCCCTCTTCGAGCTCACGGACGGCAGGAAGGGCGTCGTCCAGGCGCTCGGCGCCACCTTCGGCGCCCTGCACCACCCGCCCTACATCCACCTCGACGGGGACGACCGCACCGGAGCCGCGGACACCGGCGAGAACCTCACCGTCAACCTCGACCACAAGGACGCCTTCCGCCGCATCCTCGTCTTCGTCACCCTCTACGAGGGCGCCCGCAGCTTCGCCGGCCTGCACGCCACCGTCACGCTCACCCCGCTCCGCGGCGCGCCCGTCGAGTTCTCCCTCGACGAGTGCACCGTCCCCTCCACGGTCTGCGCCCTCGCCCTGATCACCCGCGAGGGCGGCGACCTCGTCGTCCGGCGCGAGGCCCGCTACCTGGTCCCCGCACGGGGGGTCAGCCCCCAGCGGACCGTGGACCGCGCGTACGGCTGGGGCGTGGACTGGACGCCCGGCCGCAAGTGACCGCGCCTCACCGGTCCGCCGCCCGCGGAGCGGGGTACGTGCGGCCCTTCCAGGCCGCGCCCCGCCCCCGGTGGTGCCGGACCGCCGAGTCGACCGTCATCAGCAGGTACAGGGCGGCCGTCAGCGGCAGGAGCACGGCGAGCCACGGCGGCTGCCGGTAGTAGCGCAGCATCGGCGCGTACGTGCCCGCCATCACCGCCCACGCCGAGCCCCCCGCCCAGGCCGCCACCGCGTCCCCGCCGCCCGCACCGGCCGCCAGGCACAGCGGCGGCGCCAGGTACACCAGCGCCAGCCCCGCCACCGCCACCGCCAGCAGCGCACCGCTGTACCGGAGCTGGGCGTACGCGCTGCGCGCCACCATCCGCCACAGGTCCGCGAGGTGCGGATAGGGCCGCACGCTCTCGGCGTGCTCCGCGAGCCCCAGCCAGAGCCGCCCGCCCGCGCGGCGCACCGCCCGGGCCAGCGCCACGTCGTCGATCACCGCGCCCCGGACCGCGTCCGGCACCCCGGCCCGCCCGGCCGCCTCCGTCCGCAGCAGCACGCACCCGCCCGCCGCGGCCGCCGTCCGCGCGCCGCCCCGGTTGACCCGCCGGAACGGGTACAGCTGGCAGAAGAAGTAGACGAAGGCCGGCACCAGGAGCCGCTCCCACACGCCGGCCACCCGCAGCCGCGCCATCTGCGACACGAGGTCCAGGCGGTGCGAGACCGCCGCGGCCACCAGCCGGCGCAGGCCGTCCGGGGCGTGCGCGATGTCGGCGTCCGTGAGGAGCAGGAACTCCGGGGCGCCCTCCCGCCGCGCGCGGGCCACCCCGATGCCGTGGCGCACCGCCCACAGCTTGCCCGTCCAGCCGGGCTCCGGCGGCCCCGGCGACACGACCGTCAGCGGCAGCCCGCCGGCCCGCCGCCCGGCCAGCGCGCGGGCCAGGTCCCCGGTGCCGTCCCCGCTGCCGTCGTCGACGAGGACGACCTCCGCCCGGCCCGGGTACTCCTGGCCCAGCAGCGACGGCAGGCTCACCGGCAGGACCTCCGCCTCGTCCCGCGCCGGGACCACGATCGCGACGGAGGGCCACCGCGCCGGTTCCGCGCCGCCCCGCGGCAACCGCGGGCCGGTGCGCCAGAACATGCCGTGCCCCAGCAGCAGCCACGTCCACGCGGCGCAGCAGACCAGGGCGATCCAGGCGATCACGCTCATCCGCCGCAGTCTGCCCCACAACGGGGCCGGGACGGGGGCGGTCGGCTAGGGTGACCGGGTGAAGATCGCACTGATGGACTCCGGGATCGGCCTGCTGGCGGCGGCCGCCGCGGTGCGCCGGCTGCGGCCGGACGCCCGGCTCGTGCTCTCCTCCGACCCCGACGGCATGCCCTGGGGACCCCGTACGCCGCACGAGGTGACCGCGCGCGCACTGGCCGTGGCCCGCGCCGCCGCGGCGCACGCGCCCGACGCGCTCGTCGTCGCCTGCAACACCGCCTCCGTGCACGCCCTGCCCGCGCTGCGCGCCGAGCTGGAGCCGGACGTCCCCGTCATCGGCACCGTGCCGGCGATCAAGCCGGCGGCCGCCGCCGGCGGCCCCCTCGCCGTCTGGGCGACGCCCATCACCACCGGCAGCGCCTACCAGCGGCGGCTGATCACCGAGTTCGCCTCCGGGGTGGAGGCCACGGAGGTGCCCTGCCCCGGTCTCGCGGACGCCGTGCAGGAAGCCGACGAGGAGCGGATCGACGCCGCGATCGCCGCGGCCGCCGGGCTCACCCCGCCCGCCGTGACGACCGTCGTCCTCGGCTGCACCCACTACGAGCTGGTCGGGGAGCGCATCCGCGAGGCCCTGCGGCCCGTCACCGGCCGGGACGTGGCGCTGTACGGCTCCGCGGACGCCGTCGCCGCCCAGGCGCTGCGCCGCATCGGCGCGGCCCCCCTGCCGGACGCGCCCCCGGCGGCGGACGCCGACCTGACCGTGCTCCTCGGCGGCCGCCCGTCCCCCCTCCCCGAGGCCGCCCTCGCCTACCCGGAGGGCAGGCTGCTCCAGGGCTCCGTCACGGCCCGCTGACGCGGTGCGCGCCGGCCGGGCGCCCTC
>JAAXOU010000394.1 GCA_012396115.1 Streptomyces somaliensis DSM 40738 | reverse complement strand
GCGTCCACCGGGGTCCCGTCCGGACCGCGCAACCGCGCGGTGCCCGCGCCGGGGCGGGCGCGGCGGTCACCGCCCGGGGGCGGGGCCGGTCCCGCGGACCGTCTCCACCGGCCGCGCGGTCCCGGCCCGGGAACCCGCCCCGCGGCCGCCGCCCTCGACACCGGCATGCGGGTGCGACCCGGCACGCCCGCGCCCGGGCAGTACTTCCCCTTCGCGGGAAACACCCCTCAGCGAATACCGTCGTCGCAGGTCAGGAGCGTCTTCCGCGTTCCTGACCGAGCCTCGGACAGCCCGATCCGCGAAAGCGCGGGGGCCGAGGCGCCGCCGGCGGCGGCAGGCGGGACCGGCCGCCGCCGGCCCGCCGCACTCGCGGACCCCGACCACGTCGCCGCGGCCCGGCGGCGGACGAGCACACGAAGGAGCCGACCATGACCGAAAGCCACGAGGACATCCTGGTGGACGACTGGGAGCGGGGAATCCGCCGGATCACCATCAACCGGCCCGCGGTCCGCAACGCCTACCGCTCACGGACGGCGGTGGAGATCGCGGACGCGGTGGCGGACTTCCACGCCGACGACGCGCAGCGGGTCCTGGTGATCACCGGCTCGGGCGGGTCCTTCTGCAGCGGCGGCGACCTCACCAGCGGCTACGAGGTCGAGCACGCGCACGCGGTGCAGTTCGGCCACGCGAAGGTGCTCCAGGAGGGGATGCACCGGGTCATGCGCCGGCTGGAGCTCTGCGACAAGCCGGTGATCGCGATGATCAGCGGAGCCGCCGTCGCCGGCGGCCTGAGCCTGGCGATGGCGTGCGACGTGCGGATCGCGGACCGGACGGCGAGGCTCGGTGACACCTCCGGCCGGGTCGGTCTGCTGCCGGACGAGGGCGGTGCCTGGTTCTTCAGCCGGGCGATGGGGCCGGACCGCGCGCTGAAGATGCTGTGGGGCGCGGAAGTGTACGGCGCCGAGCGGGCCAGGGAGCTGGGGCTGCTCACGGAGGTCGTGGACGAGGGCGAACTCGAGAACGCCGTGCTGGACCTGGCCAGGCGGTTCGCGGCGACCGCCCCCCTGACGACGAAGGTCGTCAAGCGCCTCGTCCGGCACGCCGAGCGCCAGACGCTCGACCAGGCCCTGCAGGAGGCGGAGTTCGCCGTCGAGCTGATCAACGAGCGGGACGACGTGCGGGAGGGCGTGTCCGCGTTCGTGGAGAAGCGGCCGCCGCGCTTCCGCGGCCGCTGAGGTACGGCGCCGGGAAGGGGGGAGCCCCGTACGACCGGACGGCCCCGGACCCGGCGAGTGGCCGGCGGGAGCCACCGGCGGTACGGGACGGGCCGGGGCGTCACGGCCGGGCGCGCCGGTGCGGGCGCCTCGTCGAGCAGGCGCCCCGGCTTCGGGGGTCCGTCCGCGGCGGGTCGGCGGCCGCGGGCGCCGGCAGTGACGGAGACGGTGAGGGGGCGGTGAGGGAGGCGGCGTCCCGGCGGCGCGGGCCCTCGGCCGTCCCGTAGGTGTGCGTGGGGGTTCCCATGCCGGAGAATCCACGGTCGGTGATCGCCGGGGTGAAGGGGCGATTCCCGGCCGCTCCCTTGTTCCGCCGGGGAATTCCCTGCTATCCCTCGTCCATGACGGGATTCTCACCGGACGCCACCGATTGGCGCATACTCCAGGCCCTGCAGGCCGACGGCCGGGCGAGCTTCGCCGAGCTGGCCCGTGCGGTGTCGATGTCGGCGAGCGCCGTGACCGAGCGGGTGCGGCGGCTGGAGGAGGCGGGCGTGATCACCGGGTACACGGCGGTCGTCGACCAGGAGGCGCTGGGCCTGTCCGTCCTCGCCTTCGTACGGCTGCGCTGTCCCGGCGGCGACTGCAAGCCGTTCCACGACCTGCTGGCGGCGACGCCGGAGGTCCTGGAGGCGCACCACGTCACCGGGGACGACTGCTTCGTGCTGAAGGTCGCCGCCCGGTCGATGCGGCACCTGGAGGAGGTGTCGGGGAGGATCGGCGCGCTGGGGCCGGTGACCACGAGCGTCGTGTACTCGTCCCCGCTGCCGCGCCGCCCGGTCGGCCGCTGAGCCCCCTTCGCCCTCGCCGCCCGGCCGCCCGCCACCCCTCAGCCGCCGGTCTCCTCCCCCGCCCGGAGCCGTACGCGGGAGCCGTCGCGGCCCTTGACGAGCTCCAGTTGGGTGGGGATGCGGCGGCGCAGGTCGGGTACGTGGCTGACGATGCCGACGCTGCGGTCCCGTTCGCGCAGCCCGTCCAGGACGTCCAGCACCTCGTCGAGGGTCTGTTCGTCGAGGCTGCCGAACCCCTCGTCGATGAAGAGGGTGTCGAGCCGGACGCCGCCCGCCTCGTCGGTGACGACGTCCGCGAGGCCCAGTGCCAGGGCGAGGGAGGCGAAGAAGGTCTCGCCGCCCGAGAGGGTCGCCGTGTCGCGTTCGGCACCGGTCCACGCGTCGACGACGTGCAGGCCGAGACCGGCGCGCTTGCCGCCGCTGCGGGCGTCGGAGTGGACGAGGGTGTAGCGGCCGGACGACATCCGCTGGAGCCGGACGGTGGCCGCGGCGGCCACCTGTTCGAGGCGGGCGGCCAGGACGTACGACTCCAGGCGCATCCGCCGCTGGTTCTCGGCGGAGGTCCCCGCCGTGAGCCCGGCGAGCCGGGCCACCCGGTCGTACTCGGCGCGCAACGGGCCCAGCGCCCGTACCTCGTCGGCCACGCGCGCGGAGAGCCGGTCGAGTTCGGCGCACCGGTCGCGGTGGGCGGCGAGCGCCGAAGCGGCGGCGCGGGCGGCCCGCTCGGCGCCGTCGTGGGCCG
>JAAXOU010000393.1 GCA_012396115.1 Streptomyces somaliensis DSM 40738 | reverse complement strand
AACCGCCGTGGCCGTCACCACCCCGGTTGAGGAACGCCCGCACCGCCCCGTTGTCCTCCACAACGAGGTAGTCAGCCCTGCCATCGGCATCGACATCACCGAAGCGGACCTGATCACCCGACCAGTCCGACCCGGTGGCTATCTGACCGAGCTTCTCCCAACCGCCGTGGCCGTCACCACCCCGGTTGAGGAACGCCCGCACCGCCCCGTTGTCCTCCACAACGAGGTAGTCAGCCCTGCCATCGGCATCGACATCACCGAAGCGGACCTGATCACCCGACCAGTCACCGCCCGCGGCGATACGGCCCAGCTCGGACCAGCCGCCGTGCCCGTCCCCGCCCTTGTTGGCCCAGGCGCCGACCGATCCGTCCTCCCCGACCACCAGGTAGTCGGCTCTGCCGTCCCCGTCGACGTCGGCGAAGCACACCCTGCTGCCGGGGCCGGTGCCGGTGGCTATCCGACCGTAGTCGATCCAGCCGCCGTAGCCGTCGCCACCCCTGTTCAGCCAGGCGCGCACCGCCCCGTCGTCCTCGACCACCAGGTAGTCCGCCCTGCTGTCCCCGTCGATGTCCACGTCGTAGTCAGCGAACGGCGTGGTGCGCGGCGGAGCGGGCTTGACCACCACGTTCTCGCTGATCAGCCCGGCCTTCGCGACACGCTCCACCCCCGAGTAGAACGCCTGCGCCATCTTGCTGTAGCCGCTGTCGTTCGGGTGCAGCCTGTCGTTGAGGTCGGCGGTGGTCACCGCCGCCATGCTGACGAACTCCACCTTGCGTCCCTTCGCCTTCTGCTCCTCGACCACCCGGGGCACCTGCGCGTTGTAGGCACTGACCCGCGCCTGCACGACGGGGTCGGAGGAGGGCACCAGGGACGCGACGAGGACCGTGGTGGCCGGGGAGGCAGTGCCGATCCGGTCGACCAGCTCGGCCAGCCGCTGCGGGGCGGAGTCCACCCGGTCGTCGCGGTTCATGTCGTTGGTGCCGATGTGCAGCAGCACCACGTTGGGTTTGGCGGCAGCCAGCCAGGTGTCGATGTTCGCCGTCAACTGGCCGATCTTCCAACCCGAGTGGCCTTCGTGGTCCCGGTCCGGCAGCAGGGTGCCGTCCTTGAGCGAACCCACGAAGTCCACGGTGGAGGCGTGCCCTGCCAGCTTGTCCCAGAGCTGGGCGCGGTAGCTGTTGTACCCGGTGCCGCCGGCGCCCCAGGTGATCGAGTCGCCCAGCGGCATCACGGCGAGCCGGGGCACGCTCCAGTGCGCCGGCGTGCCGCCCCACCCGGGGGTGTCGCCGTGGTAGACGTAGCCGTTCATCGCCTGGACCGCGCTCAGCGGGTCGCCGTCCTTGTACTGGTCGACGGCGAGGAAGTTCGGCTTCTTGCGCGCCGCGGGCATGCAGAAGCGCTCGGCGCGGTTGCGCAGCTTCTCGTTGTCGGTCTCGTACGTCGGGGCCATCGGCACGTCCCGGAAGTGGTTCATCACCACCAGCCGGCGGAACTTCTCCTCCTCCTTGCCGAGCGGAATCTGCGACCAGCGGCTGTAGCAGCTCCAGTCGGACGATCCCAGGCCCGGGCCCATGGACCAGTAGTTCTCCGCCGTCCAGTCGTAGCCGTGCATGACACCGAAGCCCTCGCGGCCGTCCTTGTCGGAGAAGAGGACAAGCCGCTTGCCGCTGTCGGCCATCTGGGAGACCTTGGGCCAGCCCTTCTCCCGCACCCCCTCGGTGCGGGGGTTGTAGATCAGCCCGGCCAGACCGGGGACCTGGTCCATGGCGTTCTTCAGCTGCGCGCTCGTGGTGTAGTCCTCAAAGAACACCGTGACCACCTCGCGGGGATGGGCCCTCATCCAGTCGGCGACCGTGTTCAGCACGTCGGTCAGCGGCAGCAGGCGGGTGAGTCCGCACGAGCCGTGGCACAGGATGACCTGGCCGCCGGGAAGGTCCGGCGGCGCATGGATGTCCAGCATCAGGGCGCGGACGCCGTCGTCGAGCTGCCGCCTGATCGAGTGCGGCTGGTTGGGTGCCATCGCCCCCGGTGCGTCCTCGGTGTTGTTGTACGCGTTGTGCGCGGTCAGGAACGTCATCTGGTCGAACGTCGGATCGGCCGGCATCGGCGAGCGCGGCGGGTCGATCGGGGTGACGTACCAGCTCTCGTCCGTCTCCTGCCGCGTGGAGAGGTCGAGTTCCGCGGGGTCGTCCCCGGCCGGCCGGCCCTGCAGCCTGGTCTCCGTACCGGGAACGAAGATCTTGTACCACTCGCCCGCCTGGTGGCGGAACTCCCACTCGGTGTCGGTTCCGGAGCAGCCGAGGACCACCGGCCGGCCGGTGGACCTGCCCATGCAGAGGTCGGTCAGGGTGGCGTTGCGCACGCGGTAGTTGGCGCTGCCCGCGACCCTCTCGAACGTCCACTGCTGGTTGTCCTCGTCGCCCTTGGGGCGGGAGGTGCGGAGCAGGTCGTCGGTGGCGGAGATGTTGTATCCGCTGAAGCTGTTCTGGATGTAGAAGCGGCCGGCGGTCGAAGGACCGGCGGCATACGCCGGACGGGCGTCCGCGGCCAGGGTGGCGATCGCCAGCAGCCCCGCCGTCAGTGCCACGGCCAGCGCGTGCGCGACCAGCCGGAGCGCCGTACGGCGGGGGGCGGGAGGTGTCGGGTGGGCGGACGTAGCCGCCGGGGGCGTTCTCAAGGACAGGTCCTTTCGTCGTATGGGGCCCACCGGTCGCCGGTGGGAGGACGGGGCCGCGCCGGAGCGGTGCGGCCGATGCCCGCCCTCGTCCGGGCCGCACCGGCCGCCCGACGGGTACGGGTGGTCGGCGGGCGGAAGGCCGGCACCGCCGGGGCAGCGGCCGGCCGACGGGCGGGG
>JAAXOU010000392.1 GCA_012396115.1 Streptomyces somaliensis DSM 40738 | reverse complement strand
GCTCCGGGTCGGCGCGCCCAGGGGAGACCCCTCCGGGGCGCGGGGGAGCGCCTCGCGCGGACGCGCGGCGGGACCGCGCACGGCCGCGGAGGGTCCGCCGCGGCCGTGCGCGGACTTTGGCCGGATCCCGTCGCCGGAGGGGCGTCCGGGCAGGGGTCAGGGGCGGCGGGGAAAGCCCTGACCGGCGCCGCCGGTGTCCGTGGCCCGGTCGGTGTACGGGAGGAAGTGCCCGTATCCTCCGGCCGACTTGCGCCGTTCGGCGCGCAGGGCGCCGATCCGGGCGGTGACCACCAGCGTGCCCTCCTCGATCTGGTAGTCCAGGGGCAGCCGCAGGGCGCCCATGGCGGCGACCATGCCGGTGTTGGACGCCCGCGTGACGGCGTAGACGCTGTCGCAGCCGGCGTCGGCGGCGAGGCCGACCAGACGGCGCAGCAGTGCCGAACCGATGCCGCGGCGCTGCCAGGCGTCCTCGACGAGCAGGGCCACCTCGGTCTCCTCGCCGTCCCACAGGAGGTGCCCCAGGGCGATCAGCCGGCCGGAGGCGGACTCCACGGCGAGGGTCCGGCCGAAGCGCGGGTTGAGCAGGTGGTCCAGGTAGCGGTCGGCGTCGGCCGGGTGGTGGTAGCGCAGCCCCAGGGTGCGGTCGGAGCAGCGGCGGTGCATGGCCCGTGCGGCCTCCGCGTCGTCCCGGTCGGCGCGGCGGACGGTGATCTCGTTGCCCTCGGGCAGCGTGAGGACGTCCTGGCTGCGCGGTACCCTCGGCCCGAGGCGCGCGTCCAGTTCGACCAGGGCCCGCGCCCGGGCGAACTCGCTGGGCGTGAACGGCAGGTACGGGCGCTCGACCGTGAGCACCCCGCCGCGGGGATCGCGCAGCAACATCACCGTGTCGTCCTGCTCCAGAGCGCCCTCCACCGGGGCGGTGGGGTCGCCGTGCTGGTCGCCGGGGACGGAGCGGATGGTGCAGCGGCCGAGCAACTGCCTCAGCGCGAGAGGCAGTTCGGCGGTGTCCAGGGCGGTACGGGTGGCCATGCCGAGGACCCGGGTGGGAGTGTCGGCCAGGTCGTGGGCGTCGGCCCGCTCGACCCACGTGCCGGTGCCGCCGGCCGAGCTGATCCGCTGGGCCAGCGCGGACGCCTGGAGCGGCGCGGGGGCGCGCAGCAGGAACTCGTCGACGGTCCCGTCGGCCAGCGGGTGGGTCTGCAGGGTCAGGATGTCCACCCGCAGCTCCGCGAGCGCCCCGCACAGGGCGGCCAGGCTGCCCGGCTCGTCGCGCACGGTGGTCCGCATCCGCCACAGCGCGGTCTCGGCCCGGCCCCGCTCCGCGCCGCCGGTCCGGTCGGCGGGCTCCGCGAGGTCCTGGGGGGCCGGCGCCCGCGGGGGTACCGGCGGGGCGTGGCCGAGGCGGCGGGTCCACCAGGTGTGGAAGGCGGCGGTGGCCATCAGGGCCAGCGTCGGAGCGACGAGCGGGTGCGGGCCGTCCGGGCCGCGTACGAGGGCGTCCGCGACCGCGCTCGTGACGGCGGCGGCGGCGAACAGGACCGCGAGCTCGACGAGGTGCCGCCGGCTGTGGCGCCGGTGGCGGGTGCGCTTCGCGGGGGTGACGGGCGCTTCGCTCCTGTGGGTCATGACAGCACTCTGACGTAACGGTGTTGCGCGGCCGCGAACGACGTGTGACTGACTGGTTAAGCATCCATTTGTGCGCTTAAGGGTGGTTCCTCCGCTTCGTGGTCCTGACGGTCCCGACGGTCCCGCCCCGCCGCGCCCGCGCCACCGCCCCGGTGCTGCCCCGGGACGGGGATCCGGCGTGGACTCCCGCACCGGGCAGGGGAGTCGGGGACGGTCCCGGTAGCGCGGGATCACCGGTCGGACCACCGGTCGGAACCTGCGGCCACAATTGGTCTTGACCAAAGAAAGGGGCCGTCCTAGGGTCACGGGAAGGGTACAGGGCGCCTCGGGGGGCGAGGGCACGGAGGATCGCCGGGGACGCGGCGGTCGCGGAGGAACAGGGTGGGCACCACGCAGCCGGGATCGCCGCCGGGGCTGAAGTACTGGCACCTGAAGACCGTGATCGGCGAGGCGCTCGACTCCGAGTTCCGGGTCGGGGAGATCCTCCCCAACGAGCGGGAACTGGCCGCGCGCTTCGGCGTCGCCCGCGCCACGCTCCGCCAGGCGCTCGAACAACTGGAGCTGGAGGGGCGCCTCCAGCGCCGCCGGGGCGTCGGCACGACCGTCGCCCCGCCCCGGATCGGCGTGGACGTCTCCACCGTCCGCTACCGCTGGCCCGGCGCCCGCGACGACGGCTGGCGGGTCGTCGGCTGCGTCGCCGCACCGCCGTCCGCCGCCGCGATCCGCCTCCTGGGGGCCGCGCCCGGTCCGCCCGTGTACGCGGTGCGCCGACTGCACGCCACGCACGGCCGGACCCTCGCCACCGAGTAGTTGTACGTCCCGGCCGCCTCCGTCCCCGGCCTCGTCACCTCCTCCTCCCTGACCGGCGCCGCCCTCGCGCGCGGGGTCCTGCGCGAGCTGGAGCGGCTGTCCCTGGAGGGGCAGGACCGCGCCGTGGAGCTCGGCTCGGTCCACGCGGACGACGCCAGGGAGCTCGACCGCCTGCCCGGCGCGCCGGTGCTCCTCGTCACGACGTGCTACCTGTCCGGCGACCGCACGGCGGCGGTGTCCGTCGCCACCTACCGGGCCGACGCCTGCCGCCTCACCTTCGGCGACGCGGAACACCTCCCGATCGCCTCCTGACCCCGGCCGGATGCAACTGCCGTTCGTGCTCCAGTCCGCCGAGGTCATGAAGACGGCCGTCGCCCACCTGGAGCCGCACATGGAGAAGTCCGACGCGCAGGGCAAGGGCACCATCGTGCTC
>JAAXOU010000391.1 GCA_012396115.1 Streptomyces somaliensis DSM 40738 | reverse complement strand
GGCCCGTACCGCCGCCAGCAGGTCGGCGGCCCGCCCGCTCAGCTTGGCACCGCTCTCGATCGGCCCGCCGCGCTCGGCCCTGCGGCGCTCGATCCGCTCCCGCAGCTCCCGCTGGGCCGCCAGCACGGCCTGGGCCCCAAGGGCCTCCGGGACCGGGGCCGCCGCGCCCCCGTCCGCGTCCGGCTCCGTGCCCTCCGCCCCCCGCGCGTCCGCGTCCGCCGCGCCCGGCCCGGAGGCGGGCGCGGGTCGCGCGGTGTCCCGCTCCGGCGGGGCGGAGGCGCCGGGGGCGGTCCCGGCGGCCGGGGGATTGGGGCTCTCTCCCCGGGGGTGAGCGGTCACAGGGTGCTCCAGTCCTGGTCGGGGTAGCGGTGCACGGGCGCCGACACGTCGTCCAGCGCCCTGCGGATCTCGTCAGGAAGGGTAAGACCTTCCACCGACAACGCCGCCGTGAGCTGCCGCGCGGTCCGCGCGCCCACCACCGGCGCCGTCACGCCCGGCCGGTCCCGCACCCAGGCCAGGGCGACCTGGAGCGGCGTCACCGCCAGCCCGTCCGCCGCCGTCGCCACGGCGTCCACGATGCGCTGCGCCGGCTCCTCCAGGTACGGCTCCACGAACGGCGCCGTGTGCTCCGACGCGCCCCGCGAACCGGCCGGGACGCCCTTGCGGTACTTGCCGGTCAGCACCCCCCGGCCCAGCGGCGAGGACGGCAGCAGGCCCACGCCCAGGTCCCGGGCGGCGGGCAGCACCTCCCGCTCCACGCCGCGCTGGAGCAGCGAGTACTCCATCTGCGCGCCGGCCAGCCGCGTCCGCGAGCCCGGCGCGGCCAGCTGCCACGTCGCCGCCTTGGCCAGCTGCCAGCCGCAGAAGTTCGCCACCCCCACGTACCGGGCCCGGCCGGTGGCCACCGCCGTGTCGAGGGCCTGGAGCGTCTCCTCCAGCGGCGTCCACCGGTCGTAGGCGTGCACCTGCCACAGGTCCACGTAGTCCGTGCCCAGCCGCGCGAGCGACGCGTCCAGGGCGGCCAGCAGGTGGCCGCGCGAGCCGTCGGAGCGCCGCTCGGGGTCCGGGTCGGGCACGCTTCCGGCCTTCGTGGCGATGACCAGGTCGCGGCGCGGCACCAGCCGCTCCACCAGCTGTCCCAGCAGGTACTCGGCCTCCCCGCCGCCGTACACGTCCGCCGTGTCGACGAGGGTCCCGCCGGCCTGCCAGAACGCCTTCAACTGCTCGGCCGCCCCGTGCTCGTCCGTGTCCCGCCCCCACATGAGGGTGCCCAGCCCGATCCGGGACACGCGCAGGCCGGTGCTGCCGAGATGCCTCTGCTCCATGGCCGCGAGGTTACTGGCCGGGCGCACGCGCCGAGGGACCCTGTGGACAACGCGCCCGACGGGCCCGCCACCTCGACGGGCGCCCACGCGCCGGAGTCCGTACACCACGGACGTTACTGATCGAAAGGGGATGGGCGCGCGGCTCGGCATCCACCTCGGCCACCGGGGAGCGGGCGTGGACGGCGACGACCTCGCCGTCGCCCGGGAGGCGGACCGCCCCGGCTCGACGCGTGCCGGACCGCCGGGGCGTACGGCTCCGACGCGCCCGCCGTCCCGGCCCGGGTCGCCGCCCGGACCTGGGACATCGACGTCGGCTCGGCGATCACGCGGTTCCCGGCGCGCCAGTCGGCCGTGACCGCCATGACGGCCGCCACTCCCGAGGCCCCGGCGCCCGCCGGCTCCACCCTCGACGAGTGGGTCGCCGCGCTGCGCGCCGGCACCGAAGCGCGCCGGCCCCGCCGGCTGACCGCGCCCGGGCCCCCGCGGCCTTCCGGGCAGGCCTGCGGCCGTGGTGGGGGCTCGGGGTCATCCCCGCCACGGCCGTCACGCAGCACAACGCGCCACCCGCCCGCCGGTTACGCCCGGCAGCGGACGGGACCGTCCGCTGCTCCGTTCGGCGCAGCGGCGGCGGCGCGGTGTTGCCTCCCCTCCCGCACGGGCTTTGACTCGTGCCGACACGTGGAGGTGACAGCGATGCTCTCGGCCCGCGGCCTGTTCCAGGAGATCGTCGACGACGACGAGGCGTACCGGCTGTTCTGCTCGATCGCCGCCGGCGGCGAGGCCCAGGGCGGCTGGGAGAACGGCCGGATCGCGGCCCTGGTCCCCCCCTCCCTGAGCCGTCTGGCGCCCAGGATCGCCCGGCACGGCGCCGACGAGGACAAGCACGGCCGCATCTTCGGCGCGCTGCTGGGCAAGCGCGGGCTCGACCCGGTGCCCGTCCCGCCCGAGACCGACTACACGATGCTCCTCGAACGCTCCGGCATCGGCCTCGCCCACGACAGGCTGCGCCGCGACGAACCGCTCACCGAGCACGACATCGTCGTCTACCTCGCGCACAGCCGCGTCACCGAGCAGCGCGCCGCGGAGCAGATGAACCTGCTCGTACGGCACTTCGGCGACCACCCGGAGATCGGCAGGGCCGTCCGGATGATCGGCGACGACGAGGAGGCCCACCTCGCCTACTGCCACGAGGAACTGCTGCACCTGGCCCGCGCAGGCCACGGCCGCGCCATCCGGCGCACCCTGCGCGAGTGCGCCCTCGCCGAGACCGCCGTCCACCGCGACGTGAGCCTGGCCGTCATGGACCACCTGGGCGGCATCCTGAGGTGGCCGCGCGCCAAGTCGGCCGCCGTCGAGGCGGGCATCCGCGCCCGGTACGCGTACGAGCGGGCCCTCGGCTGGCGGCGCATGGTCACCCTCTCCCCGCCCGAGCGCCGCGACGCCCTCGGCGGCCCCGCCCGGACCGCGCCCCTCCCGTGACGCGGCGCCCGACCGCACGGCCCGGCGTGCGCCG
>JAAXOU010000390.1 GCA_012396115.1 Streptomyces somaliensis DSM 40738 | reverse complement strand
GTCACCCGCCCGTTCTGCCGCGCCTGCGACCGCACCCGGCTCACCGCCGACGGCCAGGTCCGCACCTGCCTCTTCGCCCGCGAGGAGACCGACCTGCGCGGCGCGCTGCGCTCCGGGGCGCCGGACGCGAGGAGCCGGTGCGCCGGCAGGACGCGGACCGTGTAGCCGAACGACCCCGTGCGGTCCAGGGTGAGCGGGCCCTCGTACGCCCAGCGGCCCTGCTGGTCCGGGCCGCTGCCACCGCCCGCCGGCTTCAGCGGGAATGTCCGGGCGCCGGCCAGCGCGTCACGGGTGTCCACCCGGCCGGCGACCGCCTGGACCTCCACGTCCTCCGGCGTCAGGTCGCCGAGCGCGACCAGCACCCGCAGGGTCAGCGTGGAGCCCAGCTCGGCGACCTCGCCGGACTCGTCCGCCTCGACGTGGTCGACGGCCACGCCCGGCCAGGCCGCCCGCACCCGGGCCTTCCAGCCGGCCAGCTCCCGTGCCGAGTCGGGGTCCATGGCGCGGTGGGCCCGCGCCGCCGGGGTGTACAGCAGCTCCACGTACTCCCGCACCATGCGCCCCGCCAGCACCTTCGGCCCCAGGGACGCGAGGGTGCGGCGGACCATCGCGATCCACCGCTCGGGCAGCCCGCCGGCGCCCCGGTCGTAGAAGCGCGGCGCGACCCGCTGCTCGATCAGCTCGTACAGGGCGTGCGCCTCCAGGTCGTCGCGCCGCTCCTCGTCGGTGGTGGGGCCGTCCGCGGTGGGGATGGACCAGCCGAAGTCCGGGTGGTACCACTCGTCCCACCAGCCGTCCCGCACCGACAGGTTGAGGCAGCCGTTGAGGGCGGCCTTCATCCCGCTCGTCCCGCACGCCTCCAGGGGGCGGAGCGGGTTGTTCAGCCAGACGTCGCAGCCGGGGTACAGCTTCTGCGCCATCGCCATGCCGTAGTCGGGCAGGAAGACGATGCGGTGGCGCACGCGCGGGTCGTCGGCGAACCGGACCATCTCCCGCACCAGCCGCTTCCCTCCGTCGTCCGCCGGGTGGGCCTTGCCCGCGACGACGATCTGCACGGGCCGCTCCGGGTGCAGCAGCATCGCGCGCAGCCGGTCGCGGTCGCGGAGCATAAGCGTCAGCCGCTTGTAGGAGGGGACGCGGCGGGCGAAGCCGACGGTGAGGACGTCCGGGTCGAGGACCCCGTCGATCCAGCCCAGTTCGGCGGCGCCGGCGCCGCGCTCCCGCCAGGAGGCGTACAGCCGGGCGCGCACCTCGTGGACCAGCTGTTCCCGCAGGGAGCGGCGGAGCTCCCAGAGCGCGGCGTCGCCGACGTCCGCGACGGCGTCCCAGCGCTGCGAGCCGCCCACGCTGAGGGCGTCCTCGGCCCGCTGGGCGCCGATCTGCCGGACCCCGAGCCGGAGCACCTCGGGCGCCACCCAGGTGGGGGCGTGGACGCCGTTGGTGACGGAGGTGATCGGCACCTCCTCCGGGTCGAAACCGGGCCACAGTCCGGCGAACATCGAGCGGCTGACGGCGCCGTGCAAGGTGGAGACGCCGTTGGCCCGCTGGGCCAGGCGCAGCCCCATGACGGCCATGTTGAAGACGCCGGGGTCGCCGCCCGGGTACGTCTCCCGGCCCAGTTGGAGGACGCGGCCGACGTCCACGTCGGGCAGCTCGGCCCCGGCCCCGAAGTGGCGGGCCACCAGGTCGCGGTCGAAGCGGTCGATGCCGGCGGGGACGGGCGTGTGGGTGGTGAACACGGTCCCCGCCCGTACGGCCTCCAGGGCGGCGTCGAAGTCGGTGCCCCGGTCGGTCAGCTCCCGGATGCGCTCCAGGCCCAGGAAGCCGGCGTGCCCCTCGTTGGTGTGGAACACCTCGGGGGCCGGGTGGCCGGTGAGGGCGCAGTACGCCCGGACGGCCCGGACGCCCCCCATCCCCAGGAGCATCTCCTGGAGCAGCCGGTGCTCGCTGCCGCCGCCGTACAGCCGGTCGGTGACGTCCCGTTCGCCCGGCTCGTTCTCCTCGACGTCGGAGTCGAGCATGAGCAGCGGGACGCGGCCGACCTGCGCCACCCACACGTGCGCGTGGAGGGAGCGGCCGCCGGGCAGGGCGAGGGAGATCCGGACGGGGCCGCCGTCGGGGCGGCGCAGCAGGGTCAGGGGCATCTCGCCCGGGTCGAGGAGCGGGTAGTGCTCCTGCTGCCAGCCGTCGCGGGAGAGCGACTGGCGGAAGTAGCCGTGCCGGTAGAGCAGGCCGACGCCGACGAGGGGGACGCCGAGGTCGCTGGCGGCCTTGAGGTGGTCGCCGGCGAGGATGCCGAGGCCGCCGGAGTACTGCGGCAGGGCGGCGGTGACGCCGAACTCGGGCGAGAAGTACGCGACGGCGTCGGGCAGGTCGGCGCCCCCGCCCTCCTCGGCGGCCCGGTTCTGGTACCAGCGGCGGCCGCGCAGGTAGTCGTCGAGGTCGTCGACGGCGGCGGTCAGGCGGCGCAGGAACCTCCGGTCCCCGGCCAGTTCGGCGAGGCGGGCGGCGGGCACGGCGCCGAGCAGCCGCACGGGGTCGCCGCCGGCCGCGCGCCACCCCTCGGGGTCGACGGCCTGGAACAGTTCGCGGGTCTCGGCGTGCCAGGACCAGCGCAGGTTGCGCGCGAGGTCGCCGAGGGGTCGCAGGGGGTCGGGCAGGACGGGGCGGACGGTGAACCGACGGATGGCCTTCACGTGTTCCACCTTCGCGGGGGGAGATACGTACAGTGGCGGACCCAACACGCTACGCGTCCGCCGTGCCGTCGGGACGGTAGCGCCCCGGCGCCGGGCGCGGCCACGGCGCGCGTGGCACCGGGGGCGCACGTGAGGGGGCACGCGCACGGGGGGGACCCGCCCCCGCGGGGCGCCG
>JAAXOU010000039.1 GCA_012396115.1 Streptomyces somaliensis DSM 40738 | reverse complement strand
GGTGGTCAGCCGGTCGTCGCGCTCACCGGTGTCCGCCTCGGCTTGGCGGACCCAGCCGCGCAGGGCCTCCTTGTGGATGCCCAGGTCCTTCGCGACGTGCGCGATCGGACGGCCGGTGGTGCGGACCCCGCGGACGGCCCGCTCGCGAAGCTCGTCCGGGTACCTACGTGGTGCTGGCACAGCTCGTGGTTCTCCTTCGAGCCAGGATCATAAGCCTGGCTTCATGGACTCCACGAAACGGGGTGCAGCTCACTTCAAGCTGTACCGGGTCCGCTTCACCGGGCCGGGGGTGGGCAAGTACCTCAAGCGGTGGGGGCTGACGTTCCAGCGGCCGGACAAGCGGGCCGTCGAGCAGGATCCGGAGGCGGTCCGGATCTGACGCGAGGAGACGTGGCCGGCGGTCCGGGCCAGGGCGAAGGCGGAGAACGGGGAGGCGCTCTTCGCCGACCAGGTCGGCATCCGATCGGATCAGGTCACCGGCCGCACCTGGGGCGCCACAGGCGTAACGCCGGTCGTGCGCCGCACCGGGAACCGGTTCTCGTTGAACGCGATGTCCGCGATCAGCGCCAAGGGGCGCGTGCACTTCGTGGTTTTCACCGAGTCGTTCGACGCGAAGGTCATGTGCCGGTTCCTGGACCGGCTCGTCGAGCACTTCGATCGCAAGATCCACCTGGTCGTCGACCGGCACTCGGCCCACCGCTCGAAGACGGTCCGGGCTTGGCTCACCGACCACAAGAACCAGGTCGAGTTGCACTTCCTGCCGTCGTACTCACCCGAGCTGAACCCGGACGAGCTGGTCAACGCCGACCTCAAACGCAGCCTGCCCCACACCCACCGGGCCAGGAACCAGGCCGAACTCGCCGCCGAAACCCGGAGGTTCTTCCACCACCGACAACACCAACCACACATCGTGCCCGGATACTTCGGCGGCCGACACGTCCGCTACGTCACCAACGAGTGAACCCCATAAGTTTCTGATCAATATGCGGTTGAGGCTCTGTTTTGACCGGCGCGCAGCCCCGAGTATGAGGCGATGTGCCGGATCCGGGTCGGCGGCGTCCCCGGCCGACTGAACGGGCCGCGCGACTCGTGGAGCCGCGCGGCCCGTCCGCTCGGCCTTCACGGGAACGGCGCCGAGCCCGCCGCCCCGCGCGGGCGCACGGTGTGGTGGTCGCCGGGCGGCGGCGTTCAGCTTCCCGTGGAGAGGCAGAACGGGTGGCCCGCGGGGTCCAGCAGGACCCTGCGCTCCTCGGGGTGCGGCTGGACCGCCGGTTCCGTGGCACCGAGGGCCAGCATCCGGGCGTGGGCGGCCTCCAGGTCGTCGACGCCCAGTTCCATGTGTGCCTGCTTGCCCTGGGAGGGGTCGGGCCAGGTCGGGCGCCGGTAGTCGGCCACCCGGATGAAGCCCAGTCCGGGCGAGCCGCCGCGGCCGAGGAGGACGAAGTCGTCGCTGGAGTAGACGACGGGCAGGTCGAGTGCTTCGCCGTAGAAGCGGGCCAGTTCGATCGGGTCCGGGCAGTCGAAGTCGACGGACAGCAGGCGGATCGCGGGTGCAGACGCGGGCGTGGACGCGGGTTCGGTGCTCATGGGCGGGACGCTACGACGGGACCAGGACAGTCCCGGTCCTGGTCATGGTGAAGAATCCGGGATGTGACCAGCACCTCCGCCCGCCTGCTGCGCCTGGTCTCGCTGCTGTCCGCACGGCCGGTGTGGACCTGCCGCGAACTGGCCGAACGGATGGCGGTCACCGACCGCACGATCCGGCGGGACGTCGCCAGGCTGCGGGAACTCGGCTACGGCATCGAGTCCGACCCCGGCCCGTGGGGCGGCTACCGCCTCGGCGGCGGAACCCGGATACCGCCGCTGAGCCTCGACGACGAGGAGGCGCTCGCCGTGGCCGTCGCCCTGCGCGAGGCCGCGCTCAGCGGCGTCCTGGGCGGCGACCAGGCAGCGCTGTCGGCGCTGCTGAAGCTGCGGCAGGTCCTGCCGCCCCGGATCGCGGAGCGGCTGGGCGAGATGGACTCCACCTTCGTTCACACCCCCAGGCCCGAGGGGAACCGGATCATCCAGCCCGGCATGCTGTTGGAGCTGGCCGCCGCCTGCCGCCGCGGCGAGCGCACCCGCCTGTCGTACCGGGACCACGCGGGGAAGGACACCGTCCGGGACGTCGACCCCTACCGCCTGGTGCACACGGGCCTACGCTGGTACTTCGTCGCCCGGGACGTGGCACGCGGCCAGTGGCGGACGTTCCGGGCCGACCGCGTGGTGCGGGTACGGTCCACCGGGCGCCCGGCCGAACTCGTCGACCCGCCCGACCCGGCCCTCCTCGTCTCCCGGGGCATCGCCGGCGTCGTGTACCCGCTCTACGCGACGGTCCGGCTCCCGCACCCCGTGGACCGGGCCCTGCGGCTCGTCCCGCCGACGATCGGCACCCACCGCCCCGACGGCCCCGACGCGACCGTCGTCGAGATCGGGGGCAACGACGTCGACCAGCTCGTCACGTACCTCCTCGGCCTGGGCACCCCCCTACGGGTCCTGTCCCCGGATCCCGTACGGGGGGAACTGCTGCGCCGCACCCGGGAACTGTTCGAGGACAACGGAGACGGCGACCGGCTCCCGTAGGCGTAGGGGGTCGCTGCGTCGGAGTGCGGGGCGCGCTTCGACTGGGGCCTCCCCGTGGTCGGGGTCGCCCGGCGGAGGCCGAGACCCGGGGTAGTCAGGGAAGCGGCACAGAGGGGGAGGGAGCTGCGCGAAGCGGTACCCGATCGCCCTGCCGGGCCGGGGGCGGCATGCGGCCTGCTCCTCCTGCGACCCCACCCGGACGCCCCGACGGCGTCAGGGTTGGACCTCGGTGCTGATACGACGTGCGCGCCGGCGTCGGCGCAGCCAGTCCCCGAGTTCCCCCACCGCGACCAGCAGCGCTGCGGAGGCGGCGCAGCGCAGCAGGTCCGTGGACTGACCGGTGGTGCGGCCCAGCAGCCAGAGGGCGAGTGCGAGCGTGATCCACCAGAGGCCGACCGATCCGATCCCGCGCCGCCAGGACCGCCCCCTCGTCATGACGCGGCCTTTGCCGCCCGGCGCGGGGCGACCGGCACTCAGCCCACCGCTCGAAGACGGTCCGGGCTTGGCTCACCGACCACAAGAACCAGGTCGAGTTGCACTTCCTGCCGTCGTACTCACCCGAGCTGAACCCGGACGAGCTGGTCAACGCCGACCTCAAACGCAGCCTGCCCCACACCCACCGGGCCAGGAACCAGGCCGAACTCGCCGCCGAAACCCGGAGGTTCTTCCACCACCGACAACACCAACCACACATCGTGCCCGGATACTTCGGCGGCCGACACGTCCGCTACGTCACCAACGAGTGAACCCCATAAGTTTCTGATCAACATGTACCCCAACCGGTCACGACCCGTCCCAGCCACACGCCTCCGGAACTTGATCAAGCCCTGGCGCCGGGCCCGAGCCGAACGCGCTCAGGGTTGGCGTGCACTGCAAAGCAGTTGTCGCTGAAAGAGAAGGGGAGAACAGCCGGTCCCTCTTAGTGTTCTTCATGCCTCCCGCTGAGGCGGCGGCTGCAGGGGACCTGAGTGGCTGACCACACCGAGGCGACCGCAGCACGACAACGCGGGTGGCCTGCCCAGCTCAGGTGCCACAAGGGCGAGATGGCTCATTGGCACAAGATTCGAACCGCACGACCGATAACTGACAGGAAAGAGAGAGCTATGCGATCCATCGCGACAAGGTTACTCGTCAGCGCAACCGCTGTCGTCGGGCTCGCCGCCGGAGGCCTCGCGGGAGCGAGTGCCAGCTCCGCAGCGGCCGCGTCGCATGCCAAGCTGGCCGTGGTCACCCAGGAGGCCTTGGTTCAGTCCAACAACCTCGGTCTGAACACGGAACGGGCTATGAACTGGCAGAGGTGGCTGAAGCACCTGGGTCAGAACCCCGGAACGATCGACGGCATACTGGGTTCCGACAGCTGGAAGGCCGCGCAGCGGGAGTTCGGGTTCACCGGGTCTGACGTCGACGGCATCGTCGGCCCCAAGACCATCAAGGGGCTGCAGAAGCACCTGAACTACTGGGGCGGTTACGGACTTGCCGAGGATGGTGTGTTCGGCTCGGCGACCAAGGCTGCTTTCTGGGACTTCAACGCCGCCTGAGCATCCGCAGGTGTGGCCGAGCGTCCTCTCGGCTCTCCGGCCGCACCTGCGGATGAGACACGTGGAAAGGCAGAGGAGCTGGAACCGTGAGAAGCGGATCTTCTGCTGGTGCACCGGAACTTTCCCGGCTGGACCAGAAAGGCCGCTGACTTCTCTGCTATCCGCAGCTGGCTGGGCCCTGTGTGCGGGGCCCAGCCAGCTGCGGATGCTCTTGTGTGCTCGCTGCTCGGCGTCATGTCACTACCTGCAGTTCGGGACTTCCGCTTTGATCACGGGTGCCGGCTGGAGACGTCGCGGTACTCGCTGGGCGACACTCCGAAAGCGGTGCGGAACGTCCGGGTGAAAACGGAGTGCCGGGAGAAACCCCAACGGGCGCCGATCGCTCCGATAGGCAAGGACTGCAGGGACGGGTTCACCAGGTCCTGGCGGCAGCGATTGAGCCGTTGCTCTCGAATGTAGGCGGCTACGGAGGTTCCCGCTTGCTTGAAGACGCGGTGGAGGTGCCGCGTGGACACGCATTGCGCAGCCGAGACGAGTGTTGGCCCGAGCGCCTGGTCGTGCAGGTGTCTGCCGATGAATTCCGTTGCCTGGATGAAGAGCACGTGGTGGCGGGTCTCCGGGCAAACTGAAGCCATCGCTTCGGAATAGTGGGCCAGCAGGGCTGTGGTGAGATCGCTGGCGGTGTTCCCGAGACGAACGGTGTCGTAGGGAGTGAGCCCATCGTGCGCTTTGATGACCCCGGACAGTAGGTCATTCAGTAATGATCCGATTCCTTGCCGGGCTGGCAGTGGCCTGGCGTAAAGATCGGCGATGTCCTTTTCCCGCAGGGGTACCGTCGTTTTGGGGAACTGGAAAATCACCGAGCGGGCCCTGCCTCCGTCGGTGTCCACCCATCCGTCAAAGGGGCGGGAGCTATCGAACAGCACCAGCTCGCCTGGCCCAAGAGCTGCACGACGCCCGTTTTGCTCAATTACTTGACAGCCGGACATGATCAAAGCGATCTGATACACTTCTGGATCGGATTGCCGGATCAAGCGTGGAGTCCGCTGGGACCTTAGGCGTTCATACGACAACATCGATAACTGAGATGACCCTAGGTGCCCAATATCGATCCGCGCTCGGAATGCATCCGGTTCCTGGAAAGTGAAACGCTGAGTCACGGAAGCCAGGGCTGTGGTTTCTATCCATGCTTCCTGCCGCTCCCGAAGCGGAAGGCGCGTGGTATCAAGGGCAGTGGTCAGCAACGTCTCCCCAGGTGCTGTCCGGCGATGTCCGGCGTGGCTCGGACCGGACTCGGTATTTTCTGTCGCATCCTGGTCCAAGGGCGATCGTGCGCGGAAGAACTTTGTGAGCCAAGGTAGCGTCGTCCAATCGCCCGACGGGACTGTAAGGAAAGCTCCAGACAGGGCCCCGGACGCGGCGGAGCAGATCATGGGTTGCGCATGCACACGGAGCCTCGTTGTCGACGCTCTCTGCTGGCGACGTTAACCTCGATCTTTCGTGACGATCCGCCGACGAAGTCGGTGGACCGTTTTGACGCTGTGGGTTGAGGCTGTGCAGGTCGAGGGCCTGAGTGTCGCCTCGGGATGGCGCGGATTCCACTGCTCCGGGTGTTGAGGTGCTGTCGAAGGGACGGGGAATCCGCTGGTCAGCCAGGGTCGGGCAGTTGGGCGAGCCGGTCGAGGGCTGCGGTGATGTGACTGGTCCAGGGCCAGTGCCGGGTCAGGCGGAGGATTCGCCGACGGCCGGTGGTCACGAGCTGTCCGGCCGTGGTGAACAGGCGGAGCCGCAGGCGGCGGGGCTCCCAGAGCCTGGGACCTGTCGGGCCTTGACCCCGAATCCTGGACACGGGTTATGCGGCTGGTGCCAGCGTAGTTGATGTTGTTCGGGAGGCCGTCTCGTAGGCGATCGGGCTGCGGTGTCCGAGACGGGAGTGACGGCGTCGGGTGTTACAGCGATGGAGCCAGTGGAACGCGTCGAGGCGGGCCTCGCGCTCGCTGGGCCAGTGCTTTCGGCCCTGGAGCGTTTCGCGTTTGAACGTTGCGTTGAAGGATTCGGCAAGCGCGTTGTCCGCGCTGGAGCCGATCGCGCTCATGGACTGGCGGACCCCGGCTCTGCGGCAGGCGTCGGCGAAGGCCCGGCTGGTGTACTGGGCGCCGTGGTCGGTGTGCAGGACTGCTCCGGCGAGGCTGCCGCGGGCGCGCTCGGCGGCGGCCAGGGCGTCGGTGACGCGAGGTTGGTTCGCATGTGGTCCGCGATCGCCCAGCCGGCCAGGCGGCGTGAGGCGAGGTCGATGACGGTGGCCAGATAGAGGAACTTCCCGTCGGCCACGGGGGGATAAGCGGTATCACCGACGTACTTCATGTTTGGCTCGGTGGCGGTGAAGTCGCGGCCGATCAGGTCCGGGGCCTTCGCCGCGGCCGGGTCCGGGGCCGTGGTGCGGTGTCTGCGGCGCAGTCGAACGCCCGCCAGGCCGATGCTCCGCATCACGCGGGCGATCCGTTTGTGGTTGACGCGCTCGCCGTTCTCGCGGAGCTCGGCGGTGATCCTCGGGGCACCGTAGGTGCCGTCCGATTCGCGGTGCACGGCCCGTATCCGGGTGGCGAGGCGGGCATCGGCGGTCTGCCGGGCGTCCCGGTCCGCTGCCGTCGCCCGCCAGTAGAGCTGGAGCGGGCGCTGCGGAGGAGACCAGGCCCGTCAAGCAACCGGACAGCCGTGCGACCGGACGGCCGGAAGGGCGACGGCGGGGGAGGGGATCAGGAGGTGGCCCTGAGCCCGCGGCGCTGGACCCTCCCACGGTGGGAGGGTCCAGCATGAAGGCGTGCAAGACGAACCCCTCACCATCACGCCCCACGCCCATCCGCCCGTGGCCTGCCACGCCCCCTTCGCCGTCGTCCACGAGCACGGACTGCGCCCGCAGGTACCGGTACGCGAGGCGTATCCCGCCGGACCGGCGGAGGCGCTGCGGGAAGCACCGACGGCCCGACCGGTCGTCCCCGTCCGGGAGGGCACGGCATGACCACGGTGACAGACGTCGACGCCCGCGGCACGCAGCACTGCGAGACGACGGCCCTGGGGGTGCTGCTGCGCCACCGGGGACTCGACCTGTCCGAGCCCATGCTCTTCGGCCTCGGCTCCGGTCCGTCCTTCGTCTACTGGGACAGCAAGAACGCGGACTTCCCCTTCCTCGGGGGACGGGTCAAACCCTTCGACCTCACCAGAAACCTGGCCGCCGCGCTCGGACTGGGGCTCCTGGTCCGGTAGACCGCGTCCCCGCGCAAGGCATGGGACGACGTGGCGGCCTCCATCGACGCCGGCCACCCCGTCGGATTGCAACTCGACAGCTACCACCTGGACCACTTCGAGCCGAAGGTCCACTTCGGCGGCCACATCGTCGCCATGTACGGCTACGACGACCACAACGCCTACCTGGTGGACACCGACCAGCAGGGCGGAGCGGTCCCCACCAACCTGACCAGCCTCGCCCGGGCCAGGGCCGCGTGCGGCCCGATGGCCGCCGGGCACCGGTCCTTCGTCCTCACCGTTCCGAACGACCTGCCCTCCCCGCGGGACCGGATCGCCCCCGCCATCACCGCCTGCGCCGGCGCCTTCCTCCACCCGCCCATCGCCAACCTCGGCCACCGCGGCATCGAGAAGGCCGGCAAGCTGGTGTGCGCATGGCTCCAGCGCACCGACGACCCGCGGCGGGACCTGCCGCAGGCCGCCCTCGTGATGGAGAAGGGCGGCACCGGCGGCGCCCTGTTCCGCAACCTCTACCGCGACTTCCTCGCCGAGTGCACCGGGCTGGTCGACAGCAGGGACCTACACACCGGCCACCGGCTGTACACCGAGGCGGCCGCTTTGTGGACGGACGTCGCGGCACTGGTCGGGAAGGTCGGCGAATCGGGCGAGACGCAGCCCCTCGTGCAAGCCGGCGCGGTCCTTGCCGATCTTTCGCGCATCGAACGCGAGGCCATGCAGGCGCTGAGCCGCCTGGAAGCGTGAGGCACCGAACGCGTTCCGGCCCTGACGGCCTCGGCGGCCTCGGCGGCCTTTCAAGAAACCCAAGCACATTGCACAGCACGCCATCACGTGCGGATCCGGAGCGGCGAGGGCGGGTTCAGGCATCCTCACGTCGCGGCGCCGGGGAAACGACGGCCTTGGAAGGGGGCCGTCCGCTGCATCCGCCTCCGCCTCCTCCGAGGCTCCGGATGAGGTGGGAAGGCGGGGGCGCAGCGGACGGGTTGACCGGACTTTCGCCCCCGATCGGTTGAAGGCTTCCTCGTCGGTCCCGCGCCGTCGCGCGTCGGCGCGGTCGGGTCCGCACCCCGTGAGCGGGAAAGCGTTCGACAGGGTGAAGGCCAGGACAGGCGGCACTGGTACGCAGCGAAGCCCGGGCGTGGTCAGTCGCACGTCCCTGCGTACATGACCCGGTCGATGATCGCGACGCTACCCGACCACATGATCGCGGTCACCCGGGAGCAACCGCCCCAGCCGGCGTCGGGGTTGCCCTCGCCTTTGACCGGGCCTGCGTACTGCGAATAGGTTCCCTCGTCCACCTTGCAGGCCGCGCCGATCTTGTTCGGGCACAGCTTCAGCTTCATGTGCTTTGCTGTGGTGGTGTTGTTGTCGAACACCGCGCAAGCCCCCGCAACGCCGGTCGCGTGTTTCGTGTATGTGAAGAGCGTACCGAATCGGCGCGCGTCCGGGAGTGGCTCAGCGTCCTCGAGTACGTACCCGGATCCGCAGAGTGTCGCAGTGGCACTGACAGCGGCAGGATTCTCCGCCGCTATGGCTCGCGTCCGGGCGTCACGCGCTCCGTTCTCGGAGAATCCGACATCGGTTCCGGGGACGAGCACGTCGGTGCTCGAGGAGGCATGGCCTTCGGCCAGGGATTGCGGAGTGAAGGCGAGAACGGAGAGAAGAGCGGCTGCCGGGGCGAGAGCCCGTAACAGTTTACGCATGGAATGCGTTTTCCCTTCTTGGAGGATTACTCCATTGGAAAGTAGAATGTAGCCTTTTTGTGGGAGACCTGAAGGGGTGGGTCGATCGGTCCGGCGCGGGAGCCGGAGCCGGCCTTCTCGTCCTGGATCCCGCGAGCGGGATCGGCGACTCCGGAATCATCGCGGTGTACGCCGGTCCGGAACGGAGACTCCTTGACCGGGCTCGCGTGCCTGCGCCGGCTTCCGTGCCGGGCTCTGACCGCTACGGCGCCCGAACGCCTCGACGCTCTCACGGCGCTCCGGTTCGAAGGCGTCGACCGTCCCCGCCCCCCTGCCCGGGGTGTCCCGCCAGGCCCGGAGCTTGCGGGCCACGCCCCGCACTTTGGGATGGGTCGGCCCCAGGGCGACTTCGAAGTGCGACTCCTGCGGCACGTCGAAGTCGCCGCCCCAGGCGACGGCACCGTCCAGCTCGGTCAGGATGTCCCGCACCACGACCAGTTCGTGCGGGTACAGCCCTCCCCTCGCACCCAGCGGGTAGGCGTACGGTCGGATCGCGATCGCCGTTCCCGAGAGATAGTTCGACTCGTGGGGCCGGCGGACCGTACGGGACGTGCGGTGGCCCGTCACGTCGTCCGCGCGGAGTTGGTCGATCTCGTAGTGGAACCGGCGGGCGACGTGGAGCAGGAGCGTCGCGGCTTCGCCGCTCGCCAGGCGCACGGACCGGCCACTGCCCTCGATGGGGTGGATTTCGGTCCGGTCCAGGATCCTCCAACTGTTGGCCGAGCGAGGGCCGCGCCAGGTGGTCGCCGTCCCGTCCGTGTGGAGCGGGGCAGCGGCTGCGGTCGGGGTGACGGCCGAGAGGCCGAGGGCGGCGACTCCGGTCAGGACCCCGGCGGTGCCGAGCACGCGGCGTCTGCTCAGATCGTTCATGAGGTGCCCTTCTTCTTGGTTCGGCGCCGGAGGACGGCCAGGTGTGCGGCGTGGGCCGTGCAGGCGAGCGCCAATGCGGTGAGCGTGACGAGTGCCGGATTCACCCAGGTCGGCACCAGGTCGTAATCCGCGTGACACTTGTTGCGCAGCGGGAACCAGCGCGTGTACTCCTCGAAGTTCGCCCTGCGGTACGCCTGGTCGTAGGCCTCGCCCGCTCGGTGGCACGCCTCCTCCGGGTCCAGCGACGCCCCGGCGAGGGAACCCACGAGGTAGGTGACGCCGGCGCCCAGCAGCAGGAACAGCGCGCTCCAGGCGAACCACGCGGGGCTGTGCCGCCACGTACCGGAGAACAGCGAATGGCTCCAGAACCACACTCCGACCAGGAGGGACAGGAGAATCGGGATGAGAATGACGGTCATGGGACAACCTTGCCGGTTCCCGGCAGGTCTATCGGGTCGCAGCCCGCCGCGCCGCCTGCCTGCGGTAAGTGGCCAGGTTCTCCCGGTACCGGGCGGCCAGACTGTTCTCCAGGCCGATGAGAGAGAGCTGACGGTCGGAGAACCCCTGGCAGAACAGGGCGAGTTTCTCCGTGTTGCCCGGCAGGAGGACGAAGTCCGCCGGCAGGGCGGCACCCGCGCCCGTGATGAGCGCGAGCCTGGCCGCGTTGACGGTGGCGTCGGAGGGGCCGGCGAGGATGTCCCAGCAGCACGCGCGCGCGTTGGTGGCGTTCTGCCAGCGTTTGTCGAAGTGGCTGCGGAAGCGGGTGAGACCGCCCCCGTCGTTGTAGTGCCGCTTCATCCAGCCGACGACGCTCCCGCCGCCGGCGACGTGCTTGGCCAGCAGGTAGCCGTCGACGTCCTCGACCATGTCCGTGTAACCGAAGCTGGAGACGGTGCCGGGAACGGCCAGCTTGGCCTCGCAGAACGTGAGCGGTGAGGCGTACTCGTCGACCGCGTCCCGCCAGTTGGCCCAGAAGGTCATGATATCCCCGCCCCAGCCGGCGATGTCGCCGCCGGTGGACTCCTTCTTGTCGGACGGATCGGCGTTCTCCAGGAAGCCGTTGGCCGTGGCCATCAGGTGGGTGGCGTCGAGTTGGTACCCCGTGATGGTGTCGGTGAAGGAGGCCTGGACCGACATGCCGCGGGCGTTGCAGTACCCGACGAAGCCCTCGTCGTAGCTGTCCGCCAGCCACCACCACTGCAGACCGCGGTACTTCTCGTGGCGGATGTACTCCATCACCAGTCGGCTCGTGTTGGTGCCGACACCGCTTGACGCCTTGTACGCGAGGGCGTGGTCGTACAACCGCTGCACGTAGGCGATGTAGCCGTCGGCGGGTCCGCCCGTGTTGTTCACCGAACGGACGCCCGGCTCGCCGCCGTGGCGCCAGACGTCCCGGTCCAGGTCGAAGACGTCCGTGCCGTTGGTGACCTTGAACTCCTTGATCTGGTTGATCGCCCAGTTGGCGGGCAGGGGGTAGCCGAGGTTCCCGGAGAAGCCCCAGGACATGCCGGAGACGAAGGAGAAGCGCGCACCGGTCTTGGCGGTGACGTTGATGCACACGTTGCGGGAGCCGTAGACCCCGTGGAAGTACTTCTTTCCTCTGCTGGCGAGGCCGGCGACCACGCCGTTGAAGTAGGTGACGACCCCTTCGGGGTGACCGTCGATCTCCCACTGTTGGGCGTCGTAGTCGACGGCGAAGTAGATCGTGGTGCCCCGGTTGAAGCCGTACTGACCGGCCAGGTCGTGCGCGTTGAGGGCGTGCTGGTAGCCCTGGGCGTAGGTGAAGTCGGCGAGTCGGCGCGCGTTGTCCTGGTAGATCGGGAAAACCCGCAGGCCGGCGTCGAAGATGCTCTGCAGCTCGCCGGGCTTGATCTCCTTGTCGAGCGTCGAGCCCGGCGGGTCGTAGAGGTATCGGCCGACCAGACGGTAGCCGTTCGCGTACAGCCAGCGAGCGCGTGAGGCGGTGATCTCGAACCTCGTGTCCGAACCGGTCGCCGCCCGGTCCGCGTTGCCCATGGACACCAGCAGCTGCGACCAGGTGTCGTACTCGCCCACGCCGTAGTAGGCGTCGCCGTTCGTGTAGAGCTGGGAGAACTTCTGGAAGACCTGCACGAACTCCCGGGTTTTCGAGTCGAAGGTGCTCTTGAAGGTCGTCCGGACCTCCGCGTCGTCGAGGCCGCGCACGATCACCGGCTCGTTGAAGACGCAGGCGGCCGTAAAGAGCTGTACGAAGATGCCGGAGTCGCCCTCTCGCACGGGGCGGGACCGCAGGCCGGCCTGGGTGCCGGGACCGAAGTTGCCGTTGGGGCTGAGTCCCAGTTCGTACTGGATGGCGATCACCAGGGACTTCTGCACATCCCGGGAGTAGATACCGTCGCACGGACCGATCGAGTAGGCGTCCCGCTGCCAGTAGCGGCCGTTCAACCACTGCTGGATGGAACGGATTTTCTCCGTTCCGCCGGCCACGACAACGTACGCGTCCATGTTGAGGATGCACCTGAAAATTTGCGGGGTGACGGTGCCGCCGGTGGTGCCGGTGCCGCCGTCCGGGAGCCCCATATCGACACGGAGAGCCTTGACCGCCTCCGTGGTGACCGCACCGAACTCACCGAACCCGTTCGCACCCCAGTAGCCTTTGCAGAAGAGGCCGTGCTGGATTATCCGCACGATGTTCGAATTCTTGCTCCAGCCGAATCCGACATCACCGAGAGCCTTGATCCTGCTCATCGTGGTGGGGCCGAAACTGGCCACCACCGGAGAGATGCCCAGCTCGTGCTGTAATCCCATGATCAAGGAGTTCATGGTGGGCCAGCCGGTTCTGCCGTCTTCCGGACAGCGTGCGTAGCCGGTCACATTTCCGTACGTCGCGTTGACCCATTTCTGGGCGTCAAGCACTTTTTCGTCCGCCACGGCGGATCTCCCCGGTGTTCGCGCATGGGTGATCGCCATGCGTCATCAAGTCGGCCGGCCCTCTGGGAAGGGGTCTGACCCACTTAATCCGATCAAGACCCCGCTGGAAAGAGGGGCGGGCGGACCCGGGAGGCGGCACGAAAGTGTGCACTACGCAACGTGGTTCTTCCGACCGATGTGCGCACTGTTTTCGGTTTCCCGGCTTTTCTCCGTATCCGGGGGAGTCTGACCGGCGGGGACCGATCGCACCCGGCCACCGGGGACTCGCGTCCGGCCCGGGGTGCGGTCGGTGGGTCGTCAGGCCTCCGAGGTGGTTGGCGGGCGGATGAGGCCGACCGGTGCCTCGCCGTGAGCGGGAAGGGGTTTCCGGCCGGAGGGGCGCAGAACGTGCGGGGCGGCCCGGCGCACGGAAAGTGACCGCGGCGGCCATGTGACCTCGGTCACCCGGCGGGTGCGACCGGGCGGCGCGAGGCGGTCGTCGGTCCCGAGAGCGGACCGCGCCCCCGTTATGTTTTTCGCGGTCCTCCAAGTCGTGCGTTGGAGACGGGGCCTGAGTGCCGGCGGACTGACGATCGAGCGGACCTGCTCTCGCCCGACCGGCGGAGGCGCCGCGGGAAGCACCGACGACCCGACCGGTCGTCCCCGTCCGGGAGGGCACGGCATGACCACGGTGACAGACGTCGACGCCCGCGGCACGCAGCACTGCGAGACGACGGCCCTGGGGGTGCTGCTGCGCCACCGGGGACTCGACCTGTCCGAACCCATGCTCTTCGGCCTCGACTCCTCGCGCATCGAACGCGAGGCCATGCGGGCGCTGAGCCGCATGGAGGCGTGAGGCGCCGAGCAGGCCGGCCTCGACGGCCCTTCAAAAGGCCGACTCCCACGGAGGACCGCCGGGCATGTCACCGGGAGGGCCCCGAAGTCCTCAGGAGCCCCTTCTCCTCAGGAGCCCCTTCAAGGAAGCCGGCCGGTTCGACAACCGGCCCCCGCTTTCCGACCGTTTTCCGAATGCGAGTGCACCACTTGAAGACGCTCGGCCCGAACTCCTGCTCACCGGGCCCATCTTCCGGACCGGGATCCCCACCGGCTGCGCAAGGGTGTCCACCGGCGGACGGAAGCTCGACCACGGGCTCGACGCTCCCGACGCGGCTGGCTACCGCCAAGTGCTGAAACCACAGGATTCCCGCTCGTCTCCTTCCGTCGCGCTGTGAGCAGTGACCCGCTCTCACCCCAGAGCGTCGGCAGGGCTCTCACAGCCGAAATCCAGATGCGGATGAGCCGGTTCGCACTCGTGTATTCGTGCGAACTCATGGGGGGGAGGCGGAGCCGGTGAAGCTTGCCGAGGCACTGGCGGAACGCGCGGAGGCGACGCGCCGCGTGGAACAACTGCGGGCGCGCGTCGTCAGCAGCGCGCGGTACCAGGAGGGGAGGCACCCGCAGAGGACGCGGCCCGGCTGCTGGCCGAGACCGGTGAGGTGCTGGACGCCCCGGAGGCGTTGATCCGTCGGATCAACCGGACCAACGCCGCCGTGGAGATGGGCCCGGACCGTACGCTCACCGACGCCCTCGCACGGCGGGACGTCCTGCGGCTGCGTCACTCCGTGGTCACCGCGGCGGCGGACGCGGCGGCGGGCCAGGGCGAGCGGGGATACGGGCGGCAGCTCAGGTCCGAGCTGGTGATGCCTTCCGCCCTTCCGGTCGCGGAACTGCGCGGCCAGGCGGATGCGCTGGCCCGGGAGATCCAGGAGATCGACGTGCGGATCCAGCGTACGAACTGGGAGGCCGACCTGCTGGACTGAGCGGTCCGACGGGCAGGGACGATGTGGAGCAGGTAGCAGCTTCGGAGGCGTGCACACACCGAGGGCCGGCGGTTTTCCGGCCCACTCGTGGCGCGTGAAGGGCAACGCGGGGGTTCGACTCCCCACCGACAGCGCAGCTCAGCACCGCGTACGAGTGACGGTGCACATCGCACGGCACATCACCACGTGCAGATCCGGGGCGGCGAGGGCGGGTTCGGGGTTTTCCACGTCGCGGCATCAGGAAAACGGCGGCCTCCGAAGGGGGCCGTTCGCCATTCCACCGGCCTCCCCGCATCCGGCGTGAACGAGAATTCCGCGAAAGCCGAGCGGAGGAGAACGCGCGCGTCCGGTGGTCACCCGGCCGGTTTCCTCCGGTCCCGGGAGCAGGGCTTCGGCGTAGTCGCGTGACGCCCGGTTCGTGTCGATCTGCCGGCTCGGCGGTGCTCTCGGAACGTGACAGGCACGGTTTCCGAGATCATGGGGTTCTCTACGCCCCGTGATCCAAGTGGAAGACCGTGCCTGCCGACGCGTCATCTCTGATCCCGCCTGCCCTTGACCGACTACGCGAGAATCCGCAGGTCGGACCCGAGGAGGTCCCGAGCCCACTGGAGCGGCTGACAGGGGTACCGGACCCGCGTGATCCGCGCGGGGTGCGCCACCGCCTGGCCGCCGTGCTCACTCCCACCGCGTGCGCGGTGCCGGCCGGTGCGACCTCGCTGCTGGCGGTCGGCGAATGGATCGCCGATGCCCCGGGGTATGTGCTGGAACAGGTCGGTGCCGACCCCGATCCGCTTCCGCCCAGGCGGGTCCTGCCCGCAGGGACCACGGTCCGCCGGCTGCCGGCCCGCATCGACGGCGACGCGCGGGACCTGGCTGTCGGGGGCCGGCTCGCGGACCGCCGGCCGAAGTCAACCGGGGTCGCCGGGTTGCGCGGCCTGGCCGTGGACGGCGAGAGCCCGCGCGGCGCGGCCAAGGCGAAGGGCCGGAAGATCCACCTGCTCGCCGCGCTGGAGCACACCACCTGCCTGGTCCCGGCTCAGTTGGACGTCGGCGGGAAGACCAACGAGATCACCTGCTTCCAGCCGCTGCTGGAGACCGTCGCCGACCTGGCCGGCATCGTGGTCACCAGCGACGCGATGCACACCCAGCGCGAGCACGCCGACTACCTCCTTGACCGAGCGGCGCACCACATCGTGATCGTCAAGGGCAACCGGAAGAAGCTCCGCGGGCAGCTCAAGTGCCTTCCCTGGAAAGGCATCCCGCTTCAGGGCCGCACCAAGGACATCGGTCACGGACGCTCGGAGATCCGCCGGATCAAGATCGCCACGGTGAACAACCTCCTCTTCCCCGGAGCCCGCCAGGCCGTCCAGATCAAGCGCCGCCGCACCGACCGCAAGACCGGCAAGACCACCGTCGAGACGGTCTACGCCGTCACCAGCCTGACCGCCGGGCAGGCCACCCCGGCCCAGCTCGCCCGACTCGTCCGCGACCACTGGACGATCGAGGCCCTGCACCACGTCCGCGACACCACCTTCGCCGAGGACGCCCCGCAAGTACGGACCGGCAACGCGCCCCGCGCGATGGCGACCTGGCGCAACCTCCCCATCGGAGCCCTCCGGGCAGCCGGAGCGAAGAACATCACGGCCGGCCTCCGCCACAACGCCCGCAATCCCCGTCGTCCCCTCGCGCTCCTCGACCTCAAGTGATCACAAACCGGGCGTCACGTGACTACGCCGAAGCCCTGGAAGCTGGAGAGCCCGTCGTGACCCTGGCGCGGTGGCTCGGACACTCCTCGCCGGCGATCACCCTCGGTTACTATGCTCACTTCGTGCCGGAAGCCGGCAGCAAGGGGCGCGGCACCATCGGCGGTCTGCTTGGGGAGCGGGGAGACCGGCTCGCCAGCCGAAACTCCCCAGATTCTCCCCAGCGCCGTTGACCCGTGATTCCTGCCTCTACGCTCCGGAGAAGTCGTCCGTGGATTGTAAGCCTGAAGAGATGGGTGGCCTGGGAAAGTGTTGGAAGAGGTCGTAGCGACCCGCTATGTCACTCCTTTGCGTGAGGGCGGCTCGCTCCCCGGGATCGTCGAGGCCGACGACCTCGGCACGTACGTCATGAAGTTCACCGGCGCGGGCCAGGGCCGCAAGACGCTCGTCGCCGAGGTGATCTGCGGCCGACTGGGCCAACACCTCGGCCTGCGCGTGCCCGAGCTGGTCGCCATCCAGCTGGACCCGGTCATCGGCCTGGGGGAGCCCGACCAGGAGGTGCAGGAGCTGCTCAAGGCCAGCGGCGGGCTGAACCTCGGCATGGACTACCTGCCGGGCTCCCTCGGCTTCGACCCCCTCGCCTACGAGATGGACCCGGTCGAGGCGGGCCGGGTGGTCTGGTTCGACGCGCTGATCAACAACGTCGACCGGTCCTGGCGCAACCCCAACATGCTGGTCTGGCACGGCGACCCCTGGCTCATCGACCACGGCGCCACCATGATCTGGCAGCACAACTGGCCCGGCGCGTCGGCGTCCGCCGCCAAGCCGTACGACGCCTCCGACCACGTCCTGGCGACCTACGGACCCGACGTGGCCGCGGCGGCCGCCGAACTGGCGCCGCGGGTCACCGGGGAGCTGCTGCACGAGGTGGCCGCCGACGTGCCCGACGAGTGGCTGGCCGACGAGCCCGGCTTCGACTCGCCCGACGCCGTGCGGCGCGCCTACGTCGAGGCGCTGCTCCCGAGGGCGGCGACGGTCCACGAGCGGATCACCGTGGGGGAGCGGACCGTGCGCAGGACCCCGCGGGCGCCCGGCTGGCTGACCGACCGCCCCGCCCCCCGGCCCCGCGCCGCGGGGAGCGGTCCGGCCGTGCCCGGCGAGCGGAAGGGCGGCGGCGAATGACCGGGCGGAACGTCTTCGAGTACGCCCTGTTGCGCGTCGTGCCGCGCGTCGACCGCGGCGAGTGCTTCAACGCCGGCGTGGTGGTCTACTGCCGCGCCGAGGGCTTCGTGGCCGCGCGGACGCACCTGGACGAGAGGAAGCTGGCGGCGCTCGACCCGAGGGCCGACGTCGCCGGCGTACGGGCCGCCCTGCGGGCGGTGGAGGGCGTCTGCCGCGGCGGGGACGACGCGGGGCAGGCGTGCCGCGAGGACGCCGGGCGGCGCTTCCGCTGGCTGGTCGCGCCCCGCTCCACCGTCGTCCAGCCCGGGCCGGTGCACACCGGGCTCACCGCGGACCCGGAGGCCGAGGTCGAGCGGCTGCTGGACCTGCTCGTCCGCTGACGCCCCGCGGCGGCCCCGGCGCCCGGTCCACACGTCGTTGACACCGGGCGCCGGGGCTTCTAGCGTCTCGTCCTGCGGAAGGTACTAAGCGGTTGCTCACCGGTTCGGCGGAATCCGCCGGAACCGGCGGAACAACCCGGCAGCGGGCGGAGCGGCCCGCAGGAACTCGAGGGCGAGGGAACCAGCATGTCCACCACCCGGCAGCGCGTGGCCGTCGTGACCGGAGGAGCGCGCGGCATCGGCGCGGCCACCGCCGTACGGCTCGCGGCCGAGGGGCGCGCCGTGGCCGTCCTCGACCTCGACGAGGCCGCCTGCGGGGACACCGTCGCCGCCGTCACCGCAGCCGGCGGCACCGCCCTCGCCGTCGGCTGCGACGTCTCCGACGCCGCCGGTGTGGAGGCCGCGGTCGCCCGCGTCGCCGACGAACTCGGACCTCCCGCCGTCCTCGTCAACAACGCGGGCGTGCTCCGCGACAACCTGCTGTTCAAGATGTCCGAGTCCGACTGGGACACGGTGATGGACGTCCACCTCAAGGGCGCGTTCCTGATGACCAGGGCGTGCCAGGGGCACATGGTCGACGCGGGGTTCGGGCGGATCGTCAGCCTCTCCTCGTCCTCCGCCCTCGGCAACCGCGGCCAGGCCAACTACGCCGCCGCCAAGGCCGGCCTCCAGGGCTTCACCAAGACCCTCGCCAAGGAGCTCGGCAGGTTCGGCGTCACCGCCAACGCCGTGGCGCCCGGCTTCATCGCCACCGAGATGACCGCGCGGACCGCCGAGCGCCTGGGGATGGGGTTCGAGGAGTTCCAGACCGCCGCCGCCACCCAGATCCCCGTCGGGCGCGTGGGCCGCCCCGAGGACGTCGCGAACGCGATCGCCTTCCTCACGGGCGACGACGCCGGCTTCGTCTCCGGCCAGGTCCTGTACGTGGCCGGCGGGCCCCTCGACTGAAACGCGGAGGACGACGTGAAGGACGGCGAACCGCCCGAGCCGACCGGCCGGGTCGCCCTCGTCACCGGCGGCAGCCGGGGCATCGGCTACGGCATCGCCGAGGCGCTCGTCGCGCGCGGCGACCGGGTCTGCATCACCGGGCGCGGCGAGGACGCCCTCAGGAAGGCCGTCGAACGGCTCGGGCCCGACCGCGCCGTCCACGTCGCGGGCAAGGCCCACGACGAGGCCCACCAGACGATCGCCGTCGAGCGGACCATGGAGGCCTTCGGCCGCGTGGACTACCTGGTCAACAACGCCGGGACCAACCCGGTCTTCGGCCCGATGGCCGACCTCGACCTCAACGCGGCCCGCAAGGTCTACGAGACCAACGTCATCTCGGCGCTCGGCTTCGCCCAGCGGACCTGGAAGGCCTGGCAGAGGGAGAACGGCGGCGCGATCGTGAACATCGCGTCGATCGCCGGCGTCACCGCCTCCCCGTTCGTGGGGGCGTACGGGATGAGCAAGGCCGCGATGATCAACCTCACGCTGCAGCTCGCCCACGAGTTCGCCCCGGCCGTCCGGGTCAACGCGATCGCCCCGGCCGTCGTGAAGACGAGGTTCGCCCAGGCACTCTACGAGGGCCGCGAGGCGGAGGCGGCGGCCGCCTACCCGCTCGGCAGGCTCGGCACGCCCTCGGACGTCAGCGGCGCCGCCGCGTTCCTCACCTCGGACCAGTCGGGTTGGATGACCGGGCAGACGCTGGTGGTGGACGGCGGTATCTTCCTCAATGCCGGAGTCGGCTGAGGAGGATCACGCCCGAGCGGCCGCCTGACGCCCGCAGCACCCCGCCGGTCTCCCCGACCGGGCCGGCGGGGTGCTGCGGTATGGTCGGCCGACCAGGGCTGAACGAGGAGCGTGTGCACGTGTTCAACCGGAGGAGCAGCCTGCAGGCGACTGCAGCCCTCGCGTCCATATCCCTGCTGGCGGGATGCGGTCTCTTCGCGGACGACGAGGCCGAGGCGGAAAGCAGGATCGTCGTGGGGACGACGAGCTCCCCGACCACCCTCGACCCGGCGGCCGCCTGGGACAGCTCCTGGGAGCTGTACCGGAACGTCTTCCAGACGCTGCTGAGCTTCCCCACGGGCAGCACGACCCCCCAGCCGGACGCGGCGGAGTGCAAGTTCACCGACAGCGCCAGCAAGGTGTTCCAGTGCGACCTGCACGACGGGCTGCGGTTCTCCTCCGGCACCGAGATCGACGCCGAGGCCGTCAAGCACTCGATCGACCGGATCCGCACGATCAACGCGGAGGGCGGGCCCAGCGGACTCCTCGGTTCCCTCGACAGGATCGAGACGAACGGCGACAGGACGGTCGTCTTCCGCCTCAAGGAGCCGGACGCCACCTTCCCCTTCGTCCTCGCCACGCCCGCCATGTCGATCGTCGACCCGGCCTCCTACCCGGCGGACAGGCTCCGCGAGGACGGCGAACTGGTCGGCTCCGGCCCGTACCTGCTCGACGCCTACACCGAGGGCGTGAAGGCCGAGCTGGTCGGCAACCCCGCGTACAAGGGGTTCGCCGAACGCAGGAACACCGGCGTCACCATCCGCTACTTCAGCGACTCCGAGGCGATGGTCGCCGCCCTGAAGAAGAAGGAGATCGACGCCACCTACCGCGGCCTGACCGCCGAGGAGGTCGTCGACCTGCGCGAGAGGAAAACCGAGAACGAGGGCCTGCAGATCGTCGAGTCGACCGGCGCGACCATCCACTACCTGGTCTTCAACCCGGAGGACCCGCAGGCCGGCAAGCCCGCGGTCCGCCAGGCCGTTGCGCAGGTCATCGACCGCGGCGCCCTCGTCGGCAAGGCGTACAAGGGGACCGCCGAGCCGCTGTACTCGATGGTCCCGAAGGGCATCGCCGGGCACACCACCAAGTTCTTCGACCACTACGGCGACCCGGACGTGGCGAAGGCGAAGAGCATCCTGCGCAGGGCCGGCGTCGACAGACCGGTGAAGCTGACCATCGGCTACACCACCGACCGGTACGGCTCCTCCACGGCGGCCGAGTTCGCCGAGATCAAGCGGCAGCTGGACGCCTCCGGCCTGTTCGAGGTGACCCTGGTCGGCAAACCCTGGAAGGACTTCCAGGCGGCCTACCAGAAGGGCGAGTACCCGGTCTTCGGCCGCGGCTGGTTCCCCGACTTCCCCGATCCGGACAACTTCATCGCGCCGTTCGTCGGCAGGAGGAACGTCCACGCCGCGCCGTACGAGCAGTCGGAGATCACCGAGCAGCTGCTGCCCGAGTCGCGCCGCAAGAGCGACCGCGCGGCGGTCACCGAGCAGTTCGAGCGGGCCCAGCAGATCCTCGTCGAGGACGTCCGCCTGCTGCCCCTGTGGCAGGGCAAGCTGTACGTCGCGGCCAGCGAGGAGATCGGCGGCGGCGAACGCGCCCTCGACCCGCAGACCGTCATGCAGATGTGGGAACTGCACCGCAAGACCAGCTGGTGACCGCGGCGCACCGGACGGAGGCGGTGGGACCCGGCTGTCAGTGGCCGCGGGTAGGTTCTGTGATCGACAGGCGATCCCACACCGGAGGTTGTTGACGTGACCGACACCGCCATGCTGCCCGAGTCCTGGCGCGGCGTCCTCGGCGACGAGCTGCAGAAGCCGTACTTCGAGCAGCTCACCGAGTTCGTCGAGGAGGAGCGGGCCAAGGGGCCGGTCTACCCGCCGAGGGACGAGGTGTTCGCCGCGCTCGCGGCCACCCCCTACGACAGCGTGAAGGTCCTCATCCTCGGCCAGGACCCGTACCACGGCGAGGGCCAGGGGCACGGCCTGTGCTTCTCCGTGCGGCCGGGCGTCAGGATCCCGCCGTCCCTGCGGAACATCTACAAGGAGATGCGGGACGACCTCGGCCACCCCGTCCCGGACAACGGCTACCTCATGCCGTGGGCCGAGCAGGGCGTGCTGCTGCTCAACGCCGTGCTGACCGTGCGCGCCGGCGAGGCCAACTCCCACAAGGGCAAGGGCTGGGAGAAGTTCACCGACGCCGTCATCGGTGCCGTCGCCTCCCGCCCCGACCCGGCCGTGTTCGTCCTGTGGGGCAACTACGCGCAGAAGAAGCTCCCGCTCATCGACGAGTCGCGGCACGCCGTGGTGAAGGGCGCCCACCCGTCGCCGCTCTCCGCGAAGAAGTTCTTCGGCTCCCGCCCCTTCACACAGATCAACGAGGCCGTCGCCGCCCAGGGCCACGAGCCGATCGACTGGCGCATCCCCGACCTGGGCTGAGCGGCGGACCTCCCGCAGCCGTGCCGGGGACCGCGCGGCCGCGGACGGTCCTCGCCCGGCCGGACGGTCCTCGCCCGGCCGGACGGTCCTCGCCCGGCCGGGGGCCCGGGCGGGCCCGTGCGCCGGTCTCGGCTGCGTCTGCCCCGGATCCGCCGCCCGGACGGCTAGCGTCGGGAGACGACGAGGAGGGAGGCCGGCCCATGGCGGACGGTGACGCGGTCACGACCGGTGCCGCGGACGACGCGGTGATGACCGGCATCGGCCAGGCGACGATGCTGCTGCACGGAGGGGACCGCGAGGAGGCCCGCAATCGGCTCCACGCGCTGTGGGAGCGGATCGGCGCCGACGGCGACCCCCTGCACCGCTGCACGCTGGCCCACTACCTGGCGGACGCCCAGGACGACCCCGACGCCGAACTCGCCTGGGACCTGCGCGCGCTGATCGCCGCCGAAGCACTCGGCGAGGAGCGGCTCGCCCGCCACGGTACGGCCGCCGCCCTGCGCGCCCTGTACCCGTCGCTCCACCTGAACCTCGCCGCCGACTACCTGGGGCTGCACCGCCCCGACGACGCGCGCGCCCACCTCGACCGGGCCCGCGCCGCCTCCGCCGCGCTCGTCGACGACGGGTACGGCGCGGGCGTCCGGGCCGCCATCGACCGCCTCGACCGCCGCCTGCGCGCCGGCGGCGCCTGAACCGCGCCC
>JAAXOU010000389.1 GCA_012396115.1 Streptomyces somaliensis DSM 40738 | reverse complement strand
TTGTTGGCGCGCGGGTCGACGACGAACGTGTACTTGTTCTCGTCCAGCAGCGCGTAGCTCTTCTCGGAGACAACCGGCTTGACGAGAATGTCGCGCGGGGCCGCCGGGGGCGCCTCGGGGGCCGCCATCGCCTCCCGCGACCGCTCCCGTACGCAGCGCGAGCGTCCGCTCGACGACCTCCCGAATCCGAATAACGATCCGGTTACCGTGATGCGCCCTTCCTCCTGATGAGAAGGGTTTGACAGATATGTGCCGTGTCCTGCGTCACAGTGATCACTTTTCGGTCGTGGTACACCTTCACGACCGCCTGCCGGACGACACCCGCGTTCGAGTAGGGGCGCTGCGCCGGCCGACCGCCGGCACGCAACTCCAGCAACATCCGGGGGAATCGGAACCCGGTCCGGCGCCGAGCGCGACGCGGGCCGGTATGGAGCGGAAAGGCGCACCAGAATGACCTCTACGCAGGTCGGCAAGAACACCGGCGACACCGTCCCGGACGCGACGTCCGAGGAGGGCTACGAGCGCGGCCTCGGCAGCCGCCAGGTCCAGATGATCGCCATCGGCGGCGCCATCGGCGTCGGCCTCTTCCTGGGGGCGGGCGCGAACATCGCGAAGGCCGGTCCCAGCCTCATCCTGATGTACGCCCTCGCCGGCGTGATCGTCTTCTTCATCATGCGGGCGCTCGGCGAGCTGCTCCTGTACCGCCCGGTGTCGGGCTCCTTCGCGGAGTACGCCCGTGAGTTCCTCGGCCCGTTCTTCGGGTTCGTGACCGGGTGGACCTACTGGCTCATGTGGGTCGTCACCGGCATGGCCGAGCTGACCGCCGCGGCCATCTACGTGAACTTCTGGTTCCCGTCGATCCCGCAGTGGGTGAGCGCGCTGGTCTTCCTGGTGGTGCTGTTCGCCGCCAACCTGATCTCGGTGAAGATCTTCGGCGAGATCGAGTTCTGGTTCTCGATGATCAAGGTCACCGCGATCATCGGCATGATAGTGATCGGCCTCGGCGTCGTCACGTTCGGCTTCAGCCAGGCCGGCGACACCGCCTCGGTCACCAACCTCTGGGCCTTCGACGGCATCTTCCCCAAGGGCATCGGCTCCAGCCTCATGACCCTGCAGGGCGTCATGTTCGCCTACCTCGCCGTCGAACTCGTCGGCGTCACCGCGGGCGAGTCCGAGAACCCGGAGAAGACCCTCCCCAAGGCCATCAACACCCTGCCCTGGCGGATCATCGTCTTCTACGTCGGCGCCCTCAGCGTCATCCTGATGGTCGTCAAGTGGACCGAGTTCGAGCCCGGCGTGAGCCCCTTCGTGGCCGCCTTCGCCAAGATCGGCATCCCCGCGGGCGCCGCGATCGTCAACTTCGTGGTCCTCACCGCCGCCCTGTCGTCCTGCAACTCCGGCATGTACTCCACCGGCCGCATGCTGCGCGACCTGGCCGCCAACTCCGAGGCGCCCAAGGCGCTGGGCAGGCTCAGCTCCACCAAGACGCCGGCCGTCGGCATCACCCTCTCCGTCGCCCTCATGGGCATCGGCGTGGTCCTCAACTACGTCGTCCCGGAGAAGGCGTTCGCCTACGTCACCTCCGTGGCCACCGCGGCCGGCATCTGGACCTGGCTCATGATCCTCGTCAGCCACATCCGCTACCGCCACGCCGTCGTGGCCGGCCGGCTGCCCGCCTCGTCCTTCCCGGCGCCCGGCGGCACGGTCTGCAGCTGGATCGCCGTCGCCTTCCTGTCCATGGTCACCGTCATGATCGCGATCGACCCGGACAGCCGCGTCTCGCTGTACGTCGGCGCCGGCTGGGCCCTCTGCCTGGCCGTCGGCTGGGCCGTGCTGAAGTCCCGCAACCCGCAGGTCACGAAGCGCACCGTGACCGGCGAGCCGCCGCTGGAGGCGACCGGCTCCCCGCGCGACTGACCGCACCGCCCCCGCCGCCGCGGGGCCGCGCCCGAGGGGCGCCCGGGTCTCCACCCGGGCGCCCCTCCGCCGCGTACGGCCCCGGCCGCCCCCTCCCGCCGCGGCCGCCCGAGCCCGGCGACCCCGACAGGCCGTCCGATATGCGGACCGGTTCGTACCACCCCTCGATACGCGTGGACCCGTCCGCTTATCCTGATGCCCATGCTGACCATCACACGGGCCCTGTACGACCAGATCGTCGCGCACGCCCGCGCCGACCACCCGGACGAGGCCTGCGGCGTGGTCGCGGGACCGGCCGGCTCCGGGCGCCCCGAGCGCTTCGTCCCGATGCTCAACGCCGCCCGCTCGCCCACGTTCTACGAGTTCGACTCGGGCGACCTGCTGAAGCTGTACCGCGAAATGGACGACCGCGACGAGGAGCCGGTCGTCGTCTACCACTCGCACACGGCCACCGAGGCCTACCCGTCCCGCACCGACGTCTCGTACGCCAACGAGCCGCAGGCGCACTACGTCCTGGTCTCCACCGCCGACACCGACGGCGCCGGGCCCTTCCAGTTCCGCTCCTTCCGCATCCTGGACGGCGAGATCACCGAAGAGGAGGTCCGGGTCGTCGAGGCCTACTGAGGCCCGTGAGCCGCGCGACCTGCGGAGCACCGGCAGGGAGTCCGGATGGCGAGCGGACTCCGTCCGGGATGCGGGATGGTACTCCGATCAGACGGCCGGGAATCGATACGATGAGCCCATGGTTCCCCTCGACGTGAGCGAACGGACGCCGGGCCCCGTCCTGCTCGTCGCGCGGCTGCACGTCGACCTGTGCCGCCTCGCCAGCGCCATGTGTCCCCGCGGCGCGACCGCCTGAACGGCGCCCCCGCGCACCACCCGCCCGCACGTCCGCGCCCCGCGGGGCACCCCGTCCCGGGCGGCCCCGCACGTCCGCGCCCC
>JAAXOU010000388.1 GCA_012396115.1 Streptomyces somaliensis DSM 40738 | reverse complement strand
GGGCGTCCCCGGCGCGTACGCGCCCGTCGGCACCGCCGCCCCGGAGGGCGGGCCCGGCAGCGCCGCGGGCCCCCTCGGCAAGGACGGCCGGCCCCTGACCCTCCGCTTCGTCCTGCCCTCCGGCCCCGGCTCCGAGTCGCTGCGCACCGTCGGCGGCCGGATCGCGGCGATGCTGGACCGCATCGGTGTGCGCACCGAGATCCGCAAGGTCCCCGACGAGGACTTCTTCGAGGACCACGTCGCCTCCGGCGAGTACGACCTCGCCCTCTACTCCTGGCCCGGCACCGCCTTCCCCGCCACGGACGCCCGGCCGATCCACGCCAAGCCGGAGCCCGCCGCGGACGGCTCGCTGCTGGTGGAGCAGAACTACACGCGCGTGGGCACCGACCGCGTCGACCAGCTCTTCGAGCGGGCCGCCGCCGAACTCGACGAGGAGGCCGCCCGCGACCTGCTGCGCGACGCCGACGCCCGGATCTGGGCCGCCGCCGGGTCGATCCCCCTCTTCCAGCGGCCCGAGCTCGTCGCCGTCCGGAGGAACGTGGTCAACGCGGGCGCCTTCGGCTTCGCGACGCCGCGGTACGAGGACATCGGGTTCACGGCGCCGAAGAAGGGGTGAACCCGCGGCGGACGGAAGCGGAAACCACGCGGATCGACCGCCCACCGGGCCTCCCGGCGGGCACGATCGTGCCCGGGGGGCCGAGTGTGCGGCAGCCCCGTACCATGGACAGAGCCGTGGCGCGTCCGCCCGGCGGGCGTACTGAGGAAAAAGAGACGCCGCACCCACGATCCGAGAGAAGCGCCAGCCACCCATGCCCACGCGCCACGACATCCGTAACGTAGCCATCGTCGCCCACGTCGACCACGGCAAGACGACCATCGTCGACGCCATGCTCAAGCAGGCCGGGGCCTTCGCGGCCCACCAGCTCGACTCCGTCGACGACCGCATGATGGACTCGAACGACCTGGAGCGTGAGAAGGGCATCACGATCCTCGCCAAGAACACGGCGGTGAAGTACCACCCCAAGGACGGCGGGGCCCCGATCACCATCAACATCATCGACACCCCCGGCCACGCCGACTTCGGCGGCGAGGTCGAGCGGGGCCTGTCGATGGTCGACGGCGTCGTGCTGCTGGTGGACGCGTCCGAGGGCCCGCTCCCGCAGACCCGCTTCGTGCTCCGCAAGGCCCTGCAGCAGCGGATGCCGGTCATCCTCTGCATCAACAAGACGGACCGCCCGGACTCCCGGATCGACGAGGTCGTCAACGAGACGTACGACCTCTTCCTCGACCTGGACGCCGACGAGGACCAGATCGAGTTCCCGATCGTCTACGCCTGCGGCCGCGACGGCGTCGCCTCGCTGACCAAGCCGGAGGACGGCACGGTCCCGGCCGACTCCACCAGCCTGGAGCCGTTCTTCTCCGCGATCCTGGACCACATCCCCGCGCCCGTCTACGACGAGGACGCCCCGCTCCAGGCCCACGTCACCAACCTCGACGCCGACAACTTCCTCGGCCGCATCGCGCTCCTGCGCGTGCAGCAGGGCGAGTTGAAGAAGGGTCAGACCGTCGCCTGGATGAAGCGCGACGGCTCGGTGCAGAACGTCCGCATCTCCGAGCTGATGATGACCGAGGCGCTGACCCGCAAGCCGGCCGAGAAGGCCGGCCCGGGCGACATCTGCGCCGTCGCCGGCATCCCCGACATCATGATCGGCGAGACCCTGGCCGACCCGGAGAACCCGGTCGCGCTGCCGCTGATCACGGTCGACGAGCCGGCCATCTCCATGACCATCGGCACCAACACCTCGCCGCTGGTCGGCCGGGGCGGCACGGGCAAGGGCGCCGACGCCAAGTCCGCCGTCAAGGACCGCAAGGTCACCGCCCGCCAGGTCAAGGACCGCCTCGACCGCGAGCTGATCGGCAACGTCTCGCTGCGCGTGCTGGAGACCGAGCGCCCCGACGCCTGGGAGGTGCAGGGCCGCGGCGAGCTGGCGCTGGCCATCCTCGTCGAGACGATGCGCCGGGAGGGGTACGAGCTGACGGTCGGCAAGCCGCAGGTCGTCACCAAGGAGATCGACGGCAAGGTCCACGAGCCGGTCGAGCGCATGACGATCGACGTGCCCGAGGAGCACATGGGCGCCGTCACGCAGCTCATGGGCGTCCGCAAGGGCCGCATGGACAACATGTCCAACCACGGCTCCGGCTGGGTCCGCATGGAGTTCGTCGTCCCGTCCCGCGGCCTCATCGGCTTCCGCACGGAGTTCCTGACGCAGACCCGCGGCACGGGTATCGCCCACTCCATCCACGAGGGCCACGAGCCCTGGTTCGGCCCCCTGACGACCCGCAACAACGGCTCGCTCGTCGCCGACCGGGCCGGCGCGGTCACCGCCTTCGCGATGACCAACCTCCAGGAGCGCGGCGTCCTCTTCGTGGAGCCGGGCACCGAGGTGTACGAGGGCATGATCGTCGGTGAGAACTCCCGCTCCGACGACATGGACGTCAACATCACCAAGGAGAAGAAGCTCACCAACATGCGCTCCTCCACGGCCGACGTCGCCGAGTCGATCGTCCCGCCGCGGAAGCTGTCGCTGGAGCAGTCCCTGGAGTTCTGCCGCGACGACGAGTGCGTCGAGGTGACCCCGGAGGCCGTGCGCATCCGCAAGGTCAACCTGGACGCGCGCGAGCGCGCCCGCGCCGCCTCCCGCGCCAAGCACTCCTGACGCCCCCCGGCGGCCCCCGCGGGCCGTCGCGCGCACGGGGCCCGGGAGTTGCGCGCCCGGGTCCGTGACCGGGCGGCCCCCGCGGACCGCCGCAGGCGTCCGCGCCGATCGGGCCG
>JAAXOU010000387.1 GCA_012396115.1 Streptomyces somaliensis DSM 40738 | reverse complement strand
GCCCGCGCGGCGCACGTCGAACCGGTCGAGGACGTGCCGGTGCGCCCGGCGGCCCAGGTCCTGCCGGAGGTCGGGCCGCCGGAGGAGCCGGACGAGCGCCGCGGCCAGCGCGCCGGCGTCGCCGGGCGGCACGAGGCAGTGGGCGGCGTGGCCGGGGGGCAGGCTCTCGCGGGCGCCGTCCACGTCGGTGAGGAGGACCGGGCGGCCCGAGGCCATGGCCTCCAGCGGGGCGAGGGCCATGCCCTCCCAGCGGGACGGCAGGACGGCGAGGTCGGCCGCCCGGTACCAGGGCAGCGGGTCGGCGACGGCCCCGGCGAGGACGACGGAGGGGTGGGCCGCGGCGCGCAGTCCGCCGGCGGCGGGGCCGTCGCCGACGAGGACGAGCCGGGCCCGGGGCACCCGCGCGCGGACGGTGTCCCAGGCGCGCAGGAGGACGTCCTGCCCCTTCTGGCGGCACAGCCGGCCCACGCACACCACGACGGGCGCGTCGGCGGGCACCCCGGCGAGGAGCGCGGCGCGGGCCGCGGCCCGTTCGGCCTCGGGCGGGTACGGGCCGAACCGGCCGGTGTCGACGCCGTTGTGGACGACCGTCCAGGAGGCGCGCACCCCGGCCCGTTCACCGCGGCGGCGCTCGGCCTCGCTGACGCAGAGCACCCGGTCGGTCCACCGGGCGGCCCACCGCTCCCAGCGCCGGGCCAGGGCGGCGGCGGCCCCCTCGACCGCCTCGAAGGACCAGGCGTGCGGCTGGTACACGGTGGGGACGCGGCCGCGCACGGCGAGGCGGGCGGCGAGCCCGGCCTTGGCGCTGTGCGCGTGGACCACGTCGGGGCGTACGAGCGCGACGAGTTCGGCGACGGCACGGCTCTCCGCGGCGACGCCCCGCCCCGGTTCGCGGCGGGCCCGCCAGGGGTGCACCTCGGCGCCCCCGGCCTGGGCGGCGGCGGCGAGCGGGGTGCCGGGCGGGCAGGCCACGGCCACGCGCATGCCCCGGGCCGCGTGGTCGCCGACCACGTCGGCCACCACCCGGGCGACCCCGCCGTCCCCTGGCTGGACGACGTGCAGTGCGGTGAGGGGAGGACGCACCTGCTGTCCCTTCGACGAAGTGGGGGGATCGGCACCTGTCAGACGCGGGCGTCGGCCTCCACGAACACCGCGCCCAGCCACAGGTAGTCGCGGGCGGCGCCGAGGCGCACGGCGGTGTCGCTCGCGCCGCGGCGGAGCGCCGGGGAGAGGTCGATCACGTCGGAGTCGTAGCCGAGGGTGTTGCGGTGGGCGGGCAGGCGGCGGGTCGGCGGGCCGCCGGAGTCGGCGACGGTCGAGTCGAAGGCGTCGCCCGGGGTGGTCGCGGAGCCGGTGAGCGGCTCCGTCCGGCCCGGGTGCGGTTCGAAGGCGACGGAGTCCCCGGCGAGGCCGCGGTCGCCGTCGTACACGACCGTCCCCAGGCGGCCTGAGCCGCCCGTCGGGACGCGCATCGGGCCGGTGTCCAGGCGGAACGAGCGGCGCCCCTCGGCGAGGGTCTCGAACCCGTCCCAGAGGGAGAGGTGGCGCAGCGGGGCGTCCCCCCGCGCGTACGCCACGACGAGCGTCCAGCCGCCCCAGGCGCCGACGGCGGTCCGGCCCATGGCGACGTTGACCTGGGCGACGGTGTACATCCCGGGGCCGGAGTCCCTGACGAGCCGTGTGACGTCGGCGGTGGCGTGGAAGGCGTCGGCGCCGTTGGCGGTGCGGTGGCCGACCGGGGAGTCGGCGAGGACCTCCTTGTAGGCGCCGCCCGGTTCGGCGATCAGGACCCGTCCGCTGTCCTTCGGCGGCTTCTGCTCGCCGACCCGGAGGTTGCCGCCCCAGTACAGCCGGGCGTACGTGACCCGGGCCCCCTGCGGCAGGACGAGTTCGCCGCGGGTGGAGTTGAAGGTGTTCGGGTCGTCGTCCACGTCCGCGTAGGACATCTCGTACTGGTGGTTGGCGGCGGCGCCCCGCCCGAGCCGCGCGGAGACGCAGGGGTCCTGCGCCGTGCCGCCGTCCGCGGTGGACCGCCGGCAGGTGACCGCCGAGTTGGCGGCGCGGGCCAGGCCGCCGTGCTGGACGGCGTGGTACCGCTGGACGAACGGGATGCGCGGCCGCTCCTCGTCCCGGGGCGCCGCGGCGGCGGGCGGCACGGCCGACAGCGTGGCGCAGGAGAGGAGGCAGACCAGCACGCGCCGCACGACTGGGGCCACTGGGATCCGCATGGGGGTTCTCCGCGTTGAGGAGTGGGAAAACGGGCGATACCGGGACGTACTGACGCAACGTCATGCAGGTTATATCCGGGGTCGTGAAACACGGGGCATTGACGCCCCCGACGGCGTATCGCGCGTTTCCCCGGCGCGTTCGCCGCCTCCGGGGCGCCACCCGGGCGCGGGGCGGTCGTCTTTCCCCACCGGTCGGAGGATCGGACCGCCCGCGTCATTCGGGTGCAGTAGCGGGAATTCCCGCGGTACGGGGTTTCCGGGGCGCCCCGGGCTCGTTACAGGGAACGGACGCGCGCCGTCGCGGTCGGCCGGGTGCCCTCCCGGCGGCACGGGTCCTCCCGCACCCCGCACCCCCCAGGAAGGACCCCCCAATGAAGCCCGTGAAGGTGGCCGCGATCCTCGTCGGCTCCGTGATGGCGATGGCCGGGTCGGCACCGGCCTTCGCCGCCGACGCCCCCTCCGGCCCCGGCCTGGACGGAGCGGTCGACACCCTGGGCGAGCGGGGTCTGGCCGAGACGGTCCCCTCCGACGACGTCGGCGAGGTCGCCGACCAGAAGCTGGTCGGCAGGGTCGCGGACGCCGCCGACGGGATCGGCGCCACGGAGAAGGCCGCGCCGCTGCTCGGCGGACTGCCGCTCGGCGGTTGACCCGCGCGCGGCG
>JAAXOU010000386.1 GCA_012396115.1 Streptomyces somaliensis DSM 40738 | reverse complement strand
GGACCGCGCGCCGCCGACGGCCCGGGGCGGCGCCGGTGCCGCCCCGGGCCCGTACGCCGCCCTGCCCGCCGCGCCGTCAGAACATGCTCAGCAGCTGGTCCACCGTGGGCTCGGCCGTCCCCTCCCCGTCGGGGAGGGCCAGCTCGAACCAGACCGTCTTGCCGCGGGGCGTCCTGCGCGAGCCCCAGCCGGCGCTGAGCAGTCCGACGAGCTGGAGCCCGCGGCCGCCCTCGTCGGTGTCGCGGGCGCGGCGGCGGCGGGGCTGGACGAGGCCCGCGTCCCACACCTCGCACACCAGCGTGCGGTCGCGCAGCAGCCGGAGCCGGATCTCCCCCTCGCCGTAGCGCAGGGCGTTGGTGACGAGTTCGCTGACGAGCAGTTCGACGGTGTCGACCAGCGGTTCCAGTCCCCAGGCCGCGAGCCGGTCGCGGGCCAGCTCGCGGGCGCGTCCCACGGACCGGGGCTCGCGCGGCAGGTGCCAGTCGCCGACCGCCTCGGCGGGCAGTCCGCGGATCCGGGCCATCAGCAGCGCGATGTCGTCCTGGCCGTGCCGGGTGTCGAGGGTGTTGAGGACGTGGTCGCAGGCGTCCTCCAGGGGCAGTTCGGGACCGGTGAGGACGCCCTGGAGTGCCTGGAGGCCCTCGTCCAGGGGGTGGTCGCGGGACTCGACGAGCCCGTCGGTGTAGAGGGACAGCAGTGCCCCTTCGGGCAGCTCGACCTCGACCTCCTCGAACGGCTCCCCGCCGACGCCGAGCGGCATCCCCGGCGGTACCTCGAGCAGCCGCGCCCGGCCGCCGGGCGCGACCAGCACGGGCGGCAGGTGCCCGGCGTTGGCGAACGTGCAGTGCCGGGTGACGGCGTCGTACACGGCGTACACGCAGGTCGCGAGGTACACCTCGGACCGTTCGGGGCCGCGCGGCCGGTGAGCCGAGCGTGACGACTGGGTGCCGACGGGCGCGCCGAGGCCGCGGACGATCTCGTCCAGGTGGGAGAGGACCTCGGCCGGTTCGAGGTCGAGCTGCGCCAGGGTCCGCACGGCGGTGCGGAGTTCGCCCATGGCGACGGCGGCGCGCAGGCCCCGGCCCATGACGTCGCCGACGACGAGGGCGGTGCGGTGCCCGGGCAGGTCGATGACGTCGAACCAGTCGCCGCCGACCTCGGTGGCGTCGTTGCCCGGGAGGTAGCGGCAGGCGATGTCCAGCCCGGCGGCCTCCGGGTCTCCGGGCGGGAGGAGGCTGCGCTGGAGGATCAGGGCGCGCTCGTGCTCGCGGCGGTAGAGGCGGGCGTTGTCGATGCAGACGGCGGCGCGGGCGGCGAGTTCGACGGCGAGGGCCCGGTCACGTTCGCCGAACGGTTCGCTGCCCTTCGTCCGGGAGAACTGGACGAGTCCGACGACGGTGTCGTGGGCGACCATCGGCACGGCGAGGGTGGAGTGGACGAGGCCGCCGTCGTCGGCGGGGATGAGGACGGGGCGGCCGCTGCTCAGGGCGTTCGCGCAGGGCGAGGTGAACGGGAAGCGGTGGACGGAGCCGACCGGGGGCGGTTCGGCCTCGCAGCAGTCCGGGCCGGGAGCGGACGGGGTGACGAGCGGCGGCGCGTCGGAGACGGCGCTGGCGGAGGCGACGCGGCGGAGCTTGGCGGTGCGCCCCCCGGTCCGGCCGGGCGGGGCCTCCTCGCCCGTGAGCAGGTCCTGGTAGAGGTCGACGGCGGCGAGGTCGCAGAAGCCGGGCACGGCGACGCCCAGCAGCTCGCGGGCGGTGGTCTCCAGGTCCAGGGAGGTGCCGATGCGGGCGGTCGCCTCGTTGAGGAGGGCGAGGTTGCGGCGGGCGCTGGCGGCCTCGCGCGCGACGTTGTGGCGGCGGGTCACGTCGGTGGTGAGGCCGGCGACGCCGATGGGCCGGCCGGATCCGCTGTGCACCCGGTAGAGGTTGACGGACCAGTGGCGGCGGTCGGCGGAGCCGGGGGCGGTGCCGGTGACCTCCAGGTCGGTGACGGCCTCACCGGTCTCCAGGACGCGGCGGAGCGCGGCGGTCATCCGGTCCGCCTCGGGGCGGGAGAGGTAGTCGTGGACGGTGCGGCCGCGGTGGTCCTCGGCGGTCCCCCCGAAGACGGCGGCGAAGCGCTGGTTGGCGCGCTGGACCTTCAGGTCCGTGCCGAAGAGCAGGAAACCGAAGGGGGATTGACCGAATATCGCCTGCGAGGAGGCCAGGTCGGTCTCCACCCGGCGCAGGGCGCGTACGTCCACGGCGATGCAGACGGCACCGCGTTCGCCGTACTCGTCCTCACTCGGCATGACGTATACCTCGGCCAGGCTGTACGCGTGCCGTTCGCCGGGGAGGCGGAAGGGGACGAGACCCGTCCACTCCTTGCCGTCGAGGATCTCGGCGATCTTGCGGTGGCCCCGCGGCCGCAACTCGGCGGGCATGAAGGCCTCGACGGGATCCATGCCCCCGACCTCGTCGGCGGGGATGCCGAACATCTCCGCGGCACGCCGGCTCCACTGGTCGACGAGCCCGTCGGGGCCGATGGAGAACGACGCCACGCCCACGTAGTCGTAGATCGAGCCAGGCGGGCTGCTCTGCCACACGACGCCGTCCGTCGTCCCAGGTATCTCGCTCACGCGACCGTCCCCTCCAGCTCACCGCACCGGACCGGCCCTGCCCGCAGTATCCAGCACCACGGCCCCTGTCGGCACGCCGTTCGCGATCACAGGGTGGTCTCGTTCGTTTTGAGCCGAGCCCGCGGTGATCGTTGTCCCTTACCTCTTCTAACCCGGCGGGGACGGCGCGAACCACCCGGTCCCGCCGGTTCGGCCGTTTCCGTACCCCGGTGTTTCCCTGCTCAGAGGCGCTGCGGATCGCGCGCGGGTCGAAGCCCCGGCCGTCGTCGGCGACGGTGAGGCGGGCGCCCTGGCCGCGCCGGGAGAGCCGGACGGCGACCTCGCCGGCCCCGGAGTGGCGCAGGGCGTTGTGC
>JAAXOU010000385.1 GCA_012396115.1 Streptomyces somaliensis DSM 40738 | reverse complement strand
CGCGCCCGCGGCAGCGACGCGGCCGCCGGCGACCTCGCCCTGGCGGCGGGCACGGTCCTCGGGCCGCCCCAGATCGGCCTCCTCGCCGCCGTCGGCCGCGACGCGGTCCGCGTCCGCCCCCGCCCCCGGGTGGTCGTCCTCTCCACCGGCAGCGAACTCGTCCAGCCGGGCGGCGAGCTGGGCCCGGGCCAGATCTACGACTCCAACGGCTTCGCCCTGGCCGCCGCCGCCCGCGACGCCGGCGCCATCGCCTACCGGGTCGGCGCCGTCACGGACGACGCGGACGCGCTCCGCGCCACCATCGAGGACCAGCTGGTCCGCGCGGACCTCCTGGTGACCACCGGCGGCGTCAGCGTCGGCGCGTACGACGTGGTCAAGGAGGCCCTGTCCACCCCCTCCGACGCGGACGAACCGGGCGGCGGCGTCGAGTTCCGCACGCTCGCCATGCAGCCCGGCAAGCCCCAGGGCTTCGGCTCCGTCGGCCCCGAGCACACGCCGCTGCTCGCCCTGCCGGGCAACCCGGTCTCCTCGTACGTCTCCTTCGAGCTGTTCGCGCGGCCCGCGATCCGCGCCCTCATGGGACTGCCGGACCTCCACCGCCCGCGGGTGCGCGCCGTGCTGTCCGCCACCGGACCGCTGCCGTCGCCCGCCGGGAAGCGCCAGTTCCTCCGGGGGACGTACGACGCCCGGACGGGTACCGTCGCTCCTGTGGGTGGTGCCGGATCCCACCTGGTCGCCGCCCTCGCCCGGGCCGACGCGCTCATCGTCGTACCGGAGGGCGTCACGCTCGTGGAGCCCGGGGCCGAGCTGGAGGCCGTCCTCATCGGCTGAGCCGGCGGCCCCGGGGGACGGCCGTGGAGGTACGGTGTCTGCCGCCGTGCCGGGCGAAGACGACCGGTACCAGGATCGCAAGGCGGAGTGAGTTGAGTACGCAAGGCAGGCTTACCCACATCGACGAGGCGGGGGCGGCCCGCATGGTGGACGTCTCGGGGAAGGACGTCACCGCCCGCACCGCGCGCGCCGGCGGCCGGGTCCTGGTGTCGCCGCGGGTGGTGGAGCTGCTGCGCGGCGAGGGCCTCCCCAAGGGGGACGCCCTGGCCACGGCCCGGATCGCCGGGATCATGGGAGCCAAGCGCACGCCCGACCTCGTCCCGCTCTGCCACCCCCTCGCCGTCTCCGGCGTGGAGGTCGACCTCGCGGTCGCCGACGACGCGGTCGAGATCACCGCGACGGTGCGGACCACGGACCGGACGGGCGTCGAGATGGAGGCGCTCACGGCCGTGACCGTGGCCGCCCTCACCGTCGTCGACATGGTGAAGGCGGTCGACAGGGCCGCCGTCATCACCGACGTGCGGGTGGAGGAGAAGACGGGCGGCAGGTCCGGCCGCTGGAGCCGGCCGTGACGTACCGCGCGCTGGTGGTCACCGCCTCGAACCGCGCCGCGGCCGGCGTGTACGAGGACCGGGGCGGCCCCCTCCTCGCCGAGGGGCTGGCGGCGCTCGGCTTCGCCGTCGACGGCCCGCGCGTCGTCCCGGACGGCGACCCCGTCGAGGCCGCCCTGCGCGCGGGGGTGGAGGCCGGGTACGACGTGATCCTCACCACCGGCGGCACGGGCGTCTCGCCCACCGACGCCACTCCCGAGGCCACCCGCCGCGTCCTCGACCGCGAGGTGCCCGGCATCGCGGAAGCCGTCCGCGCCCACGGCCGCGGGAAGGTCCCCGCGGCGGCCCTCTCACGGGGCCTCGCCGGCGTCGCGGACCGCACCCTGATCGTCAACCTGCCCGGCTCCGCCGGCGGCGTGCGCGACGGCCTCGCCGTCCTGGAGCCGCTCCTGCTCCACGCGGTGGACCAGCTGCGCGGCGGCGACCATCCGGGGCCGGCCTCGTGAACCCCGCCTGGCCCGCGACGCTGGCCGACGGCGACGTGGTGCTGCGCCCGATAAGGGTCCGCGACCACAGGGAGTGGCGGGAGGTCAACGCGCGCAACCGCGACTGGCTGCGCCCCTGGGAGGCCACCGTCCCGCCCGCCGTGCCGGGCACGCCCCCCGTCCAGCGCCCCACCTACCGGCAGATGGTCCGCCACCTGCGCGGAGAGGCCGGCGCGGGCCGGATGCTGCCGTTCGTGATCGAGTACCGGGGCCGGCTCGTCGGGCAGATCACCGTCGCCGGGATCACCTGGGGCTCGATGTGCTCAGGCCACGTCGGCTACTGGGTCGACCAGGACGTCGCCGGCCGCGGCGTCATGCCCACGGCGGTCGCGCTCGCCGTCGACCACTGCTTCGGGGCGGTCGGACTGCACCGGATCGAGGTGTGCATTCGCCCCGAGAACGGACCGAGCCGCCGTGTCGTGGAGAAACTGGGATTCCGCGAGGAGGGCCTGCGCCCGCGGTACCTCCATATCGACGGCGCCTGGCGGGACCACCTCGTCTTCGCGCTGACCGCGGAGGAGGTGCCCGAGGGGCTGCTGCGGCGATGGCACAGGTCGCGGCGGGAACACCGGATGAAATAAATCATTTGTTCGAATTAATTGGCCGTGTAGGAACAATCGATCCGACCAATCACAAAAATGGCTGTGATATCAGCCAGATCGTGCGACACACCGGCCCAATTGGCCGATGCCCCCGCGCCGACACCTCTACCGTGTGAGACGTGAGCAGCAGCGGCCTCATCTACGCAGTCATCGTCGGAGCCTGGGCCGCCTATCTGGTGCCGATGTGGCTCCGCAGGCAGGACGAGCTGAACGAAGCACGTCCCACCGAACGCTTCAGCACCGCCATCCGGCTCCTGTCCGGAAGAGCGGGGATGGAGCGCCGGTACGCCAAGGAGCTGCGTGCCCGCGGCGCCGACGGGGAACGGCGGGCATCCGACGCGGACCCGGACGCCGAGACCGAGCAGATCGACTCGGCCGACGTCCGGGCCTTCGCCGCGCCCCCGTGCCGCACGGAGGCGCGGCTGGAGATCCCCGGGTCCCCCGCCCCCGCCCCCGCGGCGCGCGGCACGGGCCCGGCC
>JAAXOU010000384.1 GCA_012396115.1 Streptomyces somaliensis DSM 40738 | reverse complement strand
GGCCGCGCGGCGGCGCGCCCGACCGGCGGCCCCTCCGGCGGGCGGGCGCGCCGAGGTGGCGGGCGCGGACCATCCGGAGTAGTCCGGCGGGTGGCCCGCGCACCCGGGGCCGATGGTGGGGAGGGGATTCCGCCCGCACCCCGCCGAGGAAGAGGAAACGGAGACACGCGCGTGATCGAGGACACCGTCACACGACCGCCCCTGGGGCCGCCGCCCGTGCGGTTCTGGCCGGCGCTGGACCTGAGGGCCACCGAGTTCGACCCGGTGCTGGAGGAGCTGATGCGGGAGGGGCCGGTGACCCGGATCCGCCTGCCGCACGGGGAGGGCTGGGCGTGGCTGGTCACCCGGTACGAGGACGTGAAGGCGGTCACGAACGACCCGCGCTTCAGCCGCGCCCCCGTCCCCGGCCTGACCGTCACCCGGCTCGCCCCGCACTTCAAGCCGAAGGCCGGTTCCCTGGCCTTCGCCGAACCGCCGGACCACAACCGGCTGCGCCGCGCCATCGCGCCCGCGTTCTCCGCGCGCGGCGTGGAGCGGCTGCGCGATCGGGCGCGGGAGATGCTCGACGCCCTGGTGGCGGGGATGCTGCGGGACGGACCGCCGGCGGACCTGATCGCACGGGTGCTGGGGCCCTTCCCCACCACGGTGATCTGCGAGCTGATGGGCGTTCCGGAAGCCGACCGGGAGCGGATGAGCGGCTGGGTGGAGGAGATCCTCTTCCCGGCGAACGGCGCGGCGGCGACCGGCCGGGCCAAGGACGAGATGTACGCGTGGTTCACCCGGGAGATCGCCGCGCGCACGGCGGACCCCGGCGACGGGGAGGACATCCTGTCGCTGCTGGGGGCGGCCGTCGCGGCGGGCGACATCAGCGCCGAGGAGGCGGTCGGGCTGGTGGGTCCGGTGCAGATCGGCGGGGAGGCCGTCACCAACAACTGCGGCAACATGCTGTACCTGCTGCTCACCCGGGAACGGCTGCGGGAGCGGCTGCGGGAGGAGCCGGAGGCGCGGCCGCGCGCCCTGGACGAGCTGCTGCGGTACATCCCGCACCGCTCCTCGGTGGGACTGGCCCGGATCGCGTTGGAGGACGTGGAGCTGCGGGGCGTGCGGATCGCGGCGGGCGACGCGGTGTACGTGTCGTACCTGGCGGCCAACCGCGACCCGGAGGTGTTCCCCGATCCGGAGCGGATCGACTTCGACCGCTCCCCCAACCCGCACGTGTCGTTCGGGCACGGACCGCACTTCTGCACGGGCGCGCTGCTCGCCCGGATGGAGATCGAACTGCTGGTGGAGATGTTCCTGGACCGCCTGCCGGAGGTGCGGCTCGCGGTGCCCACCGAGGAGGTCCCGTGGCGGCGCAGCGCCCTCATCCGCGGTCCCGAGTCGCTCCCCATCACCTGGTGACGGGGGACCCGGACGACCGGTTCCGCCCTCCGGACACGCAAGGGCGAGATTCGGACACACGGCGGATGCGGCGAACGGGAGCGACCGCCGCATAAGGGACCCCGGCCCGGCCGGCCGTCCCGGACGTCCCGTCACCTCCGGCCGCACACCGGCGCCGCCTCGCGGGCCCCATCGGCGAGGCGGCGCGCACCGCCCGGAGAGCATGGGCGGGACACCCGGCGAAGGGCCGTTCGCACGGCGCTGATCAGCTCGGATGACCGGCCCGCCCGCTGCCCGTGTACGGCGCGCGGCCTTCGCCGCCCGAGGGGCCGGCCCTCGGGCGGCGGACGGTCCCGGGACCGCGCCGCGGCCCCGGGGCCCGTCGGCGCACCCCGGGGAACCGGCCACGCGACGCTCCTCTTCGGACTCGCGTAGAGCGGCCGAAAAGCAGCCTTGCGGGGAGGGTGAACCGGACGCGAGGATTCCCGGCACCACAACTTGTCAGGCACATGCTGACGGTCGGGAATCCCCGGTCCGTCGGCGCGGCCTGCCGGGCCCGCCCACCCAACGGGCTCGTGAATCCCCCACCGGAGGACGCAGTGAACTTCAAGCGCTTCACTCCCCGCAACGGCCTCGCCAGAGGCGCGCGCCTGACCGCCGTCGCCGCCGCCCTGGTCACCGCCACCGCGCTTGCCGCGCCGAGCGCCGGGGCGCAGGCCCCCGACGTCACCCGCGCGACCGCCGCCGAGCTGGCCCAGGTCAGCCAGGCCGTGCTCAAGGCCGACGTGGCGGGCACCGCCTGGTACACCGACGCCAAGTCCGGCAAGCTGGTCATCACCGCCGACTCCACCGTCTCCGCGGCCGAGATCGCCAAGCTGAAGAAGGCCGCGGGCGACCGCGCCGGCGCCGTGGAGGTCAAGCGCGCTCCGGGCAAGCTGAACAAGCTCATCGCGGGCGGCCAGGCCATCTACGGCAACAACGGCGGCCGCTGCTCCCTCGGCTTCAACGTCCGCACCAGCGGCGGCACCCCCTACGTCCTGACGGCGGGCCACTGCACCGAGGGCACCAGCACCTGGTACACCAACTCGTCGAAGACCGCCACGCTCGGCCGCACGGCCGCCTCCAGCTTCCCCAACAACGACTACGGCGTGGTCACCCACGCCAACCCGTCGGCGGCGGACGGCCGGGTCTACCTGTACAACGGCTCGTACCGCGACATCACCGGCGCCGCCAACGCCTACGTCGGCCAGAGCGTCCTGCGCAGCGGCTCCACCACCGGCCTGCACAGCGGCAAGGTGACCGGCCTCAACGCCACGGCCAACTACGGCAACGGCGACGTCGTCTACGGCCTCATCCAGACCAACGTCTGCGCCGAGCCCGGCGACAGCGGCGGCGCGATGTTCGCCGGTTCCACCGCCCTCGGCCTCACCTCCGGCGGCAGCGGCGACTGCCGCTCGGGTGGCGTCACGTTCTTCCAGCCCGTCACCGAGGCGCTGAGCGCGTACGGCCTGAGCATCATCTGATCCCGGCCCCGCCCAGACCGGTGGTCCGCCTCGTGCGGGCCACCGGTCCGCGCGTTCCGGCGCGGGCGGCGCGCGGCCGTCCCTCCGGTGCCGCGCGGACGCCGCC
>JAAXOU010000383.1 GCA_012396115.1 Streptomyces somaliensis DSM 40738 | reverse complement strand
CGCGCAGCCCCCGCCCGCCGCCGGGCCGCACCACCGGCGCGCGGCCGGTCAGCGGACTGTCCATGGTGACCTCCAGTTCCCCGTCGGCCGCGCGCAGGCGCAGCGACACCGGCGCGGCCCCCGCGTGGCGCAGCGCGTTGCTGAGCCCCTCCTGCACGATCCGGTACGCCTCGCGGGAGACCCGCCCCGGCGCGGCCGCCACCGGATCGCCCTCCAGCGTGCACGCCACCTCCAGACCGCTGTGCGCCAGCAGCGTGCCCAGCGCCTCCAGCCCCGGCCCGGGCAGCTCCCCGTCGTCCTCGCCGTGGCGCAGCAGGCCCAGGACGGCGTCGAGTTCGCCGACCGTGCGGCGCGTCGTCTCCTCGATGGCCGTCAGCGCCTCGCGGAGGAAGGCGGGATCGGGTTCGGGCGCGTCGAGGACCCGGCGCGCCGCGCCCGCCTGGAGGGTGACGGCGCTGAGCGCGTGGCCCACCGAGTCGTGCAGCTCGCGGGCGAGCCGGTTGCGCGCGGCGAGCTCGGCGGCGCGCCGCTCGGCCGCCGCCAGCCGGTCCGCGGGCGTCGGCCCGAGCAGCACCGGCGCCCACCGCGCCAGCAGCGCCCCCGCCGCCGCGGTGGCCGCGGCGAGCGCCAGCAGCATCAGCAGCCCGGCGGGCACCCCCAGGGCCGCCCACCACTCGTGGTGCAGGCCCCACGCCCTGCCCGGCCCCCACTCCCGCAGGGCCGGTGAGAACGGCAGCGCCATCGTCACCACCGCGAACGGCGGCAGCGCCAGCGACGCCCCGCTCACCAGCCCGCCGAGCCCCACGTGCAGCGTGAACCAGGCGGCCGTCCGGGCCTTCGCCGCCCGCGACGCGGCCGGGGAGTCCGCGAACAGCTCCGCCGGGACACCGCACAGCACCCGCGCCGCCGCCACCGACATCGGCCGGACGAGCGGGACGACCCCCGTGAGCGCGGCCATCGGCAGCGTCAGCAGGTACGCCCCGAGCTGCTCCCCCGGCGAGCCGGCGAAGGCGCCGGCGCGGCCGGTGAACGGCGACAGGAGGACCGTCGACAGCAGCCAGTACGGCATGAGCAGCGCACCGCCCAGGACGAGGTGCACCCAGCGCAGCCGCGCCCGGCGCCCCAGCAGCGCCACCGCGGTCCGCCGCACCCGCCCGCCCGCCGGGCGCGACCGGAGGCTCACCCGGCGCGCCCGCGCAGCACCGCGGCCACGCACCCGGCCAGCACCGTCCCCGCGATCACGTCACCAGCGTAGGTGAGCACCGGCAGCACGGCGGGCCGACCCGACGACGGATCGGCGACCGGCGTCATCGCCGCGAGGAACCGCCAACCGCCCCAGCAGCCCAGGACCGCCGACCCGGCCCAGCCCAGCACCAGCGGCAGCCGCACCGGCAGCCCCCGGCCGCGCCGGAACACCAGCAGCCCGGTCCCGGCCGCCGCGGCCGCCGCGTACAGCACCTGCGCCGCCTCCAGGACGTGGAACCCCGCAGTGCGGGCGGCGGCCTGGGACGGGGGGAGGCCCTCCGTCATCCCGGCCGCCCAGCCCAGGTGCACCGCGGTGCCCGGCACCAGGGCCAGCGAGGCCGCGACGGCGGCGGCCCGCACCCGGGGGCCGGCCACGCGCGGCGGGAGGTCGCGGACCGCGCCCCGCCACAGGGGGCTCCACCGGCGCCGCGCGTACCGGACGAACAGCGTGCCCAGGGCGAGGCCCTGCACGGTGAAACCGCCGTACACGACGGTGAACACCCACGCGTCGAGGAACGGCTCCGACGGCCCCGCCGCGGGCCGCCCGCCCCCCAGCAGCCCGGCGAGGGCGTTCAGGGGGAAGCCGACCGCGATGGGCAGGAGCAGGCCCGTCGCCACCCACGCCGGGAACGCCGGCAGCCAGGCCGGCACCCGCTCCCCCCACCGCTGGGTCAGGAGCAGCGCCAGCACGATCACCGCCGTGTCCATCAGCAGCGTCACGGTGTTGGCGACCGCCATCAGCCGGGGCTGCTCCAGCAGCACGCTGCCCTCGGGTATACCCACGCGGCCGCCGGCCAGCCAGGCGGCCTTCAGCGCCAGGTACGGCAGGCAGGCGGCGATCGCGACGGCGCGCGCCACGCGGTCGGTGGCGCCGGGGCGGAGGGAGGCGGCGGGCGGGGTCGTCTGCATACCGCCCACCCTGCCGCCCGGCCCGCCCCGGCACCTCCTGCCCGCGGGCGATCCCCCTCCGCCGCGCGGCGGAGGGGCACCGCCCGGGGCCCCCGGTGAGGCGCGCCGGGCATGTGCGGGGCCTGCTCGTGCGGTGGTCGTGCGGACGGCGCCCGTGGGGCGGTTTTCGGGATCGCGGCGGCGCGATCCTCCCCCGGAGGGGAGCGCCGACGTGTCGTCACGCGAGGGCGGGACGCGGGCGGAAGGGGCCGGATCACGGGCCCTTCGGGGGAAACGTGCAGGGGGGCGGGGTGGGGAACCCGCCACGCCGCCTGAAGCGCACCACGCGCCGCCGGACGGGCGGCGGGACCCCTTTCGCGGACCCCCCGTTTGGGACCGGCTGAAGCGGGCAGGAGGAGGCGGGAGACCACCCGTGGGAAAGCGCCGGCGACACGTCCGGGAGACGCCCGCACACCCACGGGGCGAACACACCGCCGTCCTCTCGTGCGGCGCGCCGCGCGGCCCCGGCGCCCCCGTCCCGCCCCGGGAGGGGCGTGCCGCGTGCGCTCCGCCGCCGTCCGCCCGCGGGCGCGGGGCGGGCGGCGGACAGCGAGGGGCGGGTGGGTGCGGCCGTGGAACTGCGTCAGATGGAGTGCTTCGTCGCCGTGGCCGAGGAGTTCGGCCTTGGACGCGCGGCCGAGCGGCTGGGGGTGGCCGAGGCGGAGGTGGGCCGCCGGGTCGAGGAACTGGAACGGGGACTGGGCCTGCGGTTGTTCGACCGCGGGGCGCCGCCGCGGCACGTGCGGCTCACCGCCGCCGGCGAGCGCCTGCTGCCCGAGGTGCGGGCCGCGCTCGCGGC
>JAAXOU010000382.1 GCA_012396115.1 Streptomyces somaliensis DSM 40738 | reverse complement strand
GGCGCCGCTCAGCGCCAGGAGCAGCGCGACGACGCGGCGGCCGGCGCCGCGGGTGGCGAGGACCGCGACGAGGGCGGCGAGCCCGACGACGGCCAGGGCCGCGGGCACGCCGGTGACGTCCCCCCCGGCGGCCTCCAGGGCGACGGTGCCGCCGACGCCGGTGACGCGCCCCTCGGTCCAGGTGCGGCCGGAGGCGAGCAGGACGGCGGCGGCGCCGAGTGCGCCCAGGGACAGGGCCGCGGCGAGGCTGCGGCGGCCGCTCCCGGCGGTCACCGCCTCGCCCTGGCCGGCGGCGCGGGGCTGGGGTACGGATGCGGCACTCACGTACCCCACTATCCCCCATCCGCCTCAGGCGCGGTTCATCCGGTTGGCCGTGTGGACGGCGCGGAGCACCGCCGCCGCCTTGTTGCGGCACTCGGCGTCCTCGGCGGCCGGGTCGGAGTCCGCGACCACCCCGGCGCCCGCCTGGACGTAGGCCGTGCCGTCGCGCAGCAGGGCCGTGCGGATGGCGATGGCCGTGTCGGAGTCGCCCGCGAAGTCCAGGTAGCCGACGGCGCCGCCGTACAGGCCGCGGCGGCTGGGCTCCAGTTCCTCGATGATCTGCAGGGCGCGGGGCTTGGGCGCCCCCGAGAGCGTTCCGGCGGGGAAGCAGGCGGTCAGCACGTCGAAGGCGGTGCGCCCTTCCGCGACCCGGCCGGTCACGGTGGAGACGATGTGCATGACGTGCGAGTAGCGCTCGATCGACATGAAGTCGACGACCTCGACGGAGCCCGGTTCGCAGACCCGGCCCAGGTCGTTGCGGCCGAGGTCGACGAGCATGAGGTGCTCGGCGCGCTCCTTGGGGTCGGCGAGCAGTTCGTCGGCGAGGGCCCGGTCCTCCCGCGGGGTGGCGCCGCGCGGCCGGGTGCCGGCGATCGGGTGGACCGTGGCGCGCCCGGCCTCGACCTTGACCAGCGCCTCCGGGCTGGAGCCGACGACGTCGAAGCCGTCGAGGCGGAGCAGGTACATGTACGGCGACGGGTTGGTGGCCCGCAGGACCCGGTAGACGTCCAGGGCGCTCGCCGTGCAGGGCGTCTCGAAGCGCTGCGAGGGGACGACCTGGAAGGCCTCGCCGGCGCGGATGCGCTCCTTGACGTCCTCGACGGCCCGCCGGTACGCCTCGCCGCCCCAGCGGGCGGTGTACCCGGGCAGTTCGGACGGCGGCAGGGCCGTGGGCCCGGAGTCGGCGGGCTTCGCGAGGTCGGCCTGCATGGCGTCGAGCCGGGCGACGGCGTCCGCGTGGGCCTCGTCGACGCCGGTGTCGAGGTCGTTGTGGTTGATCGCGTTGGCGATCAGCAGGACCGTGCCGTCCCAGTGGTCGAGGACGGCCAGGTCGGAGGTGAGCAGCATGGTGAGCTCGGGCAGGCCCAGCTCGTCCGCGCCGTGGTCGCCGATGCGCTCCAGGCGCCGCACGACGTCGTAGCCGAGGTAGCCGACCATGCCGCCGGTGAAGGGCGGCAGGTCCTCCCCGAGCAGCGCGGAGAGGTCGCGCGGGGTGTGCAGGGCCTCCACGGTGGCGCGCAGCACCTCCAGCGGGTCGCCGTCGACCGGGACGCCGACGGGCGGCGTGCCCAGCCAGTGCGCCCGCCCGTCGCGGGCGGTCAGGGTGGCGGCGCTGCGGACGCCGACGAAGGAGTACCGGGACCAGGAGCGGCCGTTCTCCGCGGACTCCAGGAGGAACGTGCCGGGGCGTTCCGCGGCCAGCTTGCGGTAGAGGCCCACCGGGGTGTCGCCGTCCGCGAGGAGGCGGCGGCTGACGGGGATCACTCGGCGGTCGGCCGCCAGCTTGCGGAAGGTCTCGAGGTCCATGGCGCCCGACCCTACTCGCCCAGCGGGAGGACGTCGGCCTCGAAGCACGTCCTGGCACCGGTGTGGCAGGCGGCGCCCACCTGGTCGACCTTGACGAGGATCGCGTCGGCGTCGCAGTCGAGGGCGACGGACCTGACGTGCTGGACGTGCCCGGAGGTGCCGCCCTTGACCCAGTACTCCCGGCGGCTGCGCGACCAGTAGGTGCAGCGGCCGGTGGTGAGGGTGCGGTGCAGGGCCTCGTCGTCCATCCAGCCGAGCATCAGCACCTCGCCGGTGTCGTGCTGCTGGGCGATGGCCGGCAACAGCCCCTCGGGGCTGCGCTTGAGGCGGGCGGCGATGGCCGGGTCGAGGTTGCTGGTCATGACGTCATTGTGCCGCGCGGCGCGGCCCCCGCGGGCCGCGTCCTCCGGGCGGTCCGGGGCCGACCCCCGTACGCTGGCCGCCATGTCCACCCACGCCGTGCGCGAACGACTCCTCCTGGCCGACCTGCTGGAAGGGGCGGGCCCCGACGCCCCGACCCTCTGCGAGGGCTGGGCCACCCGCGACCTGGCCGCCCACCTGGTGGTGCGCGAGCGCCGACCGGACGCGGCGGCGGGCGTCCTGCTGGGGCCGCTGCGGGGCCGACTGGAGCGGGTGCAGGCGGAGTTCGCCGCGAAGCCGTACGAGGAGCTGGTCCGGCTGGTGCGGACGGGCCCGCCGCGGATGTCGCCGTTCTCGCTCAAGCAGGTCGACGAGGGCGCCAACACCGTGGAGTTCTACGTCCACGCCGAGGACGTGCGGCGGGCGCGGGCGGACTGGACGCCGCGCGAGGTCGACCCGGTGTTCGCCGACGCGCTGTGGGCCCGGCTGGAGCGGGCGGCCCGCCTCCTGGGCCGCCGCTGCCCCGTGGGGCTGGTCGTGCGCCGCCCGAACGGCCAGACGGCCGTCGCGCACCGCGGCGCGCCGGTGGTGACGGTGACCGGCGAGCCGGGCGAGCTGACGCTGTTCCTGCACGGGCGGCAGGGGGCCGCCCGGGTGGAGGCGGACGGCGAGGCGGAGGCGGTCGCCCGCGTCATGGAGGCGCGGCTGGGGATCTGAGGTCCCCGGAAGGCCCGGCGGGCGGGCGCGGAGGCGCTCGGCCGGCCCCGGCACGCGGCGCCGGCGGGCGCCCCCGCGGCG
>JAAXOU010000381.1 GCA_012396115.1 Streptomyces somaliensis DSM 40738 | reverse complement strand
GTCGCGACCGGGCACCCCGGCGAGGTGTCCGCCGACGCGCCCCGCGTCACGGTGGTGCCGGCCGGGCTGGCGAAAGGCCTGGAGTACGACCACGTCGTCCTCGCCGAGCCCGCCGCCGTCGCGGAGACCGCGCCGCGCGGCCCGAACCGGCTGTACGTGGCCCTCACGCGCGCGGTGTCCCGGCTGGACGTCCTGCACACCCGGCCGCTGCCGGCGGAGCTGCGCGCGGCGCCCTGACCCCGTGGCGCCGGTCCCGCCGTACGGACCCGGCGCCGGGGGCCGGACGGCTACGATCACCGTGTGGAGTGGGGGGACGGACACCGCGCGGGCCGTGCGCGCGCCCCGGAGCGGGCGCCGTGACGCTCGTCGTCCTCGGCGCCGACGCGGCGGTCGCCCGCGCGGCGGCCGGACTGCCCGCCGACGTCGTCCACGTACGGCTGCCCGGCGCTGCGCCCCTCGACGCGCCCGCCGCCGCGCACCACGCGGTCGACTACCAGCACGGACCGACGTTCCGGGCCTTCGTCGACGAGGTGCTGCGCCCCCTGTCCCCGGCGGCCGTCGTCTCGCTCACCGAACTCGGGCTCGAACCGGCGGCCGCGGCGGCGCGGCGCCTCGGCGCGGCCGGGATGCCCCCGGAGGTCGTACGGGCGACGCGCGACAAGCTGGAGATGCGGCGCGCCCTGGAGCGGGCGGCCCCGCACCTGAACCCGCCGTTCGCCACCGGCGACGACGCGGGGGCGGTGGCCCGGCTGTTCGGCGGGGGGACCCCCGTGGTCGCCAAGCCGGTGGCGGGCACCGGCAGCAACGCCGTCGCGCTGCTGCGCTCGGCGGACGCCCTGCCGGCGGACCGCAGGAACCGCGCCACCCTGCTCGAACGGTACGTCGGCGGGCGGGAGTTCAGTGTCGAGACGCTGTCCTCGGGAGGGCGCCACACCTGTCTCGGCATCGCGGAGAAGCGCACCGAGGGCGAGGCGTTCGTGGAGGTCGCCCATCTGATGCCGCCGCCGTCGCTGGACGCGGTCGGGCGGCGGCGCGTGGAGCGGGCGGTCGCCGAACTGCTCGACGCGGTGGGTCTCGCGGACGGCCCCGCGCACACGGAGGTCAAGGTCGACGGCGCCCGGGTGACCGTCGTCGAGACGCACACCCGCCCCGGCGGGGACGGCATCCCCGACCTCGTACGCCTCACCCGGGGCGTCGACTGGCGGCGCGCCGCCCTGGGCTGGGCGGTCGGCGAGAGACCGCGCCGGGAGCCGGGGGGAGCGGTGGCGGCAGCGGCGGCGACCGTGTTCGTCACCGCCCCGCCGGGCCGCGTCACGGCGGTCGCCCCGCCGCCCGACCCGACGGGGTGGCGCCTGCTGCGCTGGGACGTGCCGGTGGAGCCGGGCGACCCGGTGACTCCGCTCAGGTCGTCGGCGGACCGGCTCGGCATGGCGGTGCTGACGGCGGACGGCACGCGCGCGTGCGCGACCGCCGTCGACGAACTGCGGTCCTCCGGGACGGTGACGACGGCCGCCCCGGAGGACGGCGCGTGACCGCCCCCCGGCGGGAGGCCGACCGGAACCGCGCGCCGGCGGAGGCCGCGGCCGTCACCGGTGGGACCGCGGGTGCCGGCGGGACGGCGCGGTCAGGGGGCGTGTGGCGGGGGTACCGGGCCGGGACCCGGGTCCGGGTCCGGGGTGCGTCAGCGGGGGCCGAACCCGCCGTACGGCCGCAGGGGGATGATCTGGAATTCCGACATCTCCTTCTGCGCCATGGGGAGCGCGGCCACGGCCGCTTCGGCCTCCTCCGTCGACCCGGCTTCGAGGAGGAAGCAGGCGCCCCGGGTGTCTCCGCGCAACCAGATCTGACGGAGCGTCCCGTCGGCGTAGAGCCCTCGGACCGTCTCGACCTCCTGCGGGAGGACGGCGGCGAAGTCCTCGTCGCCGAACCGGTCGCCGTAACGCTGGGTGATCACCATGAATTGCACACGCTGAAACTACCAAGGCGCGGCGTGAACCGAACACGGTGGCGAAAAGGTCCTCTCGCCCGGAGGTTTCGACCGGTCCGGTGATCCGGGCCCGGCGGCGGAACCCGGGACGGACCGGGGAGCACCCGCACCGCCGCCGTGGGAGGACGCCCTGGCCGGGCCGTACCGCTCCCCGCTCTCGGCGCAGGGATCCGCGGGACCGTCCGCCCACGAGCGCCGCCGCGCCGGCCGGTGCACGGGGGTAGGGGGGCCGTCCGGGGCCGTCCTGGGCCGGTTCGGGGGTCGCGGGTGCTTCTCCGGCGGGGACCGGACCGGTCCGTGTCCGTTCCCATGGGAAGTGATCTGCCGTTGCGGCCCTGATCTGGTCGTTTTCACTTCGGTTGGGACTCGGCGAGCCTCGGATGTCCCGCTGGGAGTGGTTGTGCGATTGCGCCCGAGTCGCGTTGTGGCGCTGTTCTGTTGGATCTGATCAGGTGCTGGCGTGCTGAGCTGCCGAAGTCCGTGAGAACGGCAACGACCTGTGGTTCAGCCAGAAGCACAAGGCGTCGGCGGGAGTGTCCAGTTCCTGTCGGCCCCGGACGGCACCGCTGTGGGTCTCCGACGTCGAACCCGGCTCGACCCCCGACATCACCGCCGCCCGCACCCACGCCCTGCCCGCCTTGTACAAAGCGGCGGCCAGCGGCCTGCCGACCCTGGCGGACAAGGGTTACACCGGCGCGGGTATCGGCATCCGCGTCCCCGTCCGTCGCCCGAAGGGCAAGTCGGAACAGGCACTCCACGCCGACACCCGCATGTTCAACGCCCTGGTGCGGCACGTGAGGGTGCTGGGCGAGCGTACCGCCGCCGAGATCGAGCAGCGATGGCGCACTCTGCAGCACGTCACCCTCAGCCCCTGAGCTGCCCCGAGTTTCGTAGAGTCCGGTGATCTTGCTTTAGGCGGACTGCGGAGTGGCTTGCTGTTGTCGCCACCACTCGCGTTCGTCCTCGGTGGGCGGTACGTAGTCGAGGGCGGAGTGGAGCCGCTCCTCGTTGTACCAGGTGACCCATTGGGAGATCGCCCGCTCGACCTGGTCAACGTCCCGC
>JAAXOU010000380.1 GCA_012396115.1 Streptomyces somaliensis DSM 40738 | reverse complement strand
TCCCGGCCCGGCCGCGGACGCCTCCGCGGCCGGGCTCCCCCGGCTCCCGGACGAGAAGGCCGGCGTCCGCCTCTGGGACCCGGCCGCGGACGCCGGCAGCTCCACGGGCTCTTCCCCGGGGCGGGGGTCCGCGCGGACGTGCGCACCGCCGTCCGGGGCGCGCGGGCGGTCGTCGTGCTCACCGGGCGGCCGCAGGTCGTCGAGGCCGACTGGGCGGACCTGGCCGCGCAACCCGTCGCCCCGGCGGTGATCGTGGACGGCGAGAACCGCCTCCCGCCCGAGCACACGGCCGCCCTGCCCCTCGCCCACGGCAGCGTGGGCAACCGCCTCCCCTCCCGTGCGGGCACCGCCCTGGCCGGCGACTCGCCCAGCGCCCTTGGCCTGAGGCCCGCCCCGTACGCCGGGGCCGGGCCTCCGAAGGTCCTCCGCTCCCGTCGCGCCGGCAGCGGTGCGGGGGCCGTCCGGCGACCGCCCGGCCCGGGGCCGTTTGCCCGGCCCGTGCGGGTGTTACCCGTCCCGTCGCCGCACGCGGTTCCGTGGACGGTGGAGGGCCGTTCGCCGCGGGGGCGCGCGAAGGAAGGAGGGTACGGGGATGACATCGGTCAAGGACATGCTGGACACGTACCCGGCGGATCTGGGCGGAGTGGACCGGGAGGCCCTGGCCAGGTGCGTCGAGGAGTGCATCGGCTGCGCCCAGGCCTGTACGGCCTGCGCCGACGCCTGCCTGTCGGAGGGGATGGTCGGCGAGCTGACCAGGTGCATCCGCGCGGACCTGGACTGCGCGGACGTCTGCAACGCCACCGCCGCCGTGCTGTCCCGGCACACCGGTTACGACGCCGACGTCGCCCGCGCGGTCCTCCGGGCGTGCGCCACGGTGTGCAAGGCGTGCGCCGACGAGTGCGCGAGCCACGCGGACGCGCACGAGCACTGCCGGATCTGCGCCGAGGCGTGCCGCAGCTGCGGGCGGGCGTGCGACGACCTGCTCACGAGCCTGGGCTGAGCACGGCGCCCCGGCCCCGCGCGGGCTCGGACGCCGCCGCCCGGCTCCGGCGCGACACGGCCCGCACGGCGAGCACGGCCCGCACGGCGAGCACGGCCGTCGGGCGCCGGTGGGACGGCACGGGACGCGAGGGCGCCGGACGCGGTGCCTCGCGGCCGCCGGGGCGGGAGACCCCGTGACGGACCGGCCGGTGGCGCGGCCGCAGGACCCGGCGCACGGGGCGCCGGGCGGACGAGGGGAGAGGCACCGTGTCCCAGGAGGAGCGGACCGAGGACCGCCTGCGGCGCACCGCCGCCGACGTGTTCGGCTGGGAGGAGCTGCGGCCCGGGCAGCTGACCGCGATGGAGGCGGTCGCGGCGGGCCGCGACACGCTGGCGGTCATGCCCACCGGCGCGGGGAAGTCAGCCGTCTACCAGGTGGCCGCGCTGCTGCTTCCCGGGCCCACCGTCGTGGTGTCCCCGCTCATCGCCCTGCAGCGGGACCAGATCGCCGGCCTGCTGGCCCGCGACGCCCCGGACGCCGTCGCGGTGAACTCCTCCCAGTCGGCCGGGGAGACGGAGGCGGCCTGGGAGGCGGTGCGGCACGGGGACGCCGAGTACCTGTTCCTCTCCCCCGAGCAGTTGGTGAAGGACGAGGTGGTCGAGCGCCTCGCCCGGGCCGCGCCCTCCCTGTTCGTCGTGGACGAGGCGCAGTGCGTGGCCGCCTGGGGCCACGACTTCCGCCCCGACTACCTGCGCCTGGCGCAGGTGGTGCGGCGGGTGGGCCGCCCTCCGGTCCTGGCGCTCACGGCCACCGCGGCCCCTCCGGTGCGCGAGGAGGTGGTGCGGCGGCTGGGCATGGAGGACCCCGCACTGGTCGTGGCCGGGTTCGACCGGCCGAACATCGCCCTGGAGGTGCGCCGGTTCCCCGACGACGCGGCCAAGCGGCGGGCGGTGGTGGAGCGCGCCGCGGCGGAGCCCAAGCCGGGGATCGTGTACGCGGCGACCCGCAAGGACGCCGAGGGCTACGCGGAGGAACTCGCCGGGCTGGGCCTGTCGGCCGCTGCCTACCACGCCGGGCTGGCCGCCGGTGAACGCTCCCGGGTGCACGACGCCTTCCTGGCCGGCGAGGCCGAGGTGGTGGTCGCCACCTCCGCCTTCGGCATGGGCATCGACAAGGAGGACGTGCGGTTCGTGCTCCACGCCTCGGTGCCGGGCTCCCTCGACGCCTACTACCAGGAGATCGGCCGGGCCGGCCGCGACGGGCGGCCGGCGGTCGCGGTCCTCCACTACCGGCCGGAGGACCGCGGCCTGCAGCGCCTCTTCGCCGCCCGCGCCCCCGACGAGGAGACCCTCGGCGAGGTCGCCCGGCGGATCCACGGGCAGGACGGCCCCGTCGCCCTGGACGACGTCGGCGAGCACGCGGACCTGCCGCGCCGCCGGGTCACGGCCGCGGCCAACCTCCTGGAGCAGGCGGGGGCGGTGCGCACCGACGCCGGCGGGGAGGTGCGCCCCGTCCCCGGCGTGACGGCCGGGGAGGCCACCGCGCGGGCGGTGGAGGAGGCGGAGGCGCGGAGGAGGCTGGAGCGGTCGAGGCTGGAGATGATGCTCGGGTACGCCGAGACGACCGGGTGCCGCCGCCGCTTCCTCCTCGGCTACTTCGGCGAGCCGTACGAGGCCCCGTGCGGCGGGTGCGACGTGTGCCGCGCGCCCGCGCCGGCCGACGGCACGGTCGCGCAGGGCGTGGGGGAAGGGGAGGACGCCCGGCCGCGGCACCCCGCGGCCGCCTCGTACCCGCCGGGAACGCCGGTGCGGCACGGCGAGTGGGGCGACGGCACGGTCATGAGCGAGGAGGGCGACCGGATCACCGTCCTGTTCGACTCCATGGGGTACCGGACCCTGTCCCTGGCCGCGGTGGCCGGCAAGGGGCTGCTCACGGTGCGCGCCGAGGGGCCCGGCGGCTGAGGCCCGCCCGCGGGTCCTCCCGCCCGGTGCCCTCGTGCCGGGCCGCCGGCGCGGAACCCGCGGGACGCCTCCCGGCGCCCTGACGCGCGCCTCCCCACCGCCCCGGACGCCGCCCCGGG
>JAAXOU010000038.1 GCA_012396115.1 Streptomyces somaliensis DSM 40738 | reverse complement strand
GCCTGAGCGACTCCGCCCGCGCCCCCGCCCCCGAAGGCGCGTCCCGCCCCTCCCGGCGCCGCGCCGTCCGCCGCTCCCGGTCTTCCGGGCGTGACGCCGGCCCTCCTCACACGGCGCGGCGGAGGGCGGCGGATGGCCGAAAAGCGCGGCTTGCGCCCCACGCGCGGACCTCCGGATAATCCCGTCCATGTCTTGACGGGCTCATGTCATCCAGGTGTACGGCCCGCGACGCACAAGCCACCCCCCACGGAAGGCAGACAGTTGAAGAACACCCTCGTACGCGCCCTGAAGAGGACCGCCGCGGCCGGCGCGGTCGCCCTCGCCGCGGTCAGCCTCCAGCCCACCTCCGCCTCCGCCGCCCCCGCGCCCATCGTCGGCGGCACGCGCGCGGTCCAGGGCGAGTTCCCCTGGATGGTCCGCCTCTCCATGGGCTGCGGCGGTTCCCTGCTCACCCCGCAGATCGTCCTCACCGCCGCCCACTGCGTCGACAGCTCCGGCCCCAACACCAGCATCACCGCCACCGCCGGCGTGGTCGACCTCCAGAGCACCTCCGCCATCAAGGCCCGCTCCACCAAGGTCTACCGGGCCCCCGGTTACAACGGCACCGGCAAGGACTGGGCGCTGATCAAGCTGGACAGGCCCATCAACCTCCCCACCCTCAACATCGCCACCACCACCACCTACAACAGCGGCACCTTCACCATCGCCGGCTGGGGTGCCAACCGGGAGGGCGGCAGCCAGCAGCGGTACATGCTCAAGGCCCAGGTGCCGTTCGTCTCCGACACCGTCTGCAAGCAGTCCTACGGCAACCTGGTCCCCTCCGAGGAACTCTGCGCCGGCTACACCAGCGGCGGCGTCGACACCTGCCAGGGCGACTCCGGCGGCCCCATGTTCCGCCGCGACGCCAACGGCGCCTGGATCCAGGTCGGCATCGTCAGCTGGGGCCAGGGCTGCGCACGGCCCAACTACCCCGGCGTCTACACCGAGGTCTCCACCTTCGCCTCCGCCATCAAGTCGGCGGCCGCGACCCTCTGACCCCCCGGCCCACCGCGCACCACACCCCCGACACGAGGCAGGTCCGGCACCACCGCGGACCTGCCTCGTGTCGTACCGCCCCGCCCCCGAGCCCCGGGCCCCGTCTAAGCTCGCGGACATGAACACCGGCGACACCCGCGACCCCCGTGACACCGGCGATCCCCGCGACCCCGTCACCGCCGAACTCACCCGCCTGCGCGAGAGCATCGACAACATCGACGCGGCGGTCGTCCACATGCTGGCCGAACGGTTCAAGTGCACCCAGCAGGTCGGCCTCCTCAAGGCCCGCCACCACCTCCCGCCCGCCGACCCGCTGCGCGAAGCGCGCCAGATCGCCCGCCTGCGCCAACTCGCCGAGACCGCCAACCTCGACCCCGCGTTCGCCGAGAAACTCCTCAACTTCATCATCGCCGAAGTCATCCGCCATCACGAACGCATCGCCGTCGACCCTCCCACCACCCACACCGACCACATTCACACCACCACCGGCAACGCCCCCCACCACCCACACACCCCCGACTGACCGTTACCACCGAACCCGCTCCGTGTCACCGCCCCATCAGGCAGCATGACCCCATGCCCGTACTGACACGCGAAGAGGCGCAGACCCGAGCCCGGACCCTGGACGTCCAGCACTACAGGATCGACCTCGACCTGACCGCCGGAGACCAGACCTTCGACTCGACCACCGTCATCCAGTTCACCACCCGCACCGCCGGCGACACCTTCGTCGAACTGAAACCCGCCATCCTGCGCGGCGCCACCCTCGACGGGGAACCCCTCGATCCCGCCACCCTGGACGACAACCGCCTGCCCCTCACCGGCCTCGCCGAAGGCCCCCACGAACTCCGCGTCGACGCCGCCATGCGCTACTCCCGCACCGGCGAGGGCATGCACCGCTTCACCGACCCCACCGACGGCGAGACCTACACCTACACGCAGCTCTTCCTCGACGACGCGCAACGCGTCATCGCCGCCTTCGACCAGCCCGACCTGAAGGCCACCTTCGACGTCACCGTCACCGCCCCCCACGACTGGACCGTCCTCGCCAACGGCACCACCACCCGCCTGGACGACGGCCACTGGAAAGCCGCCACCACCCCCCGCATCCCCACCTACCTCCTCGCCGTCGCCGCCGGCCCCTGGCACTCCGTCCGCACCACCCACGCCGGCCTCCCCTTCGGCCTCCACTGCCGCCGCTCCCTCGCCCCCCACCTCGACGTCGACGCCGCCGAGATCCTCGACACCACCCGGCGCTGCTTCGACCGCTACCACGAGAAGTTCGACGAGCCCTACCCCTTCGACTCCTACGACCAGGCCTTCGTCCCCGAGTTCAACCCCGGCGCCATGGAGAACCCGGGCCTCGTCACCTTCCGCGACGAGTACCTCTTCCGTTCCGCCGTCACCACCGCCGAACGCCAGGCCCGCGCCGTGACCATCGCCCACGAAATGGCCCACATGTGGTTCGGCGACCTCGTCACCCTCGCCTGGTGGGACGACATCTGGCTCAACGAGTCCTTCGCCGAGTACATGGGCTACCAGATCGTCAACGAAGCCACCACCCGGTACCCCGACACCTGGATCGGCTACGGCATCACCCGCAAGCCCTGGGGGTACGACGCCGACCAGCGCCCCTCCACCCACGCCGTCGCCCCGCACCCCGACGCCGTCCCCGACACCGCCTCCGCCCTCCTCAACTTCGACGGCATCTCCTACGCCAAGGGCGCCTCCGCCATCCGCCAGCTCGTCACCTGGATCGGGGAGAAGGACTTCCTCGCCGGCGTCAACACCCACTTCACCCGCCACAGGTTCGGCAACGCCACCCTCGCCGACCTCATCGACAACCTCGCCACCGCCACCGACCGCGACGTCCACACCTGGGCCGACACCTGGCTCCGCACCACCGGCATCGACACGCTCACCGCCGACGTCACCACCCACCCCGGCCAGTGGGCCCTCACCCTCCACCACCACGGCACCCGCCCCCACCGCACCACCATCGGGGCCTACGACCACGACATCGCCGACGACCGCACCCTCGTCCTGCGCGAACGCTACGAGACGGACGTCCCCCAAAGCGCCCCCCACCCCCGTCCCGGCCCCCGGCCCGCGCTCGTCCTCCCCAACGAACACGACCTCACCTACGCCAAGATCCGCCTCGACCCCACCTCCCTGAGGACCGCCCTCCACAGCATCTCCGGCGCCCCGGACCCCCTCACCCGCGCGGTCCTGTGGAACACCCTGCGCGACATGGTCCGCGACGGCGACCTGCCCCCCGCCGACTACCTCACCACCGCACACCACCACCTCCCCCGGGAGACCGACGCCACGATCGTCGACAGCGTCCTGGACTTCGCCATCCACCACATCGCCAACCGCTACCTCCCCGCCCAGGACCGCCACACCGCCCGCACCACCCTCACCGACGTCACCCGCAACCTCATCCGCCGCACCGAGGACGGCGAGAACCCCGACCTCCGCCTCACCGCCGTACGCCACTTCATCGACTGCACCGACCACACCGGCACCCTCCACAGCTGGCTGAGCGACGGCGCCGTACCCGGCGGCCCCGACCTCGACCCCGAACTGCGCTGGCGCACCCTCCGCCGCCTGGCCGTCCTCGGCGCCACCGACGAGGACACCATCACCGCCGAACTCCACCGCGACCCCAGTGCCACCGGCCGGGAAGGCGCCGCCCGCTGCCGCGCCGCCCTTCCCACCACCGAGGCCAAGAGCGCCGCCTGGCAACGCATGTTCCACGACGACACCCTCTCCAACTACCTCTTCACCGCCACCGCCGAAGGCTTCTGGCAACCCGAGCACACCGACCTCCTCACCCCCTACGTCCCCCGCTACTACCCCGAAGCCACCGCCCTCGCCGCCCGCCGCGGCCCCGCCATCGCCACCGCCGCCGGCCGCCAGGCCTTCCCCAGCTACACCGTCACCGCCGAGAACCTCCGGCTCGGCGACGAGCACCTCACCACCACCGACCTCACCCCCGCCCTCCACCGCCAGCTCACCGACCGCCTCGACGACCTCCGCCGCGCCCTCCGCATCCGCCGGTCCTGACCCGTCCGCACCCCGACGACACCCCCCACACCAACCCCCCACCACAACCACCCCCACCACAACCACCCCGGTCACCGCGACCACCACCCCTCACCGAGAACGAGAGACACCACATGGCCACCCCCCAGACCCCCCACATCACCGTCCACGGCGAAGGCCACACCGAGACCGACCCCGACCTCGCCCGCATCGACATCACCGTCACCGCCCGCGGCACCGACCGCCGCGCCACCCTCGCCGACCTCACCCACCGCAACACCACCGTCCTCGACCTCGTCCGCGGCTACGGCCCAGCCGTCGACACCCTCGAAACCGGCGCCCTCACCCTCACCCCCGAACTCACCCGCCGCGGCCGCGGCGAACACGTCCACACCCACCACGGCGCCGTCCACCTCACCGCCACCCTCACCGACTTCACCCCCCTCGGCGAACTCGTCACCCGCCTCGCCGACCTCGACCTCACCCGCGTCGACGGCCCCTGGTGGACCCTCCGCCCCACCTCACCCGCCCACACCGAAGCCCGCCGGCGGGCCGTCGAGAACGCCCTCCACCGCGCCCGCGACTACGCCCACGCACTCGGCACCGAACTCGACGCCCTCCTCGAACTCGACGACACCGCCTCCCACCACCTCCCCTTCCCGGGCCCCGCCCCCCGCACGGCCTACGCCTCCGAAACCCCCCAGACCCCGCCGCCCCTCGACCTCCGGCCGCAACGCCAGACCGTCACCGCCCACATCACCGCCCGCTTCACCCTCCACCCGCCCACCCTCTGAAACACCGGGGACCGCCCGCCCGGACACCCCGACCGCAAACCGGTGGCCGATCCCGCCCCCCGTGGACCACCATGCGGTGCATGGACGACCACCCCACCCGATGGACCCTGGCGACCGTCCACCCCGACATGTGGACCGACCCCGACCGGGACCCCCGCCACACCGAGGACCCCGGTCCCGACGGCGAACTCCCCACCCTCCAGGGCTTCCTCAGGGACTACCGCCTCACCCTCCGCATGAAGTGCGAGGGACTCGACCCCGAACAGCTCGCCCGCCGATCGGTCCCCCCGTCCACGATGTCCCTCCTCGGGCTGCTCCGGCACCTCGCCGAAGTGGAACGCGACTGGCGCAACTGGATCAGCGACGGCGACCCCCTGCCCAGGCTGTACGGCGAGGGCGACGCCGACTTCGACGGAGCCGTCCCCGACCAGGCCGTGGTCGACTCCGCGTACGCCCGTCTGGAGAACGAGCAGGCCGCGACCGACGCCGCTCTCGCCGACCATCCTGACCTGGGTGAACGCCTGGGAGAGGACGGGATCTCCGTCCGGGAGCTGATGGTGCACAGGATCGAGGAGTACGCCCGCCACTGCGGGCACGCCGACCTGCTGCGCGAACGCGTCGACGGGAGAGTCGGCCAGTGACGACGGGCGGCCGGCGCTCCGCACCCGCGCGGACGCCCACCGCCGCACCCGGCGGCCCCCGGGCCGCCGAGGCCGTGCACCCACCGCCGTCACGCGCGCCGCGGTCGGCCGAAAGCCACCGCTGGATCCCCGGCCCTGTTGATGCGGCGGCACATCGGGGTTTCGATGGCCCTCCGCCGGGGGTGCAGTGCCGTCGGCGCCGTCGACGACCGGGAGTTGGGGGACCGTGCGCCACAGTGGAAGAGGCAGAGGCCGCAGGGGCGGCCGTACGTTACGGCTGAGTGCGATATCGGGTGCGGTGGCGCTGTCGGGCGTCGCCGCACTCGTCGTTTCGGCGGTGCCCGCCGGTGCCGCGGCGCCGCCACCGCCCAGCCCGGGTGAGGTGGTCCCCGGACAGCGGACGGCGACACCGGCCCTGGTACGGGGCATCCGGGAACGGGCCCCGGACGCCGAGGGCGCGGCGGCGGCGGCCCGTGCCCACCTGGACGACAAGCGGGAGCGGTACCGGATCGAGCACGCGGAGCGCGACCTCGTGCCCCTGGCCACCACCGCCTCGGCCGGCCGGGAGACCGTGCGCCTGGAGCAGCGGCACCGCGGCGTGCCCGTCCTGGGCGGTCAGTACATCGTGCGCATGGAGCACGAGGGCGGCGAGCGGATCGTCACCGGCACCTCGGGCAGGTACTTCACCGGGCTGAGCACCTCCACGACGGCCGAGGTCGGTGAGGAGCTCGCCGTGGAACGGGCCGTGGACGGCGTCCTCGACGACCTCGCCGGGCAGCACCTGTCGGAGGCGCCGCGCGAGGGCGAGGAGGAGGCCCCGCTGCGGGGCACCGCCCGCGGCCTCGTCGTCCTGCCCATGGGCACGGGCGTCCTCACCCAGCACGTCACCGTGCGCGGCACCGCCCCCGCCACCGGCGAGCCCGTACTGCGGGAGGTGTACGTCGACGCCCGCGCCGGCTACCCGGTCCTCACCCACAGCGGTATCAAGACGTTCGACGCACCGGACCCGGCGACAGGGGGGCCCGCGGCGGACGCCGCCGGGCGACGGGCGGGGGCCGCCGGGGACGAGAAGGGCAGTGGCGTCCGGCTCGACGGCACGCCCGTGCCGCTCGACGTGTTCCGCGACGGGGACGGCGGGCCGTACCTGCTGCGGGACCGCACCCGCATACCGGACGAGTACGGCGCCCGCGCCCTGACCACCTGGGACGCGCGCGGCAGGGACGTCGGCGAGGTCGGCGGGAAGTGGCCCGAGGACATCGGGCAGTTCGCCTCGCCGACCCCCGGGTTCGGGGCCGACGCCACCGAGGCGGGGGCCGTCGACGCGCACTGGGCCACGGCCCGGGTCTACGACTACTTCCGCGACGTGCACGGCCGCGACAGCCTCGACGGCCGCGGCATGGGGATCGACTCCCTGGTGGGTGTGACGGAGTTCCAAAGCCCCTACGCCAACGCCTTCTGGGACGGCCGGAAGGCGGTGTACGGCGGCGGGGACCAGGAGTACCGGCCGTTCTCCGCCGCCCTGGACGTCGTCGGTCACGAGCTGACGCACGGTGTGATCGAGCACTCGGCGGACCTCGTCTACGCGGGCCAGTCCGGCGCCCTGAACGAGGCCATCGCCGACTACTTCGGCAACGCCGTCGAGGCGCACGTCCACGGCACCCCGGTGACCGACCCGGACTCCGGCCTGCTCGGGGAGCGCCTGTGCCGGACGAAGGGCCCCCGCGAGTGCGCCCTGCGGGACCTGTCCGACGGGCGGACCACCACCGGGTCCTTCCTCGGCCTGGACTTCGCCAACGACAACGGCGGCGTCCACCTCAACTCGACCATCTTCGGCGGAGCCCTGTGGGACGCCCGCGAGGAACTCGGCGCGGACCTCACCGACAGGATCGTCTACAAGGCGCTGACCGAGTACCTCACGCCGCTCGACGGCTTCACCGAGGGCCGCGCCGCCGTCCTCGCCGCCGCCAAGGACCTCGGCGTCACGGGCGACTCCCTGAAGGCCCTGCGCGGCGCCTTCACCGCACACGGCATCGTGCCCGGCTGGGAGAAGGCCCTCGGCATCGACTCCAAGCCGCTCTTCGGCCGGATCAACACCACCCGTACGGGACTGGGCGCGGGCGGCGGCTGGTGGGCGGCCTCCCGGTCCAACGAGGACGGCTCGGAACCGTACTCGGTGTGGGCCGGGCGGGCCGACGGCAGGGGCCGGCCGCAGCTGATGAGCCCCAACGACGGCCGGTACCACACCAACCCGGCCACCGACGGCAGGACCGTGGTGTGGCAGGCCCACGGCCCCGGCGGCGTCGAGCTCCTGGCGAGGCCGCTCACGGGCGGCGTCGTGCGCACCCTGTGGTCCGGCCGCAGCGGCGGAAGCGTCTCCGGCGTCGACGGCGACGTCGTGACCTTCGGCTACGCCAATCACGGCGGGCGTTCGGCGGTGGCCTACCTGAGCCTGAAGGACCCGGCGAACATCGAGAGGATCGGCGGCGGGACCTACCACCGGGCCTACTCGCCGTCGGTGAGCGACGGCAGGGTCGCCTACCGCGAATGGCGGCGGGTGGCGCTGGGGGCCCGCGCCGTCTACGAGTGGCGGATCGTCGTCGTCGACGTCGCGACCGGCGAGAGCACGGTGGTCCAGGAGTACCCCCACACGGCACGCCTCGGTCCGACGGCCGTCAACGGCACCCACGTCTTCTGGCTCGTCGACGAGGACTCGACGGACGGCGCGACGGCCCTGCGGCGGGCCACACTGGCGGGGTCCGAAGCGGTGGACCTGCTCCCCGGGCGCGGGCCGGACGCACGGTACGCCTACGACCTGACGGTCTCCGAGGACAGCGCGACGGTTCTCAGCTACCTGCCCGACGCCCCCCTCGGCAACGGGACCAGCCCCAAGCTCCACCAGTTCGAGGCCGCCGGAATCCCCGGTGCCCCGGGCACCTACAAGGGCCGCGTCTCCTGCAACCGGGGGGCCCAGACCCATCCCGCGGCCGTCGGGTCCGGCCAGGTGGTGTGGCTGGACTCGACCACCGGCACCACCGACGTGGTCACGCGCCCCCGGCCCGCGGGCCGCTGCGGCTAGGCGGGAACCGACCGGCGGCCGGGCCGCCCGCCGCGTGGACCTCCGCGCGGGCGGACGGCCCGGCCGCCGCTCCTCCCGGGAACCGCGTGCCGGACGCCCCGGCGCCGCAGGGGACCGCGGCAGGGGGCACGTGGCCGTTGCCGGTCCCGTCCCCGGAGCGGGGAGGTGCTTCGAAGGACCGGGTGGAATGGGCGCGGGCCCTCCCACCGGGAGGAGCGCGGTCACGGCGGGGACGGGGTGGTGCCCGTGGAACGGCCGCGAGGGAGATGCCGGGATCTCGCCGCTGCCGAGTGAGAACCGATGGGCGGATTCGCGACCATGGAAACGAAGGCGAATGTGCCCCAGGTGGGATTCGAACCCACACTGTCGGTGGTTTGAGCACCGTCTCTCTGACCAGTTGGAGTACTGGGGCCTTCAAATGGCAGGGCAGATGTAGTCCTGTGTCCTCACACCTTACAGGAGATGGGTAGGCTCATGGAGAGCTGCACCGCCCGTACTGAGGAGCCTCCGTGACCGCCCCTGAGTCGCCCCAGCCCGTCGCCGACGACCAGTCGCACGTCCCGCCGGCGACGACCCGCGTCGTCATCGCCGAGGACGAGGCGCTCATCCGCCTCGATCTCAAGGAGATGCTGGAGGAGGAGGGGTACACGGTCGTCGGTGAGGCCGCCGACGGGGCCCGGGCCGTGGAACTGGCGCGCGAGCACCGCCCGGACCTGGTGATCCTGGACGTGAAGATGCCGGTGCTGGACGGCATCTCCGCCGCGGAGAGGATCGCGGGGGAGTCGATCGCCCCGGTGCTGATGCTGACCGCCTTCTCGCAGCGGGAACTGGTGGAGCGGGCGCGGGACGCGGGTGCGATGGCCTACCTGGTGAAGCCGTTCGGCAAGAGCGACGTGGTCCCGGCCATCGAGATGGCGGTGTCGCGGTTCGCGGAGCTGCGGGCGTTGGAGCGGGAGGTGGCGGACCTGGCCCAGCGCCTGGAGACGCGGAAGCTGGTGGACCGGGCGAAGGGCGTGCTGCAGTCCCGGTACGGGCTGGGGGAACCGGCGGCGTTCCGGTGGATCCAGAAGGCGTCGATGGACCGGCGCATGTCGATGCGGGAGGTGGCCGAGGTGGTGCTGGCGGACGCCGAGGAGAGGTGGGGCGGCCGGGCGTAGGGGCTGCCCGGCGGGCGGCTCGGGGGTTCTGCGCGTTCGGCGTGAGGTGCGGGGGTCTGCCCTCGGTTGGGTGCTTCTCCCTGGGGAGAGGTGCAGGACCGGGGGTTTTGTTGTGGGGGTTGTGTGGCGGTTCGGGGATGGTCCGCTAGGCGTTTTGCGGTGGTTTGCGGGGGTGGTCTGCGCGATCGGGGTGTCCGTTGGCCTGTAAGGGGTGTTCGCTTTTCGGCGCATGACGCAGGTCACAGGGGGGTCACACATTCCCTGGCCGTCTATCCGGTGAGGTGAACAGGCGATTACATTCCCCGCACACCGCAGGACAAGCGGTGCGATGTGGGGGAAGTTGTTCGAACTTCCTGTGCGTTCAAGATCGTTCGGTCGGCCCCTGGGAGTGCGTTGTGCTGAACAAGAGTGTCGCCAGACTTGCCGTTCCGCTGGTCGTGAGTGCTTTGGCATTGACCGGCTGCGGCGGCTCGGGTGATGACGGAACCGTCAAGATCGCTTTCCAGGGGCCGTTGTCGGGTGACAATGTCGCTCTGGGCGAGAACATGCAGAACGGCGTGAAACTGGCGATCGACCAGGCGAATGCCAAGGGCGATCTCGGTTTCACATTGGAATACGTCGCTTCGGACGACCAGGGCCTGCCGGACAAGGCGACCGCGGCCGCGCAGAAGGTCATCGACGACGAGAGCGTCGTGGCGGTGGTGGGTCCCGCTTTCTCGGGCCCCACGAACACGGCTTCGCCGCTGTACGCGGAGGCGGGCCTGGTGACGGTCTCGCCCTCGGCCACCAACCCCTCGCTGACGGACCCGAAGAACAACTTCACGAGCCTGCTGCGCGGCGTTCCGAACGACAATCAGCAGGGCGCCGGGATGGCGACCTACTACGCCAAGAAGCTGAAGGCGAAGAAGGTCTACGTCATGGACGACAAGACCGACTACGGAGTGGGCCTGGCGAGTGTGGCCGAGAAGGACCTCAAGGCCGCGGGCGTCGAGGTGCTCCGCAAGTCGGTTCCGCAGAAGACGCCGGATTACAGCGCCACCGCCAAGGACGTGGTCAATTCCAAGGCCGACGCGCTGATCTACGCGGGGTACTACCAGGACGCCGCACCGCTCGCGAAGAAGTTGAAGGACGCGGGTTACAAGGGCGCGGCGATCTCCGGTGACGGCACGAACGACATGAAGTTCGTCGAGCTGGCGGGCGGCGCGTCGGAGAACTGGTTCCTGACCTGCCCGTGCACCGACGCGACGGTCGAGGCGGGTACGAAGCAGTTCTCGGCGGACTACCAGAAGGCGTTCAAGCGCGCGCCGGGTACGTACTCGGCGGAGGCGTACGACATCGCGAACATGATCATCAAGGAGATCGCGGCGGCGAAGGGCGAGGTGGAGCGCGAGGCGCTGCGGGACGCCCTGGCGAAGGCCTCGTACAAGGGGCTGACGAAGACGTTCTCCTTCGACGAGAACGGTGAGTTCAAGGGCACGGACGTGTACCTGTACCAGGTGAAGGGCGGCAAGATCGCCTATCAGGGCAACATCAACGAGCTGGCCGGCTGAGTCCGCCGGCGGGGTTGGACGCCTGGTGGTCGGGGGCCGGGGGAGTTCGTCTTCCGGCCCCCCTTCGGTGGCGGGGCCCTTCGGGTGGTTCCCGTCGTGTGATCCGCTTGTTCTGCCGCGGGCCGTGGCCGTGTGACGGGTGTCCCGGTCCCGCCCGGTTCTTCTAAGGAAGTCTGTTCCATGTCCCCTCAGGGTTTCTGGGACTACCTCGTCCTGGGTGTGATGCTCGGCTCCTTGTACGCCGTCATCGCGATCGGTTACACATTGGTGTACGGCGTTCTCCAGTTGATCAACTTCGCGCACAGCGAGGTGTTCATGCTGGGGGCGTACGGGAGCCTCATCGTCCTCCAGCTGCTCGATCCGGGTGGCAGCCCCTCCGTCTGGGCCTCGATCGGTCTCGTGGCGGCGGCGATGGCGGGCTCGGCGTTGTTCGGCGGGATCACGGCGTACGGCCTGGAGAAGGTGGCGTACCGGCCCTTGCGCAGACGGGGCGCTCCTCGGCTGATCTTCCTGATCACGGCGATCGGGGCGTCGTTCTTCCTCTACAACCTGGCGGGCAAGCTGTTCGGGCGCGACCCGCTGCCCCTGCCGGAGATGTACCGGAACCACGATGTGTTCAGCGTCCTCGGCGCGGGGGTGAACATCACGCAACTGCTGCAGTTCCTGACCGCGGTGGTGATGATGATCGGCCTGGACCTGCTGGTGAACCGGACGAAGCTGGGCCGGGGCATCCGGGCGGTGGCGCAGGACGCCGAGGTGGCGTCGTTGATGGGCGTGGACATCGACCGGGTGATCTCGCGGACGTTCGTGATCGGCGGCGTGCTCGGCGGTGTGGCGGGATTCCTGTTCGCGAACCTGAACCAGGCGTCCTACACGATGGGGTTCATCCCGGGCATCACCGCGTTCGCGGCGGCCGTGGTGGGCGGCATCGGCAACATCCGCGGCGCGATGGCGGGCGGTGTGCTGATCGGTGTCGTGGAGACGATGACGGTGCCGTTGCTCGGTGAGGAGTGGCGGAGCGTCTCGGCGATGGTGGTTCTGATCCTGGTGCTGATGTTCCGTCCGATGGGCATCCTCGGCAAGCAAGTGGGGAGGGCGGCGTGAGCTCGGTGGAGTCTTCCGTGAAGGACGTGGCGTCCGCGGCGAGCAGGTTGCGTCGTACGGCGTGGTACCAGCGGCCGCGGTTCACGCGGCTGTGGTCGATGCTGGCGCTGGGCGTGCTGCTGGCGCTGGTGACGGGTGAGCAGGGCACGACCCGGGACGTGTTCTTCTCGGTCAAGGGGTCGTTGACGGGGTCCCACCTGTGGGTGTGCCTGGCGTTGACGGCGGGCGTGTGGGCGCTGCGGGAGTTCGCGGCGTCGCCGTTGAAGGGGGTGGCGGCCCGGGCGGGATCCGTGGTGAGCCGGCCCGGCGGCGCGGTGCGCGAGCGGGTGCAGGGCGATCCGCGGTTGCGCTGGGGCCTGGTCGGACTGGCGTTGGTGCTGGCCCTGACGGTGCCGTCGATGCTGTCGCGGACGTGGCAGACGGTGCTGGTGGACCAGGTGGCGATCTTCGCCCTGCTGGCGATCGGCCTGAACGTGGTGATCGGCTGGGCGGGCCTGCTGGACCTGGGCTTCTTCGCCTTCTTCGCGGTGGGCGCGTACTCGACGGCGTTCTGGACGGGACGCCTGCCGGTCGAGCCGCCGGTGGTGCTGAATCCTTTCTGGGTGATCCCCATCGCGGTGGTGACGTGCCTGGTCACGGGGCTGCTGCTGGGCGCGCCGACACTGCGGTTGCGGGGCGACTACCTGGCGATCGTGACGCTGGGGTTCCACGAGATCATCTACCTGGTGGCGAAGAACGCGGACGGGGTGACGGGCGGCCCGCAGGGCGCGCGGCTGATCCCGGACTTCTCGGTCGACTTCGCGGGCATCGAGTACACGTGGTCGATCAGGCCGCTGCCGTACTGGTACCTGCTGGTGTTCTTCATCGTGCTGGTGATCGTGCTGTTCTCGCGGCTGGAGCACTCGCGGGTGGGCCGGGCGTGGACGGCGATCCGGGAGGACGAGATCGCGGCGGCGGCGAACGGCGTGGACACGGTGCGGTTCAAGCTGATGGCGTTCGCGATCGGCGCGTCGACGTCGGGCGTGGCCGGGGTGATCTTCACGAGCAAGTACGGCTACATCAACCCCGAGGTGTTCCCGCTGCTGCAGTCGATCCTGATCCTGGCGTACGTGATCTTCGGCGGCATGGGGTCGATCCCCGGCGTGCTGATGGGCGCGGCGGCGCTGGTGTGGCTGCCGGAGGCGTTGAAGGACTACGTGGACCCGTCGGACCGGTACATGTACCTGGGCGCACTGCTCGTGATCATGATGATTTACCGGCCCCAGGGCATTTGGCCCTCGCGCCGTCGTCAGCGTGAGCTGAAGATGGCGGAGGAGGGCCTCGGTGACGCGGACGCGATGTCCGAGCCGGCGGGAGGCAAGGCCTGATGAGCAGCGAAGTGACGAGTGCGCCCGCCGGGGAGCTGGTGCTCCGGGTGACGGGCGTGACCCTGCGGTTCGGCGGGTTGACGGTCCTCGACGGAGTGGACATGTCGATGCGCCGGGGCGAGGTGCTGGCGGTGATCGGCCCGAACGGCGCGGGGAAGACGTCGTTCTTCAACTCGCTGACGGGCGCGTACACGCCCCAGGAGGGGCGGATCGTCTTCCTTCCGAGGGAGGGCGGCGAGAAGTCGCTGCTGGGCAGCAGGCCGCACCTGGTGAACCGGGCGGGACTGGCGCGCACGTTCCAGAACATCCGGTTGTTCTCGGCGCTGACGGCGCTGGAGAACGTGAAGATCGCGGCGGAGACGCGGCTGAAGGCCGGACCGGTGTCGATCATGCTGGGGCTGCCGGGCGCGCGGCGCGCGGAGCGGGAGAGCGACGAGCGGGCGCACCGGCTGCTGAGGTTCGTCGGCCTGGAGGACAAGCTCAACGAGATCGCCGGCAGCCTGAGCTACGGCGACCAGCGGAGCCTGGAGATCGCGCGGGCGCTGGCGACGGATCCGCAGGTGCTGCTGCTGGACGAGCCGGCGGCGGGGACCAACCCGACGGAGAAGCTGGAGCTGGAGCGGCTGATCCGCCGCATCAACACCGAGTTGGGCGTGAGCGTGCTGCTGATCGAGCACGACATGCGGCTGGTGATGTCGGTCGCCGACCGGGTGATGGTGCTGAACTTCGGCAGGAAGATCGCCGAGGGCACGCCGGGCGAGGTGCAGCGGCACCCGGCGGTGATCGAGGCGTACCTGGGCGCGTCGGAGGAGGAGGCGCAGGCGGTCGAGGAGGGGCCCGGTGCCGGTGCCGTGCCGGGCGGGACCGGCGGGCCGGCCGCACCGGACGGTGCCGGGGCGGTTCCGGAGGAGGCCGGCGGCGCGGACGGCGCGGGCCGTGCGGCGCGGAGTGACGAGGAGAGCGGTCAGTGAGCACGACGGCGCAGGTGCGGGAGGGCTCCGGGGACGCCGGGGCCGCGGAGGTCCCGTTGCTCGAACTGAGGGGCATGCGGGTGTTCTACGGCGCGATCGAGGCGCTGAAGGGCATCGACCTGACGGTCGGCCGGGGCGAGATCGTCGCTCTCCTGGGCGGCAACGGCGCGGGGAAGACGACCACGCTCCGTACGGTCTCCGGGATGCTCCGGCCCCGCCACGGGGAGGTGCTGCTGCGTGGCGAGCGGATCGACGGCATCAAGTCGCACGAGCTGGTCCGCTTCGGCATCGGGCACGTGCCCGAGGGGCGGCGGGTCTTCGCGACGATGACGGTGCTGGAGAACCTGGAGATGGGCGCCTACCGGTTCTCGTCGGTGGACTCCGGCGACCTGGACCGGGTGTTCACGCTCTTCCCGCGGCTCGCCGAGCGCCGCTCGCAGCAGGCCGGCACCCTGTCGGGCGGTGAGCAGCAGATGCTGGCGATCGGCCGCGCGCTGATGGGCCGGCCGGAGCTGCTGCTGCTGGACGAGCCGTCGATGGGCCTGGCGCCGCTGATCGTCCGGCAGATCTTCGAGATCGTCAGGGAGATCAACGACCAGGGCACGACGGTGCTGCTGGTGGAGCAGAACGCCACGCAGGCGCTGGGCCTGGCGGATCGGGGCTACGTCCTGGAGACGGGTTCGGTGGCGATGTCCGGTCCGGCGGACGATCTGCTGGCGGACGGCCGGATCCGCGCGGCGTACCTGGGCGAGGGCGCGGCCTGACCGGCCGGGGCGCGTGACGCCGGAGCGCCGGGCCCCCGTGGTGGGGCCCGGCGCTCCTCGCGCCGGCCGGGCGCCGGGTCGGTCAGGCGCCGGCGGCCCCGGCGTCCCCGCCGGTGGCCTCGCGCAGCATGCAGGTGAGGCGGGCGGTGCAGACGCGCTTGCCCTGCTCGTCGGTGACGGCGATCTCGTAGGTGGCGGTGGAGCGGCCGCGGTGGACGGGGGTGGCGACGCCGGTGACCACGCCGGAGCGGACGCCGCGGTGGTGGGTGCAGTTCAGGTCGACGCCCACGGCGATCTTCCCGGAGCCGCCGTGGAGCATCGCGCCCACGGAGCCGAGGGTCTCGGCGAGGACGGCGGAGGCCCCGCCGTGGAGGAGGCCGTAGGGCTGGGTGTTGCCCTCGACGGGCAGGGTGCCGACGACGCGGTCGGGCGAGGCCTCGGTGATCCGCAGGCCCATGCGGGTGCCGAGGTGGCCCGCGGAGAACAGGGCGTGCAGGTCGACGCCGAGGGCGGCGTACTCGTCGATGACCTCTTGCGGGAATCTGGGTGCGGTCTGCTCGCCCATGGGGCCCGAACTCCGTTCGTCGTCCTACGGCTGTCCTGGTGTGCTGCCGAGCGGAACGCTCAGTCGGCCGGTGATTGTTCCAGACGGACGATCACGGACTTGCTGGTGGGGGTGTTGCTGACGTCGGCGGTGGCGTCCAGGGGGACCAGGACGTTGGTCTCGGGGTAGTAGGCGGCGGCGCAGCCGCGCGCGGTGGGGTAGTGGACGACCCGGAACCGGGGGGCGCGGCGTTCGACGCCGTCGCCCCACTCGCCGACCAGGTCGACGTGGGAGCCGTCGGCGAGGCCCCGTTCGCGGGCGTCGTCGGGGTGGACCAGGACGACGCGGCGGCCCCCCTCGATGCCGCGGTAGCGGTCGTCGAGGCCGTAGACGGTGGTGTTGTACTGGTCGTGGGAGCGCAGCGTCTGCAGCAGCAGCCGGCCCTCGGGGACCCGGGGGTACTCGACGGGGGCGGCGGTGAAGTTGGCCTTGCCGGTGGCGGTGGGGAAGCGCCGCTCGTCGCGGGGGGCGTGCGGGAGGGCGAAGCCGCCGGGGCTGGCGGCGAGGCGCGCGTTGAAGTCCTCGAAGCCGGGCACCACGCGTGCGATGCGGTCGCGGACGGCGGCGTAGTCCCTCTCGAACTCCTCCCAGGGAGTGGTGGAGGAGGCGCCGAGGACGGCGCGGGCCATGCGGGCGACGATGGCCGGTTCGGACAGCAGGTGGGGGCTGGCCGGCGGGAGGTTGCCGCGGGAGGCGTGGACGAGGCCCATGGAGTCCTCGACGGTGACGAACTGCCGGCCCGAGGCCTGTACGTCCCGGTCGGTGCGGCCGAGGGTGGGCAGGATGAGCGCGCGGGCGCCGGTGACGACGTGGGACCGGTTGAGCTTGGTGGAGACGTGCACGGTGAGGCGGGCGCGGCGCATCGCCGCCTCCGTGACGCGGGTGTCCGGGCTCGCGGCGACGAAGTTGCCGCCCATCGCGAAGAAGACCTTCGCGCGGCCGTCGCGCAGCGCCCGGATGGAGCGGACCACGTCGTACCCGTGGTGGCGGGGGGAGGTGATGCCGAACTCCCGGTCGAGGGCGTCGAGGAACGCCTCCGAGGGCCGCTCGAAGATGCCCATGGTGCGGTCGCCCTGGACGTTGGAGTGGCCGCGGACGGGGCAGACGCCGGCGCCGGGGCGGCCGATGGCACCGCGCAGCAGGAGGAGGTTGACGATCTCCCGGATGGTGGGCACGGAGTGCTTGTGCTGGGTGAGGCCCATCGCCCAGCAGACGACGGTGCGGCGCGAGGCGAGGACCATCCGCAGGGCGCGTTCGATCTCGTCGCGGGTCAGTCCGGTCGCGGTGAGCGTCTCGTCCCAGTCGGCGGTGCGGGCCGCGGCGGCGAACTCCTCGAAGCCGTGGGTGTGGGTCCGCACGAACTCCTCGTCCACGGCGCCCCCGGTCTCCAGGAGGAGCTTGTTGAGGAGGCGGAAGAGGGCCTGGTCGCCGCCGATGCGGATCTGCAGGAACAGGTCGGTGAGGGCGGTGCCCCTCAGCAGGCCCCCGGGGGTCTGCGGGTTCCTGAACCGCTCCAGGCCGGCCTCGGGCAACGGGTTCACCGAGATGATCCTCGCGCCGGCCTGCTTGGCCTTCTCCAGCGCGGTCAGCATCCGCGGGTGGTTCGTGCCCGGGTTCTGCCCGGCGACGATGATCAGGTCGGCCCGGTGCAGGTCGTCGAGGGAGACGCTGCCCTTGCCGACGCCGAGGGTCTCGGTGAGCGCGGAGCCGGACGATTCGTGGCACATGTTGGAGCAGTCCGGCAGGTTGTTGGTGCCGTACTCGCGCGCGAAGAGCTGGAGCAGGAACGCGGCCTCGTTGCTGGTCCGGCCGGAGGTGTAGAACAGCGCCTCGTCGGGGGAGTCCAGGGAGGCCAGCTCCTCCGCGATGATCGAGAACGCCCGCTCCCAGCCGATCGGCTCGTACCGGTCGCCGCCCTCCGGCAGGTACACCGGGTGGGTGATGCGGCCCTGCTGCCCCAGCCAGTAGCCGCTGCAGCCGGCCAGGTCGGACAGCGGGTGCGCGGCGAAGAACTCCGGGGTGACCCGGCGCAGCGTGGCCTCCTCGGCGACGGCCTTGGCGCCGTTCTCGCAGAACTCCGCGGTGTGCCGCCTCTCGCCCTCGGGCCAGGCGCAGCCGGGGCAGTCGAAGCCGTCCTTCTGGTTGACCTTGAGGAGGGTGCGGGCCGTGCGGACCACCCCCATCTGCGCGTGGGAGGCGCGCAGGCCGTGGACGACGCCGGGGAGGCCCGCGGCGGAGTGCCGGACGCCGGTCACCCGCGGGGCGTCCTGGGCGGGGTCCTCCTCGGGTGGTCTGCTGGCCATGGCGCACTCCCTCGTCTCGTCGTACGCGTGTACGCGGGTACGCCTCCGATCCTGTCACGGGGGCCCGCCGCGCGTGACGTCCGTCCCGGGTTGTCGGTGCGGCGTGGCAGGATCGGGGACGTGGCCGAGACAGCATCGAAGAAGACCGCGCAAGACCGTCCGCGCCTGCTCCTCATGGACGGGCACTCCCTGGCGTACCGGGCGTTCTTCGCGCTGCCCGCGGAGAACTTCACCACGTCGAGCGGGCAGGTGACCAACGCCGTCTACGGCTTCGCGTCGATGCTGGCGAACACGCTGCGCGACGAGGCGCCCACGCACTTCGCGGTGGCGTTCGACGTGTCCCGCACGACGTGGCGCTCCCGGGACTTCCCGGAGTACAAGGCGAACCGCTCCGCCACGCCCGACGAGTTCCGGGGCCAGGTCGAGCTGATCGGCGAGCTGCTGGACACGATGAACGCGCCCCGCTTCGCCGTGGAGGACTACGAGGCGGACGACGTCATCGCCACGCTGGCCACGCGGGCGGAGGCCGACGGCTTCGAGGTGCTGATCGTCACCGGCGACCGGGACTCGTTCCAGCTGGTGTCCGACCGCGTCACGGTGCTGTACCCGACGAAGGGCGTCTCCGAGCTGACCCGGTTCACCCCGGAGAAGGTCCGGGAGAAGTACGGGCTGTCGCCCGGGCAGTACCCGGACTTCGCGGCGCTGCGCGGCGACCCGTCGGACAACCTGCCGGGCATCCCGGGCGTCGGCGAGAAGACGGCCGCCAAGTGGATCAACCAGTTCGGGTCGTTCAAGGAGCTCGCGGAGCGGGCCGACGAGGTCAAGGGCAAGGTGGGACAGGCCCTGCGCGACCACCTGGAGTCGGTGAGGCTGAACCGGCACCTGACGGAGCTGGTCCGGGACGTGGAGCTGCCGAAGTCGGTGGCGGAGCTGGAGCGCGTCCCCTACGACCGGGCGGCGCTCAAGGGCTTCCTGGAGGTCCTGGAGATCCGCAACCCGAGCCTGCGGGAGCGGCTGCTCGCCGTCGACCCGGGCTCGGAGGGGGAGGCCGGGCCCGCTCCGGCCGCCGGCGTGGAGCTGGACGGCTCGGTGCTGGACTCCGGCGAGCTGGCGCCGTGGCTGGAGCGGCACGGGGACCGGCCGCTCGGCGTGGCGACGGTGGACGGCTGGGCGCTGGGCGCCGGCGGCGTCACCGAGGTCGCCCTCGCGTCGGCCGACGGCGCGGCCGCCTGGTTCGACCCCTCGCGGCTGGACGAGGCCGACGAGCGGGCGTTCGCCGCGTGGGTCTCGGACCCGGACCGGCCGAAGGTCCTGCACGACGCCAAGGCCGCCATGCGGGTCTTCCCCGAGCACGGCTGGGCCGTCGCCGGCGTCGCGATGGACACGGCGCTCGCGGCGTACCTGGTGAAGCCGGGCCGGCGCTCCTTCGCCCTGGACGCCCTCGCCGTCGAGTACCTGGGGCGGGAGCTCGCCCCGCCGTCGGCCGACGGCCAGCTGGCGTTCGGCACGGACGAAACGGCCGAGGCCGAGGCGCTGATGGCGCAGGCCCGGGCCGTCCTCGACCTGGGCGAGGCGTTCGCCGCGCGCCTGGAGGAGGTGGGCGCGACACGGCTGCTGCACGAGGTGGAGATGCCCACGTCCGAGCTGCTCGCCCGGATGGAGCGGCACGGCATCGCCGCCGACCGGCCGCACCTGGAGGCGATGGAGCAGCAGTTCGCCGGCGCCGTCCAGCAGGCCGTGAAGGAGGCGCACGCCTCGGTCGGCCACGAGTTCAACCTCGGCTCGCCCAAGCAGCTCCAGGAGGTCCTCTTCGGCGAGCTGAACCTGCCGAAGACCAAGAAGACCAAGACCGGGTACACCACCGACGCCGACGCGCTGGCCTGGCTCGCCGCGCAGACCGAGCACGAGCTGCCCGTGATCATGCTCCGCCACCGGGAGCAGGCCAGGCTGCGCGTCACCGTGGAGGGCCTGATCAAGGCGGTCGCGGCGGACGGCCGGATCCACACCACGTTCAACCAGACGGTCGCGGCGACCGGCCGGCTGTCGTCCACCGAGCCGAACCTGCAGAACATCCCGGTCCGCACGGACGAGGGCCGCGCCATCCGCCGGGGCTTCGTCGTCGGCGAGGGCTTCGAGGCGCTGATGACCGCCGACTACAGCCAGATCGAGCTGCGCGTCATGGCGCACCTGTCGCAGGACGAGGGCCTCATCGAGGCGTTCACCTCCGGTGAGGACCTGCACACCACGGTCGCCTCCCAGGTCTTCGGCGTGGAGAAGGCGGCGGTCGACGCCGAGATGCGCCGCAAGACCAAGGCGATGTCGTACGGGCTGGCGTACGGCCTGTCCGCGTTCGGCCTGTCGCAGCAGCTGAACATCGACGCCGCCGAGGCGCGTGCCCTGATGGACACGTACTTCGAGCGGTTCGGCGGCGTGCGGGACTACCTGCACCGCGTCGTCGACGAGGCCCGCGCCACCGGTTACACGCAGACGATGCTGGGGCGCCGCCGCTACCTGCCGGACCTGAACAGCGACAACCGGCAGCGGCGCGAGATGGCCGAGCGGATGGCGCTCAACGCCCCGATCCAGGGCACGGCCGCCGACATCGTGAAGATCGCCATGCTCAACGTCGACCGGGCGCTGACCGGGGCCGGCCTGGACTCGCGGATGCTGCTCCAGGTCCACGACGAGATCGTGCTGGAGCTCGCTCCGGGGGAGCGGGAGCGGGTCGAGGAGCTGGTGCGCCGCGAGATGTCGTCGGCGGTCGAGCTGCGGGCGCCGCTGGACGTGTCGGTGGGCGTCGGCCGGGACTGGGAGTCGGCCGCGCACTGACCGGCGGCCGGCCGGGGAGGGCCGTCCGGGGAGGGCCGCGCCCGCGCCGCCCTCCCGGGGCCCTTCCGGGACCGGGACGCGCGGCTCGGGACCGGGCCCCGCCTCAGGACCGGGACGCGGCGCCGGAGCGCAGCCGCATCCCCGCCCCGTACAGGACGAGCCCCGCGGCCAGCCCCGCCCCGGCGCCGAAGCACGCGGTCGGGACGATGTCGAGCGGCGTCTCGATCCGCCCCCAGTACGCGTACCAGCGCAGGCACCGGTGCACCACCCCGGCGGCCACGCACCCGGCGAGGAGCCCGCCGGCCAGCCACCGGCCCCGCCGCGTCAGCGCCGGCCGCGTCGCCACCGCCGCCCGGGCCGCCTCGGCCTCCCCGGCGGGCACACGGCGCAGCGCGCCGTACCCGAACCAGGCCATGACGGCCAGCGCCGCGGCCGACCCGCCGTACTGGGCGTACGCGTACAGGGGGAGGCCCGCCGCGGACTCGCCGAGCACGGGCAGCACGCGCACCCCCCACCGGTCGGCGTGGGTGAAGAGGTCCCACACGACGTGGGTGGTCGCGCCGATGGCCGCCGAGAGGTAGAACCACACCGCCAGCGACACCGGACGGCGCCCGCGCCACGGCCGGCCGCGCAGCACCGCGTACACCCTGCCCCGCCACCGCTCCGGCAGCAGCGCCACCAGCGGCTCACGGACCATCAGCCACACCCCGGTCAGCAGCGCGGCCGTCAGGGGGTCCACGGTCAGCGGCCCCCACACGCCGTGCGTGACCTCCCCGAGCGCCATCGCGCCGGGCACGACGCTGTCCGCGTAGTACGTCACGTCGGGCGAGAGCGACCCCGTGACGAGTCCCGAGGCGACCAGCGGACCCCGCGCGGCGCCGGACCTCCGTATGCCCGGCAGCACGGCGGCCGCGTGACTGAGTGTGAACGGCATGGGCGACGACCCCCGGAATCGCTTCTCGAACACCAGCCGGATCAGTATCGGTCATGCCGTGATCGATCCGGGGCGTCGTCAGATCGCAGACGGCTACAGGGTCGATCGGTGACGAAAGCGTGAAAAGCGGCCACCCCTCGGTGTGACGGGGCCCGCGACTGTCGTAGGGTCGCCTGAGCCGCGCACCGGGGCGCGCGGCAGAGGCCTTCGGCGCCGACGGGCGCCACCGGGGAGGGACAGACGCATGGCAGCGCACATCAGCCGTCGACTGCGCAAGGGCGCCACCACCACCGCGGTCGCCGCCGCGGCCGTGGCCGCGCTCTCCGCATCGCAGGCACCGGGCGCCACTTCCGTCGACGCCGACGGGCAGTCGGCCGGCGGCACCGCACCGCCCACCTCGTCCGGCGCCACCGCCACCGGCGACTCGCCCTACTACACCGACCTGCCGCCGCTGAGGACCCCCAACCCCGTGGGGCCCGGCGACGACGGCCCCCTGGGCACCGGTCCGGCCGAAGCGGGCATCCCGGCCACCGTGCTCGCCGCGTACAAGCAGGCCGAGCAGCACCTGAGGACCGTCCGGCCCGGCTGCAACCTGCCCTGGCAGCTCCTCGCCGGCATCGGCAAGGTGGAGTCCGGCCAGGCCCGCGGCGGCCGCGTCGACGCCGGGGGCACCACCCTCTCGCCCATCCTGGGCCCCGTCCTCGACGGCAACGGCTTCGCCAACATCGGCGACACCGACCGCGGCGCGTACGACGGCGACCTCCGCTACGACCGCGCCGTCGGCCCCATGCAGTTCATCCCGTCGACCTGGGCCTCCTGGGGCCAGGACGCCAACGGCGACGGCCGCAAGGACCCCAACAACATCTACGACGCCGCCCGCGCCGCCGGCATGTACCTGTGCGCCAACAACCGCGACCTCGCGGTCAAGGCCGACCTCGACCGGGCCGTTCTCAGCTACAACCAGTCCCGCGAGTACCTGCGCACCGTCCTGTCCTGGTTCGAGTTCTACAAGCGCGGCACGCACCAGGTCCCCGACGGCACCGGCGTGCAGCCCGTCGAGCGCAGCGACTCGCGCGTGCCGTCCCGCCCCGGGCGCACCCCGGCCCCGACGAGGACGCCCCCGCCCTCGGCCACCAAGCCGCCGTCCGGCCCCCGACCCGGCGCGGAGAAGCCGGCCCCCGGGCCCGGCACGGGCGAGCCGACCCCCGGGCCGGCTCCGGTCGAGACCGCTCCGGCCCGTCCCGTCCCCTCGCCCACGCCGCCCACGTCACCCGGCTGACCGACGACCCCCGCCTGATCGGCGCGGCCTCGGTCGCCTTCACCGCGCCGTTCATCCTGTTCGGCATCCCCGCCGGACTGCTGGTCGACCGCCTCGACATCCGGGCGATGATGGTG
>JAAXOU010000379.1 GCA_012396115.1 Streptomyces somaliensis DSM 40738 | reverse complement strand
GCGCCTCCGCCGGGCGCCGCGCCGGTCGCGGTGGGGCGCCGCCGCCGGATCCGGGGCCGTGGGGGCGTGGCGTGCGTCACTTCCGCGACCGCGTCGGCCGGGGAGCGCCGCCGCGCTCATAGGCTGGCGGCATGTGGGTCTCCCTCGCGCTGCTCGCGCTCGGCGTCCTGGTCGCCGCCGCGGCCCCGCGCCTGCTGGCGCGGGCCGACTGGACGGAGCGCGAGCCGATCGTCGCCCTGTGGGTGTGGCAGTGCGTGGTCGCGGCGGTGCTGCTGAGCTTCGCGCTGTCGATGACGTTCAGCGCGGCGGCCTCCTGGCAGGCGGTGCGCGGCCGGGTGTTCGCCCCGGCGCCGGCCGCGGTCGTGGAGGCGTACGCCCTGGGGTCGCTCGGCCCCTGGTCGGCCGGGCTCGCGGTGCTGCTGGCGTGCGGCGGGCTGTGGACCGGGGCGATGCTCACCCGCGAGGTGCGCGGCACCCGGGCGCGGCGCAGGCGGCAGCGCGCCGAGCTGCTGGTGCGGGCGCCGCTGCTGCCGGGTGAGGGGACGGGTTCGGGACCGCTGGTGCTGGTCGAGGACGACCGGCCCGACGCCTGGTGGCTGCCGGGCGCCCGGCCCCAACTGATCATCACCACGGCGGCGCTGCGGCGGTTGAAGGGGCGCCAGCTCGACGCCGTGCTCGCCCACGAGCAGGGGCACGCGCGGGCGCGGCACGACTGGCTGCTGCACTGCGCGGCGGCGCTGGCCTCGGGGTTCCCGCGCGTCCCGGTGTTCGCGGCGTTCCGCGCCGAGATGCACCGGCTGGTGGAGCTGGCCGCCGACGACTCGGCCTCGAAGCGGTTCGGCCGGCTGACGACCGCGCTGGCGCTGGTCGGGCTGAACGAGGACCGGGGCGCGTTCGGGCCGTGCCCGGCGCACCACGCCGAGGTGCCGCGGCGGGTGACGCGGCTGCTGACGGCGGAGCCGCGCCTCACGCCGGGGCGGCGGCTGCGGCTGACGGCGGCGGCCGCGCTGGTGCCGGCGGTGCCGTTGCTGGTGGCGCTGGCCCCGGGGCTGAGGGCCCTGTCCTGACCGGCGCGGGCCCGGCCGACCGGGTGGGTGGCGCGGGCCGGCGGGTCGGGCCCGCCGGAGCGGACGGCACGACCGGCGTGGACGGCTCGTTCGACGTGACCGGCACAGGCGGCCCGTCCGACGCGACCGGCCCGACCGGAGGTGTCGGCCGTCTGTCCGGGCGGTTCGCGGGCAGGATCCCGGTATGCACCCCTCCGCATCCGCCCCGTCCCTCGTCCGTTCCCCGCTCGTCCGCGCCGCGGCCGTGGGCTGCGGTGCCGCGGCCGTGGTCCTGCTGCTGCTCGTGGCCGCCGCCTGGGCGCCGCTGCTCGCCTTCGACCGGGCGGTGGTGGAGGGGCTGCACCCGGTGGCGGTGCGCCGCCCGGCGCTGACGGGGTGCGTACGGGTGCTGTCGGACTGGGTGTGGGACCCGTTGACGCTGCGCGTCCTGCTGGGGGTGGTGGCGCTGGCGCTGTGGCGGGCCGGCGAGCCCGGGCCGGCGGCGCTGCTGGTGGGGACGTGCGCGGTGGCGGCCGCGGTGCAGCAGGGGGCGAAGACGCTGGTGGGCCGGGAGCGGCCGCGGTGGCCGGACCCGGTGGACTCGGCGGAGTTCGCGGCGTTCCCGTCCGGGCACGCCATGACCGCCGCGGTCGTGTGCGGGCTGCTGTGGTGGGCGGCGGTGCGGGCGGCCCGGCGGGCCCTGGTGCGGCCGGTGGCGGTGGCGGGGGCGGTGTCGACGGCCGGCGTCGGGCTGACGCGGGTGTACCTGGGGGTGCACTGGCCCTCGGACGTGCTGGGCGGCTGGCTGCTGGGCGCCTGTCTGGCGGCGGCCGCGGTCGCGGCGTACGAGCGGTGGGCGGCGGGGTGCGGCCCTCGTGCGCGGCAGCGGGGCCGCCGGAGGGAACCGGCGCGCGGCGGGCGGTCGGCGGGCACGAGGACGGCCGGGCGGGACCCCGCGGACCGTCCGGCACGCGGCGGGTGGGCGGCGGGCCCGCGGTCGGCGCCGAAACGGGCGGGCTGACCCACCGGAGGTCATCACGGACCGGGCGATCCCCCGCGTCGCCCGGTCCGCATGACGCACCGCCCCGACCGGCGAGGTGCCCGATGCCGGCGAGGACGTTCCGAGTATATTGGCTGGGAGCCAATCAATACAGGAGTCAATCATGTCCCCGCGGAGCGCATCGGTCAACGCGGAACTCCGCCGGCGGTCCCGCGAGCGGCTCCTGCAGGCCACGGTCGACCTCGTCGCCGAACGGGGGTACGAGGCGACGACCCTCGCGGACATCGCCGACCGGGCCGGTTCGGCGCGGGGCCTGGTGTCGTACTACTTCCCGGGCAAGCGCCAGCTCCTCCAGTCCGCCGTCCACCGCCTGATGCACACGACCCTGGCGGCGGCCCTGGAGCGCGAGCCGCGCGCCGAGGACGGGCGCGAACTGCTGGCGCGGGCCATCGACGCGGTCCTCGGCCTGGCGGTGGAGCGGCCGCTGCTGATGCGGACGCACATGGCCGGGATCCTCCAGGCGGAGGGGTTCGTGCGCTGCCCGGAGCAGCAGCGGCTCGCCGCGCTCCTGCGGGAGGCGCTCGCGCGGTACGGGGCTCGCGACCTGGACGCGGACTACCCGCTGCTGCGGGCGCTGCTGATGGGCGCCGTCTTCGCCGTGCTGCTGCCGGGCGCCCCGATGTCGCCCGCCCGGCTGAGGGCGGAGCTGTTCCAGCGGTACGGCCTCGACTGGGAGCTGGGTTCGCCGCCGGAGGGCGGGCGGCCGTAGGGCGGCCGGACGGACGGCGCGGGCTGCGGCCGGGAGGAGCCGTCCCGGGGCCCCGGAAGACGACCACCACGGCACGGTGCCGCGCGACGCGATGCGCACGGACGGCGCCGGCCCGGCGGGGCTCCGCTTCGGCGACCGCAAGGGCGGGGTCTTCGCGAGCGCCGACCACGGCGACGGCCGGCGGTGACCGGCCGCCCTCCCCCCCCCCCGGGGGGGGGGGGGGGGGGGGGGGGGGGGGGGGGGGGGGGGGGGGGGGGGGGG
>JAAXOU010000378.1 GCA_012396115.1 Streptomyces somaliensis DSM 40738 | reverse complement strand
CTGCACGCCGCGCACCCGGTGCTCGCGCCGCTGGCCCACGCCCCGGCGTACCCGGCGCTGTTCTCGCCGTGGACGGCGCTGCTCCCGCGCGTCGCGTACGCCCTGGAGACCCTGCTGACCTCCGGGCCCGTGCCGCCCGCCGACCGTTCCGGCGCCGTGCGGGCCGCCCTGGAGGAGGTCGCCGCCGCGCCCCCGGACGGCCCCTGGGGCGCCGCGCACCGGCTCGCCCCCTGGGCGGCGCTGCCGGACGGGGACGACGCCGCGTGGCCCGGCCTGGACGGCGACCACGACTGCGTCCTGTCCACGTCGAGCGTGCCCGGCGTGACCGACCGCAGCGCCCGCGGCCCGGCCGCCCGCTACGTGTGGGACCTGGCGCGCCGTGAGGACAGCCTGTGGGTGGTGCCGTTCGGGGCGTCGGGCGTCCCCGGCGACCCGCACGAGCGCGACCAGCTGCCCCTGTGGCTGCGCGGCGGGCTCCTGCCCGTGATCACCGACTGGAACCGGCTCGACGAGGAGCACCCCGCATGACCACCGGCACAGACCCGCGCCCCGCCGTGTACGAGCACGCCGTCGACGGCTTCGGCACGGTCCGCCTCGTCCCGGTCGACCCGGACCGGGACGCCGCCCTGCTGCACTCCTGGGTGAGTGAGGAGCGCGCCCGGTTCTGGGGGATGCGGGACGCGGACGTGGAGGAGGTGCGGGAGGCCTACGCCCACCTGGACTCGCTCACCACGCACCACGCGTACCTGGTGCACCGCGACGGCGTGCCGGTCGCGCTGTTCCAGACCTACGACCCGCGGGCCGACCGGGTCTGCGAGTGCTACGAGCCGCTCCCCGGCGACATCGGCGTCCACCTGCTGCTGGCGCCCGCCGCCGCGCCCGAACCCGGCTTCACCGCGCACCTGATGGAGGCCCTCGTCTCGTACTGCCTGGGCACCCACGAGCGGATGGTGGCCGAGCCGGACGCGGCGAACCACAAGGCCCTCGCGCTGCTGCAACGCAGCGGTTTCGAGCTCGGCCCCGAGGTGGTCCTCCCGGAGGTCGTGCTCCCGGAGGTCCACCTCGTGGAGAAGCGGGCGCGGCTGGCGTTCCGCGGCCGCTGAGCCGCGCGGCCCGGACGGCGGCCCGGCCCGGACGGCGGCCCGGCTCAGACGACGACGCGGCCGCCGAGGACCACCCGCCGGGGCGCCGCCAGGACGCGGACGTCGGCGCGGGGATCCTCGTCGTAGACGACCAGGTCGGCCGGGGCGCCCTCCTCCAGGGCGGGGCGCCCCAGCCAGGCGCGGGCGCCCCAGGTCGTGGCGGACAGCGCGTCGAGGGCCGGGATGCCGGCCTTGACGAGCTCGGCCACCTCCGACGCCACCAGCCCGTGCGCGATGGAACCGCCCGCGTCGGTGCCGACGAAGACCGGCACGCCGGCGTCGTAGGCGGCGCGGACCGTGTCGTAGCGGCGCTCGTACAGCCGGCGCATGTGGTCCGCCCAGCGCGGGAACCTCGCCTCGCCCCCGGCGGCGAGGTGCGGGAAGGTGGCGATGTTGACCAGCGTCGGCACGATCGCGACCCCGCGCTCGGCGAACAGCGGGATCGTGTCCTCGGTGAGGCCCGTGGCGTGCTCCACGCAGTCGATGCCCGCCTCCACCAGGTCGCGCAGGGACTCCTCGGCGAAGCAGTGGGCGGTGACGCGGGCGCCGAGCCGGTGCGCCTCGGCGATGGCCGCCTCGACCTCGGCTCGCGGCCAGCAGGCGGTCAGGTCGCCCGCCTCGCGGTCGATCCAGTCGCCGACGAGCTTCACCCAGCCGTCCCCCCGCCGGGCCTCGCGCGCCACGTACGCGACGAGGTCGGCGGGCTCGATCTCGTGGGCGTAGTTGCGGATGTAGCGGCGGGTGCGGGCGATGTGCCGGCCCGCGCGGATGATCCTCGGCAGGTCGTCCCGGTCGTCGATCCACCGGGTGTCCGCGGGCGAACCGGCGTCGCGCAGCAGGAGGGCGCCCGCGTCGCGGTCGGTCAGCGCCTGCTTCTCGCTGGTCCCGGCGTCCACGGCGCCGTGCGCGTCGAGGCCGACGTGGCAGTGCGCGTCGACCAGGCCGGGCAGCGCCCAGCCGGTCACCGTGCGGACGTCGGCGGCGAGGGGACCGGTGGGCCGGGTGTGGGTGACCCGGCCGTCGACGACCCACAACTCGTCGCGGACGTCCTCCGGGCCGACGAGCACCCGCCCCTTCACGTGCAGTACCACCCTGCGATCGCTCATGCCCGCACTGTACGAGGGGGCTGGGTACGCTCGACAGGGCGCCCGTGCCCCGGACCCGGACGCGTGACCGCACGAGACGTGGAGAGCAGCCGACGTGACCCGTTCCCACCCCTTCCTGGACCTGCCCCCGCTGACCGCGGACCGCTTCGCCGCCGTCGAGCGGCGCGTGGCCGCGCTCCTCGCCACCGGGTGGGACGTGGTGATCGCGCAGGGCGAGGCGCTGCTGCCGCTGGAGGGGTGCGTCCGCGGCGGCGCGCGGCCCGGTTCGACCGCGCTGAACGTCGTGACCGGCCCGTACGGGCAGACGTTCGGCCACTGGCTGCGCGACTGCGGGGCGAGGGTGGTCGACCTGGAGGTGCCGTTCCACACCGCGGTCGCCGCCGAGGACGTGGAGCGGGCGCTGGCCGCGCACCCGGAGACCGACTTCGTGTCGCTGGTGCACGCCGAGGCGGCGACCGGCAACACCAACCCGGTCGCGGAGATCGGCGAGGTGGTGCGGGCCCACGGCGCGCTGTTCATGCTGGACGCGGTGGCGTCGGTGGGCGCCGAGCCGCTGCTGCCCGACGCGTGGGGCGTCGACCTGTGCGTGATCGGCGCGCAGAAGGCGCTGGGCGGGCCGGCGGGCGTCTCGGCGGTGTCGGTGAGCGACCGGGCGTGGGAGCGGTTCGCCGCCAACCCGGGGGCGCCGCGCCGCTCGTACCTGTCGCTCCTCGACTGGAAGGAGCGCTGGATCGACACGGGGCGGCGGGTGCTGCCGCACGCCCCGGCGCAGTTGGAGGTGCTGGCGCTGGAGGCGTGCCTGGAGCGGGTCGACGCGGAGGGCGGCCTGCCGGCACTGGAGGCCCGCCACGCGTCGGCCGCGGCGGCGGCCCGGGCCGGGGCGGCGCGGGGCCGCCCC
>JAAXOU010000377.1 GCA_012396115.1 Streptomyces somaliensis DSM 40738 | reverse complement strand
AGCCGCACGTACCCGCCGACGCGGCCCGTCACCCGGCCCGCCCGCCCGTCGCGCACGTCGACCGCGTACGCGCCCGCACCACGGGTGCGGGCCCCGTCCCCCGCCGTGCCGGTCCCGCCGGCCACGGGGTTCACTTCCGCGCCCCCTCCAGCGCCGCCGCCAGCCGGGCCGCCGTGTCCAGGTTGCACCGCCCCAGCTCCACCAGCGGATACGGCGCCTCGCTCGCCGTCGTCACCGGGTCCACCCGCAGCGACGGCAGGACCACACCGGCCCTGAGCAGTTCGCCGCGCAACCTGGCCACCGCCTCCTCCGCCGCCCGCAGCCGCTCCTTCATGACGCGCACCTCCACACGCAGGGTATCGACATCCGGTACACAGCGTGGTCGAGGAGTCGGTGGTCCGAGCGGAGTCGCGGCCCCGACAACCCCATCTGGCTAACGGGAGTTGCGCCGCGCGCGCGGGCCGGTCCCGGGCCCGTCCCTCCGCGGGCCCGTCCCTCCGCGGGGCCGCCCCGGCGCCGGTCCGGACGCGCCCGAGGGCGGCACCCCGCTCGGGGGTGCCGCCCTCGGTCCGCACCGCTGGACTGGTCCGATCCGTGGATCAGAAGTCCATGTCACCGCCCGGCATGCCGCCGCCGGCCGGCGCGGCGGCCTTCTCCGGCTTGTCGGCGATGACGGCCTCGGTGGTGAGGAACAGCGCGGCGATCGACGCGGCGTTCTGCAGCGCGGAGCGCGTCACCTTGGCCGGGTCGATGATGCCCTCGGCGACCAGGTCGACGTACTCGCCGGTCGCGGCGTTCAGGCCGTGGCCCGGGGTGAGGTTGCGGACCTTCTCCACCACGACGCCGCCCTCGAGGCCGGCGTTGACGGCGATCTGCTTGAGCGGGGCCTCCAGGGCGGCCTTCACGGCGGCGGCACCGGTGGCCTCGTCGCCGTCCAGCTCCAGCTTCTCGAAGACGCTGGACGCCTGGAGCAGGGCCACGCCACCACCGGCGACGATGCCCTCCTCGACGGCGGCCTTGGCGTTGCGCACCGCGTCCTCGATGCGGTGCTTGCGCTCCTTCAGCTCGACCTCGGTGGCGGCACCGGCCTTGATGACGGCCACGCCGCCGGCCAGCTTCGCCAGGCGCTCCTGGAGCTTCTCGCGGTCGTAGTCCGAGTCGGAGTTCTCGATCTCGGCGCGGATCTGGTTGACGCGGCCCTGGACCTGCTCGCTGTCCCCGGCGCCGTCGACGATCGTCGTCTCGTCCTTGGTGATGACGACCTTGCGGGCGCGGCCCAGGAGGTCCAGACCGGCGTTCTCCAGCTTGAGGCCGACCTCCTCGGAGATGACCTGGCCGCCCGTGAGGATGGCGATGTCGCCGAGCATGGCCTTGCGGCGGTCGCCGAAGCCCGGGGCCTTGACGGCGACGGACTTGAAGGTGCCGCGGATCTTGTTGACGACCAGCGTGGACAGCGCCTCGCCCTCGACGTCCTCGGCGATGATCAGCAGCGGCTTGCCGGACTGCATGACCTTCTCCAGCAGCGGGAGGAGGTCCTTCACCGCGGAGACCTTGGAGTTGACGATGAGGATGTACGGGTCCTCGAGGACGGCCTCCATGCGCTCCATGTCGGTCGCGAAGTACGCCGAGATGTAGCCCTTGTCGAAGCGCATGCCCTCGGTGAGCTCCAGCTCCAGCCCGAAGGTGTTGGACTCCTCGACGGTGATGACGCCTTCCTTGCCGACCTTGTCCATGGCCTCGGCGATCAGCTCGCCGATCTGGGTGTCGGCGGCGGAGATGGAGGCGGTGGAGGCGATCTGCTCCTTGGTCTCCACGTCCTTCGCCTGCTCCAGCAGCGCGCCGGAGACGGCCTCGACGGCCTTCTCGATGCCGCGCTTCAGGGCCATCGGGTTGGCGCCGGCGGCGACGTTGCGCAGGCCCTCGCGGACCAGCGCCTGGGCGAGCACGGTCGCGGTGGTCGTACCGTCACCGGCGACGTCGTCCGTCTTCTTGGCGACTTCCTTGACCAGCTCGGCGCCGATCTTCTCGTACGGGTCCTCGAGCTCGATCTCCTTGGCGATGGACACGCCGTCGTTGGTGATCGTGGGGGCGCCCCACTTCTTCTCGAGGACGACGTTGCGACCCTTGGGGCCAAGGGTGACCTTGACGGCGTCGGCGAGCTGGTTCATCCCGCGCTCGAGACCGCGCCGTGCCTCCTCGTCGAACGCGATGATCTTGGCCATGTGAAGTGGTCCTCCCGGACTGGGGTGGATTGCTCCGGACCGCGCTGGCGCCCGCGACGGACGGCCCGCGTGCCGCGTGGTTCCTTGCCCCACGCATCCTGCGGGCCTCACCGACGAGGTCCTTCGTTGTCACTCTCACCCGGAGAGTGCTAACGCAATCATTAGCACTCGCCCTAGGAGAGTGCAAGCGCCCCGGGGTGGCGGCGGGCTCCCGCGGGGGCCCTTCCGGCCGGTCCGCCCAGTACCGTTGGCCGGAACGCGTCGTGGCTAGACGGCGATCTTGACCATGTCCGCCTGCGGACCCTTCTGACCCTGCGAGATCTCGAACTCGACCCGCTGGCCCTCCTCAAGGGTGCGGTAGCCGTCCATCTGGATCGCGCTGTAGTGCACGAAAACATCCGCACCACCGTCGACCGCGATGAAGCCGTACCCCTTCTCCGCGTTGAACCACTTGACGGTGCCCTGAGCCATGCCTAACTCCCCTATTACTGGCCCTTGCACGGGACCGCACTTCGCGGACCCGGGTCAGACCTCGCCCACTGACAGGGGTGGGCGTGCGCCGGAACGCGTCGACCGCGGCGAATGTATCCGCCCGACTGCCCTCCGCAACAGGTCGATCGGACGCGAAAGCCGGGCGTCGGCGAAGGGAAATGACGGAAGGAATCGCACCTGTCCGGGGCAATTCGGGCCGGGCAAAAGCCGCAAAGCGCGCATGGGGCGGCGGCATTTTGGCCGCTTCTTTTCGGACCCCGGCGCATTCTCATATGTTCCCGGTACGGGCCTCCGCACCGGCTTCCCCAACTCTACCGCGCTCAATCCCCCAGAATTACCGACTCCGCTTTCCCCACCCCCGCCCCGGGCGCACCAACCGCCCCCTTTTCCGTCTCCGTACGCGCTTCTCCGCACGTACGGGAACGACCTCGGCGGACGGGGGGCGGGCGGGAAGCGGGCGG
>JAAXOU010000376.1 GCA_012396115.1 Streptomyces somaliensis DSM 40738 | reverse complement strand
GCGGTTGTCGAGCATGCCCTTGAAGCCGGCCTCGGCGACCGGCTCGGGGTGCTCGCGCAGCCCCTGGACCACGGTCCTGACGTCGAACGGCCCGTGCGCGGAGAGCATCTCCCGGACGGCGCCGCCGCCCTTGGTCTCCTCGGCGTCCTTGGGCTCCTTGGGGTCCTTGGGCTCCTTGGGCTCCTTGTCCTTCTTGCCGTGGTCCTTGTCGGGGCAGTCGACGCGGAAGGTCTTCAGCTTGGGCGCGGTGGCGCCGGGGACGGTCCAGGTGAGGCGGTACTGGCTGTCCGGCAGCGTCAGCTCGGTGGTCTGCCCGGTCCCGGTCGCCGTGAGCGTGACCGCTCCCTGGAGGGTGGGGTCGCCGGCCTCCAGCGGCTCCGGGGTGAGGGTGTAGGTGACCTGCTGCAGCCCCGCGAAGTTGAAGGCGGCGAGGTAGAAGCGGCACACCTTGGACTCGCTGCGCTGGTCGAGCGGCGGCGTGTCGGTGTCGTGGACCTTGATGTCACCGCTCTCGCCGATCTGGGCGACGGCTGCGGGCGCGCCGGCGACGGCGAGTCCGGCGACGGCGAGTCCGGCGACGGCGGTGCGCAGGGCTGGTCGGATTGCGGTCATGACGGGTCCCTCCGGGAGGAGTCGTACGGATCAACCGATAATCCGACTATCCGTCACATTCCCCGCACCGCTTGCAGGACGTGCGGCGCGTCGCCGCCGGTTCGCCCGGTCGGCCCCTCGGCGACCCCCCGGCGGCCCCCCGTTAGCGACGGCGGCGGACGGGTCGGGCGGCGCCCCCGCCACCGCGGGCCGGGGCCCGCGCGACCCGCCCCGTTGACGCGGGCGGCCGGAAATCCTACGGTCATCCATAGGATTCCATGGACGGCAGGAGCACGCGATGAGCATGGGTGGCGCCGCACGGGCGGGCGAGCAGGCGAGGAAGACCGCCGAGGGCCTGGAGTACCTCTCCGGCTTCGGCAACGAGCACCATTCGGAGGCCGTGCCCGGCGCCCTCCCGCCGGGCCGCAACTCCCCGCAGCGGGCACCGCTCGGCCTGTACGCGGAGCAGTTGAGCGGCAGCGCCTTCACCGAGCCTCGGGCCCGCAACCGCCGCTCGTGGCTGTACCGCGTCCGCCCCTCGGCGGCGCACCCGCCGTTCACCCGCGCCGACAACGGCGCGCTGCGCTCGGCGCCCTTCGCCGAGACCGTCCCGGACCCCAACCGGCTGCGCTGGAACCCCCTGCCGGACCCCGCGCCCGGCACGGACTGGCTGGCCGGCCTGTGGACGCTGGGCGGCAACGGCGACGTGGCGCAGCGGACCGGCATGGCCGTCCACCTGTACCACGCGAACGCCTCCATGGACCGGGTGTTCGGCGACGCGGACGGCGAGCTGCTGATCGTCCCGGAGCGCGGCGGGCTGCTGCTCCGCACCGAGCTGGGCCTGCTCGCCGTGCGCCCCGGCGAGGTGGCGCTGGTGCCGCGCGGCGTCCGCTTCCGCGTGGAGCTGCTGGACGGAACGGCCCGCGGGTATGTGTGCGAGAACTACGGCCAGCCGTTCCAGCTCCCCGACCTCGGCCCGATCGGTGCCAACGGCCTGGCCAACCCGCGCGACTTCCGGGCGCCGGTCGCCGCGTACGAGGACGTGGAGGGCCCCGTCGAGGTCGTCAACAAGTACTGCGGGAACCTGTGGCGGGCCGAGTACGGCCACTCCCCGCTGGACGTGGTCGCCTGGCACGGCAACCACGTCCCGTACGTCTACGACCTGCGGACCTTCAACGTCATCGGGTCGATCAGCTACGACCACCCCGACCCGTCGATCTTCACGGTGCTGACCGCGCCGACCGACACCCCGGGGCTCGCCGGCGTGGACTTCGTGGTGTTCGCGCCGCGCTGGCTGGTGGGCGAGGACACGTTCCGGCCGCCGTACTTCCACCGGAACGTGATGAGCGAGTACATGGGCCTGATCGAGGGCGCGTACGACGCCAAGGCGGAGGGCTTCGTGCCCGGCGGCGGCTCGCTGCACAACATGATGTCCGCGCACGGCCCCGACCGGGAGACGTTCGACAGGGCAAGCGCCGCCGAGCTGAGGCCGCAGAAGATCGACGACGGGCTGGCCTTCATGTTCGAGACCCGCTGGCCGATCGCGACCACCGCCCAGGCGGCGGAGGCCGACCACCTCCAGCGGGGCTACGACGACGTGTGGCAGGGTCTTGAGCGCCACTTCCGCCCGTAGGACGCCCCCGTCAGGGGCCCACGCCGCACGCAGCAGTACGGAGACGCCGTGTCCGCCTTCGCCCCCGACTCCCTGTCCCTGAACCGGAAACTGCCGCTCTGGTACCAGGTGTCCCAGTCCCTGCGCGCCTCGATACTGGGGCGCTCCCCGGACGCGCCGCTGCGGCTGCCCACCGAGGAGCAGCTCGCGGCGCACTACGGGGTGAGCGTCCTGACGATGCGTCAGGCGCTCCGGGAGCTGGAGCAGGAGGGCCTGATCAGCAGGCACCGGCGGCGCGGGACCTTCATCGAGCCCGGTGCCCGGCGCAGCGCCCCGCGCCGGGTGCTCGGCTCGGTCGACGCGATCGTGGCGCAGCAGTCCGGCGAGCGGACCACGGTCCTCGGACACGGGGCGGCGGGGGTGCCCGGCGAGCTGGCGGAGTACTTCCCGGACGTGGCGGAGGTCGTCACGTACCGGCGGCTCCGCCGGGACGTGGAGACGGGCGAGCCGACGAACTGGGCGGAGAACGCGGTCCGCCCGGAGCTGGCGGACCGCATCGACGTGGCGGACCTGGAGCGCTGGCCGATGACGAAGGTGCTGCGGGACGCGGTGGGGGTGCGCATCAGCCGGATCACCGACACCGTCGAGGCGCGGCTCGCCGACCCGGCGACGGCGGAGCTGCTGGAGGTGCCGCTGCTGTCGCCGATCCTCCACTACACGGGTGTGACCTACGACGAGGAGGGCCGCGTGGCGGACGTGGCCCGCATCCGCTACCGCGGCGACCGGTTCTCCTTCACGGTCACCGTCGAGGCGGACTGAGGCCGGGCGGGGCGGACCGGGCGGGCCAAGGCCCCCGCGGCCTCCGGGACGGCACCGGCACGCAGCACGTGACCGCGGACGCCCCGGCGACGCGCCCCGCTCGACGACCCCGTG
>JAAXOU010000375.1 GCA_012396115.1 Streptomyces somaliensis DSM 40738 | reverse complement strand
CGTCCGGCGGGCGGGGCGTGGCGGCGCCGCGCCGCCGCGCCCCGGTGGCGTACGGCGGGGCGGCGGGCGGCCCTCAGCCGATCTGCCGGGCGAACGCCTCGTAGGCCCGCTCGTCGAACAGGACGAAGGCGACCTCCTCGACCTGGGTCCGAGCGCCCCGCACCGCCTCCACCGCGATCCGGGCGGCGTCGTCCACCGGCCAGCGGTACACGCCGGTCGAGATGGCGGGGAACGCGACCGTGCGCGCGCCGAGCCCGTCGGCGACCCGCAGCGACTCGCGGTAGCAGGAGGCCAGCAGCCACCCCTCGGGGGCGTCCTCCCGGTACACCGGGCCGACGGTGTGGATGACCCAGCGGGCGGGGAGGCGGCCGGCGGTCGTGGCGACGGCCCGCCCGGTGGGAAGGCCGCCGCCGTGGTGGGAGGCGCGCAGCGCGCGGCACTCGGCGAGGATCTCCGGGCCGCCGGCCCGGTGGATGGCACCGTCCACTCCCCCGCCGCCGAGGAGGGAGGAATTGGCGGCGTTGACGATCGCGTCGGCGGGCCGGCGGGTGATGTCCCCGAGGACCGGGATCAGTTCCGTCATGGGCCGCTCCTACCCGGTCCCGGGTGCCCGTTCACGCTTGGCGCGCCTTCAGCGCGGCTGCCGGCGCAGGTGCCGCCAGACCGCCTTCGCGGCGTTGTGCCCGCACATGCCGTGGACGCCGGGGCCGGGCGGGGTGGCGGAGGAGCAGAGGAACACCGCCGGGTGCGGGGTGTGGTGGGGGCGGAGGGTGAGGCGGGGCCGCAGGAGGAGCTGGAGGCCGGCAGCGGCGCCGCAGGCGATGTCGCCGCCGACGTAGTTGGCGTTGTGGGCGGCCATCTGGGGCGGGCCGGCGGTGGCGCGGGCGAGGACGAGGTCGCGGAAGCCGGGCGCGAACCGTTCGAGCTGCCGCTCGATCGCGTCGGTGAGGTCGCCCTCCCAGCCGTTGGGGACGTGGCCGTAGACCCAGAAGACGTGCTTGCCGGCCGGGGCGCGGCCCGGGTCGACCAGGCTGGGCTGGGCGGTGATCAGGAACGGCGTGCCGGGCGCCGTGCCGCCGGACGCCTGGCGCAGGGCGGCGTCGATGTCCCGGCCGAGCGGGCCGACCTGCACGGTGCCGGCGCGGCGGGGCTCCTCGGCGGTCCAGGGGACGGGGCCGTCCAGCGCGTAGTCGATCTTGAAGACGGAGGCGCCGTACCGGTAGCCGTCGTAGAGGCCGCCGAGGCCGGCGATCCGGGCGAGGGCGGTGGGCGAGGTGTCGAAGACGTACGCGCGGGCCGGCGGCAGGTCGTCGAGCCGCTTGACCTCGTAGTCGGTGTGGACGGCGCCGCCGAGTTCGCGCAGGTACGCGGCGAGGGCGTCCGAGAGGGCCTGGGAGCCGCCGCGCGGCAGGGGCCAGCCGTTGGCGTGCGCGGCGAGCGCGAAGACGAGCCCGACGGCGCCGGTCGCGAGCCCGCCGAGGGGGGCGATGACGTGGGCGACGAGCCCGGCGAACAGGGCGCGGGCGCGCTCGTCGCGGAAGCGGCGCACCAGCCAGGTGGACGGGGGCAGGCCGGCGAGGCCGAAGCGGGCGAGGGTGAGGGGGTCGCGGGGCAGCGCGGTCAGCGGCAGCGACATGAAGTCGCGGGCGAGCGTGTCCCACTTGCCCGCGTACGGGGCGACGAGGCGGCGGTACGCACCCGCGTCGCGCGGCCCGAGCGAGGCGGCCGTCTCGGCCACCGACCGGGACAGCACGGCGGCCGTGCCGTCGTCGAAGGGGTGCGCCATGGGCAGCGGCGCGTGGAGCCATTCGAGGCCGTGGCGGCCGAGCGGCATGGTGCGGAAGGCGGGTGACCCGGCGCCCAGCGGGTGCACGGCCGAGCACGGGTCGTGGCGGAAGCCCGGGAGGGTCAGCTCGCGGGTGCGCGCTCCGCCGCCGACCGTGCCCTTCGCCTCGAACACGGCGGTGGAGAAACCGCGGCGGGCCAGCTCGACGGCGGCGGTCAGCCCGTTGGGGCCCGCTCCCACGACGACGGCATCGAGCATCGACGGCACCTTCGGACTCCTTCGTCAGCCGGTGGCCAGGAGAGCCCAGGATAGGGCCCCCAGCCCGGTGGTCCGGCGGCGGGCGGACAGCCGGACGGCCGGGCGGGGCGGGTGCGTCACTGCGGGCGGAGGAGGGACGCGACGCGCGCGGCCGTCGCCGCGTCCCGCGCCGCCGTGAACGGCAGGGCGTTGCCGCCGGTGACGCGGAACGGCGCGCCGTCGACCGTGCGGTGCGCCCCGCCCGCCTCCGTGACCAGCAGGAGCCCCGCCGCGTGGTCCCAGGCGTACTCCCATGTGAAGGCGACCGCGTCGGAGGCGCCGCGCGCCACCGCCAGGTACTCCAGCCCCGCCGAGCCGCACGGCCGGGGGGCGACGCCCTCGGCGGCGAGCCCCTCGATGGCACGCTTCTGCGCGGACGTGGTGTGGTCGGGGTGGGACGTGGCGACGCGGAGCGCCGCGCCGGGATCGGGCGCGCCGGCCCGCAGCGCGGCGCCGTTGAGCCGGGCGCCCCGGCCGCGTACGGCGACGGCCGTCTCGCCGAGGGCCGGCGCGTGCGTCCAGGACGCCAGGAGCTCCCCGTGCCGGGCGAGGGCGACGAGGGTGCAGAAGCCGGGCTCGCCGCGGACGAACTGGCGCGTGCCGTCGACCGGGTCGACGATCCACACGGGCGCGTCGCCGCGCACCGCGTCGTACGCGCCCGGGTCGGCGTGGACCCCCTCCTCCCCCACCACGACGGAGCCGGGCAGCAGTGCGGTCAGGGACCGCGTCAGGTGCCGCTCGGCCTCGCGGTCGGCGACGGTGACCAGGTCGTGCGGGCCGGACTTCTCGTCGACCTCGTGCGCGGCCAGCTTCCGCCAGCGGGGCATGACCTCGTCGGCGGTGGCCGCGCGGATCGCGTCCTCGACGGCGGACAGGAAGCCGGTGTCGTCCAGAAGGTCATCGATCATGCGTCCATCACACCACGTCCGCCTGACGCGCGGGGTTCTCGTGCGGTGACGTCCGGTGGCGCGGGCGGCTCCCGGCACAACCCGCCGTTCCCCGGGGGTTCACCGCCCCGGGGAACGGTCGGCGGCCCGCCGCGCGCCGGGGCGCTGACGGGCCGGACGGCTCCCGGGTGCGGGCCGCCGCCGTCGCGGCCTCGC
>JAAXOU010000374.1 GCA_012396115.1 Streptomyces somaliensis DSM 40738 | reverse complement strand
CGGCCCCGCCCGCCGACCCGCCCGCGCGCCCCGCGCCGCGCGGCTCGTGCCCGCCGCCGGACGCCGCCATCCCGGTCCCCTCCCCGGCCGCCGCCGTCCCGGACGGAACCGCCGCCCTGCTGGCCACCGGCTCGACGCCGTCGTCGGACACGCTCATGCAGCCGCCGGTGGAACCGGCGGAGGCCATGACCGCCACCGCGGTGACGGCCCATCGGACGGGTGCGGGCAGCTGGCGCACGGGGCACCTCCAAGGCGGCGGGACCCCCGGACCGGGACGCGGGGTCCGGGGAGGGATCCCCGGGACCGGGACGGGAGCCCCGGGGACGGGCGGGGTCTTCCTGCCCAACTCCCCCCGCCCCGCGGGGGACACGCCCCGGCGGCGCACCGGTCAGCCGTACCCCAGTTCGTGCAGCCGCGCGTCGTCGATGCCGAAGTGGTGGGCGATCTCGTGCACGACGGTGATCTCCGTCTCGGCGACCACGTCCTCGCGTGACTCGCACATCCGCAGCGTCGGCCCCCGGTAGACGGTGATCCGGTCGGGCAGCACGCCCGCGTACCACTCGCCGCGGTCGGTGAGCGGGGTCCCCTCGTACAGCCCCAGCAGGTCGGGGTCGTCCGCGGGCGGCTCGTCCTCCACGAACACGGCGACGTTGTCCATCAGCCGGGCGAGTTCCGGCGGGATCCGGTCGAGCGCCTCGGCCACCAGTTCCTCGAACTCCTCGCGCGTCATCTCCAGCACTCGGCCATTGTCGTGGATGGGAGGCGTACCCGGCGCGTACGGGCATGGCCGCGCGCCTCCACGGGCATACGGCCCCAATGGCCCGAGCAGTCGTCCGCGCCTCGTACGTCCGTGTCGCCCGAGTCCTGCGCCGCCTGCGGGACCGCACTGGGAGCCGCGCGGGCTCCCCGGCTCCCCTCCTCGCGCCCGCCCCCGCGCCGCGCTCCCCGCTCCGCGCCCTGGGGCTGCTCGCGGTGGCCGCGACCGGGGCGTGGCTGGGGCTGCTGGCCGTCGGCGGGGTGCGCGTCCCGGTCGGGCCGGTGGACACGAGCATGACGCTCCGCCCGTCCCTCACCGGGGGTACGGAGGTCAACGTCCCGCCGCTCGGCGCCCTCGGCCTGGACTCCCACACGGCGCCCGTCCGCCTCGCCGTGGACGTCGACCGGCTGGACCCGGTCCGCTCCCGGGCCCTGGTCGAGCACCCCGAGCGGATCTCCGGCCTCCAGGAGGAGATCGCCGCCGACGTCCTGGGCGGCACCCGCGAACTGGCCGTCCGCTCCTGCGTCGCCGTCGTCACCGGCGCCACCGCCCTCGGCCTCGTCGTCTACCGCCGTCCGCGCCGCGCCCTGGCGTCCGGGGGGCTGGCGCTGGCGCTGCTCGCGGCGTCGGGCGCGTCGGCGTACGCGACGTGGAACCCCAGGTCGGTCCTGGAGCCGCGCTTCTCGGGCCTCCTCAGCAGCGCCCCCTCGGTCGTCGGCAGCGCGCGGTCGATCGTCACCGAGTTCGACGTCTACCAGCGGGAACTGGCCCGGCTCGTCACCAACGTGACCAGGCTGTACGAGGCGACGTCGACCCTCCCGACGTACCAGCCCGACCCGGCGACGATCCGCGTCCTGCACGTCTCCGACATCCACCTGAACCCGGCCTCGTGGCACATCGTCGGTTCGCTCGTGGAGCAGTACGACATCGACCTGATCATCGACTCGGGCGACACCATGGACCACGGCAGCACCGCCGAGAACGTCTTCCTGAACCCGATCAGCGGCCTCGGCGCGCCGTACGTGTGGGTGCGCGGCAACCACGACTCGGCGGCCACCCAGGAGTACCTGGAGGGCCTGCGGAACGTGCACGTCCTGGACGGGGGGCGGGCCGTCACCGTCGCCGGGGTGCGGGTGGCGGGCATCGGCGACCCGCAGTTCACCCCGGACCGGTCGGTCGTGGCGGCCGGGGACGACGCGGAGCGGGCGGCGGGCGACCGGCTGGCGGGGGCCCTGCGCGCGCAGGCGCGGGCGGGCACCCCCGTGGACGTCGCGGTCGTCCACAACCCGGTGGCCGCCCGCCGGACGGACGGCGCGGTGCCGCTGGTCCTGTCCGGGCACGTCCACCGGCGCGTCGACGAGGTGCTGCCGAACGGCACCCGGCTGAAGGTCGAGGGGTCGACGGGGGGCGGCGGGCTGCGGGCGGTGGAGAAGAAGGAGCCGGAGAAGGTCCACGCGTCGGTGCTGTACCTGGACCGGGAGACGCGCCGGCTCCAGGCGTGGGACGAGATCACCCTGGGCGGGCTGGGCCTGACCACGGCGGAGGTGGCCCGGCGCGTCCCGGACGAGGCACTGCCGGGAACGCCCTCGGCACCGGCCGGCACCCCGGCGGAGTCCCCGCGGCCCTCCGGTCCGGCGGCCCCGCCGCCGGACCGGTCCTCCGCCCCGGCGGCCCGGCCGTAAACCGTTTTGGCGAACGCTCCCCCCATCCCATATGCTTCTCACGTCCCCGACGCGCTGGAGAAGCGCCCAGGCGGGCCTTTAGCCCTCATCGTCTAGTGGCCCAGGACGCCGCCCTTTCAAGGCGGTAGCACGGGTTCGAATCCCGTTGGGGGCACGTTTCACCTTGTGCGACACTCGTGATCGCGCAAAGCTTGGTCCTGTGGAGCAGTTTGGAGTGCTCGCCACCCTGTCAAGGTGGAGGCCGCGGGTTCAAATCCCGTCAGGACCGCTGCGGCTCTGAGGAGTCGCGTGGCTGGGTAGCTCAGTTGGTACGAGCGTCCGCCTGAAAAGCGGAAGGTCGCCGGTTCGACCCCGGCCCCAGCCACCGCCGCCCGTCAGGGCGTGAACCCCCTCCGGGTCATCCGGAGGGGGTTCTTCACGTCGCCGTCCACCGACCGGTGCGCCGAGGGGTGCACCGACCGGGGCGCCGAGGGCTGTGCCGACGGGTGCACCGGCCGGTGCGCGCCGCCTCGGTTGCGGGCCCTCCCGGGGGCGCGGACAGTGGAAGTGCGGTCGCACCGGAACCGCGGCCCGCCGGGCCCCGGGCCGGGGGCGCCCGGGCGGGACGGCGGCGCTTCCCCGCGTGGTCCTCTCCCGCCGTCCCGTCCCGCGGGCGTCCGGCCTCCTCCGCGGACCGGTACGACCGGGAAGGAGGCCGCGTGCACGAGGAACCCGGTACGGAGGGTCCGCGGCCGCGGACGACCCGCGGGAGGCACGCCCGCCCCGTCCGCGCCGCGGCCCCGCAGATCGGAAGAGC
>JAAXOU010000373.1 GCA_012396115.1 Streptomyces somaliensis DSM 40738 | reverse complement strand
CGGAGGGAGTACCGGTGCGCCTCGCCCACCGGGGCGCGGCGGGGCGGGACGGGCACGCGGCCCTGGAAAACGTCGCTCTTCATGTCGATACCGGCCATGCGCCCCGCAGTACCCCTGAGGCGCACCCCCATGCGCGGGCCGCCGAGGCGCCCACGGCCGACGGGCGCGCCGCACCGCGCTCCCGTGCGCGGGCCACCGGGGCGGGACCGGCGCACGGGCCCGGGCCCGCCGGCTCCCATCGCCCTGCGGCGTTCCGTTCCGCGGTTCGCCGTTCCGCGGTTCGCCGGGCCGTGCCCCGTCCGGCCGCGCTGCGCCGTTCCGCGCCACGCCGTGCCGAACGGCGCCGGTACAGTGCGACAGTCGTACGAATAATCCGTCCACGGGGGGCTTCTCATGGCACTGTTCGGCAACGCGCACACCGTCGACCCGGCGAACGCGCAGCAGGAGTACGCGCGGCTCCTCGGCCCCGGCGAGCAGGTGCACGCCGCGTTCCTGCTGATCCGCGACACGATCCTGTTCACCGACCGCCGTCTGATCCTCGTCGACAAGCAGGGGATCACGGGCAGGAAGGTCGAGTACCACTCGATCCCCTACCGCAGCATCACCCACTTCGCGGTGGAGACGGCGGGCACCTTCGACCTCGACGCCGAGCTGAAGATCTGGATCTCCGGCAGCCCCGTCCCGGTGCAGAAGACGTTCACCAAGGGCGTCGACATCTACGAGGTGCAGGCGATCCTTACGCAGTTCGTGGCACGGTGACGGCGGCGCGCCGCCGTCGTCACGGCCGGCGCGCGCCCCGTACGTAAGCTGGGCCGATCCAGCGTGGGCGCCCGGGCACGCGGGCGCGCGGACGGTGACGAGGCGGGCGGGCGCGGCGATGGCGGACGACCAGCGGTGGCAGATGCGGATCGGCGAGGTGGCCGAACGGACCGGCCTGCCGCTGCGGGCGATCCGCCACTACGAGGACGCCGGGATCGCCGCCCCGTCCGCCCGCACCAAGGGCGGTTTCCGCCTGTACACCACGGCCGACGTGGAACGGCTCCTGCTCGTGGGCCGGATGGGGTCACTGGGTTTCACCGTGGACGAGGTGCGCGACCTGCTGGAACTCACCGACCGGCTGGACGCGCCGGACGACCCGCCGTCCGGCGAGGAGCGGGAGCGGCTGCGGGCCCGCCTCGCCGCGTACCGGGAGGCCGTCGAGGCGCGGTGCGAGACGCTGCGCCTGCGGCTGCGCGGGGCCGAGGAACTCGCCGAGGAACTCGCCGCGGTCCTCCGCCGCCACCCGGACCCGGTCGGCTGACCCGGCGGGACGTCACCCGGGGAGCGTCACCCCGCGGGGCCCACCCCGTGGGACGGGAGCCGTCCGGGCGCCCGCGCCGCGGCGCCTCCCGCGTCCTCGTACGGGGCCGGGGCAGAGGCACGGGGCGGGAGCGGGGACGGGGCGGGAGCGGGGACGGGGTCCGGGGCCTGGGCGGCCCGGCGGCCGTCCGCGGCGGTCAGTCCTCCGCGCCCACGGCACCGACCAGCGAGAACACCGCGCCCTGCGGGTCCACGAGCGTCGCGAACCGGCCGAACGGGCCCTCCGCCGGCCCGGACACCACCTTGCCCCCGTGGGCCGTGGCCCGCCCGATCGCCGCGTCGACGTCGTCGACGGCGAAGTGCACTCCGACGAACGGCCGCATCTCCGGCGGGAAGCCCTCGCCCATCCTCCTCCGGCCGAGCACCGGGGTCTCTCCGACCCGGAAGACCGCGAGGTCCGGATCCGGACCGGAGCCCGCCGGCCGCTCCACCGCGAACGGGAAGACCGTGCGGAAGAACGCGTCGGTCCGCGCCGCCTCCCGCGTGTTGACCTCGGCCCAGCGGTACGCGCCGGGTACGCCCCGCGCCTCGAAGCAGGGGCGCGCGTCCGGCCGCCGGACGCCGAAGACCGCCCCGTCCGGACCGTGGGCGAGCAGGGCCGGACCGGGTTCCCCGGGCGCCGCCGGTCCCGCGACGACCCGGCCGCCGCTCTCCCGCACCCTGCGCGCGACGGCCTCCACGTCGGGCGACGCGAAGTGCAGGCACCAGGCGGACTGCGGCGCCCCGCCGCACCGGCCCGGCACGGGCGGGACGAGGGCGGCGGCCGCCCCGCCCCCGGCGTACGCCCGCACACGGCCGCCGTGCTCCGTGACCTCCTCGCGGAAGGTCCAGCCCAGCACCTCGCCGTAGAAGGCCCTGGCGCCCTCCAGGTCGGTGAACATCGCGTCCGCCCAGACGGGCGTGCCCTCGGGTGGTCCGGCCATGGCGATCCCCTCGCGGCCCGCGGGCCGCTGCCTCGGTGTGGTGTGCCACGCTATCCACCGCGCCCGCGCGGGACGGCGCACGACGCGGTCCGGACGACGGGAGGCACCGTGCGGGGGACATCCGGGCGGGGGGAGGACCGGGCGGGGGTGTCCGGACGGCGGCGCGGCCCCGGTGGGACCGCGCGTCCCGGCCCGGCGTTGGAGCGGGCCGGGCACACGCGTTCCCGGACGGACAAGGCGCTCCCCTCGTGGCCCCCTGTCCGCGTTTTTTCGAGTTAACAGTGACGCAGAGTATCTACGCAAGCCCTTTCCGGTTCCGGACCGCCGGCCGGACCGGGTCGGTACGGTACGGGCCCGTCGGCTCGACCGCGCAGGGACTGCGGACGCGAACGTGGGGACGGGATGGACGACGGCAACGGCGGGAAGCCCACCGCGGCACCCGAGGTGAGCACGCTGCAGCAGAAGGTCGCCTACATGGTGGAGAGGACGTTCCCGGAGCAGAGGATCTCGGGCCGGGCCTTCGCCGAACTGGTCAGGGAACGCGGCGGATCCCTCTCGCACAGCTACTTCTCCAACATCCTCGCGGGCAGGGTCACCCGCCCGTCCGAGGACGTCCTCAGGGCGCTGGGCCTGGGCTTCGGCGTGGACTGGCGGTTCTTCAAGGACGAGTCCGAGGTCGTCGACGACGTGGTGGCGGGCCTCCGGTTCCTCGCGCGGCGCCGTACCGGCGAGATCGACGGCCCCCGGGACCGGGACGCGCAGGACGGGGGACTCCCGGCGGAGCTGCTGGAGTTCGCGCTGTCGCTGCTCGGGGAGGCGCGGGCCGCGAACCCCCCGGGCCCCCCGGCGGGAGCCGGCGGGAGCCGCTGACCTCCGGGCCCGCCGGCACCGGGCGTCCGCGCCCGGCGGCTCC
>JAAXOU010000372.1 GCA_012396115.1 Streptomyces somaliensis DSM 40738 | reverse complement strand
GGCCGCGGGCACGGGGGCACGGGCCGCGGGCGCCCTCCCCGGAGCCGCCGCCACGCCCTCCCTGGGCGCGGCCGGCGCCTTCGGCGTGACGAACGGCACCGGCCTCGCGGCGGCGGGCGGCAGCAGCGAACCGACGGGACGGGCTTTCGCGCCGGGCCCGAACCCCCAGTCCAGCAACCGCCTGGCCTCCTCGTACACCGCGTTCGCGCCGCCGGAGCGCGGGTCCATGACCGTCACGACGAGGGTGCGCCCGCCGCGCCGGGCGGCGGCGATCAGGGTGTGGCCCGCGCGGCTGGTGTAACCGTTCTTCACCCCGAGGACGCCCGGGTACCTGGCGACGCCGTCGTCACCGGTGACCAGGCGGTTGGTGTTGCGGATGCCGTACGACCAGCCGTCCGCCGGGAACATCGCGTACGGCAGGGCGCAGTACCGGGCGAAGTCCGGGTCGCGCAGTCCCTCACGGCCGAAGACGGCGAGGTCGTACGCGGACGAGACCTGGCCCGGCGCGTCGTACCCGTCCGGCGACACGACCTCCGTGTCGAGCGCGCCCAGGGCGCGGGCGGTGGCCTCCATCTGGCGCGCGGTGGCCTCCCAGCCGCCGTTGAGGCCGGCCAGGACGCGGACGGCGTCGTTGCCGGAGTGCAGGAACACGCCGCGCCAGAGGTCCGCGACCCCGTACGTCACGTCCTCCTTCACCCCGACGAGGCTGCTGCCCGCACCGATGCCGGTGAGCTCCCGCTCGGACACGGTGTGCCGGGCGGTCTGCGAGAGCCTGGGCAGCACGGTGAGCGCGAACAGGGCCTTCAGGGTGGACGCGGGCGGCAGCCGTCTGTGGGCCTCGTGGGCGGCGAGGACGTCACCCGTGGCGGCGTCCGCGACCAGCCAGGAACGCGCCGACAGGGTGGGCGGCGGGGTGACGCCGGGCGGCAGCCGCACATGGGTGCCGGACCGGCGCAGCAGCGCCGGGTCGGCGCGGGCGCCGGGCCGGGGGGGTTCCGGTTCGCCCGGGCGGGGAACGGCGGCCGAGGCGGCGGACGACAGCACGAGCAGCGGCAGGAGCAGGGCGAGCAGCAGGAGGGCGACGAGACCGGCGGCGAAACGGGCCGAAGAGCTGACGATCATTCAGTCAAGGTAGGAAGCCGGGGCGCTCACCGCCCCTTGGCGTGACCCGTCCGGGGGACCTCCGCCGTCTCCGGCACCCGCCCGGCGGGACGCCCCGCGACCGCCCGGGTACCGCCCCCGCCGCCCCGTCCCCGCCGCCCCGTCCCCGCCGTCTCCCGCCGCCGTCGGGGCGGCCGCCCCGACGGCGGCGGGGATGCCGACCCGGATGCGGTCCCGGAGCCGGGATGGACCGGCGCCGGGTTTCCCGGAGGGGAAACGTCCGGAGATTTTCCGGGTGCGGGCCGCCACCGGCCCGGCGCCCTCCGTCACCGGACCCGCCGCCGACCTCCGGCACGGCACCCCCGGCACCCGTGCCGGCGACCCTGGCGGAGCCGGGAGCGGAGTCCCGAAGCCGACATGCGGCACATCACGCGCCCACCGGACGCCTCCTGATCATCCGGGCACGTCAGAGCCGATTCGCGGCCGGCAGGATAGGGGCCGCCCCTGAGGGGCACCTGGGAGGCAACGCCTTAGGAGCCCGCCCCTGAACCCCTCGGGAGGAACCCATGAACGCGGTCCTGCACGACAAGCTCTTCATGCGCCTTCACGAACTGCCGGTGCTGGCCCACATGACCTACGACGAGACCGACCCGTACGCGGTGCGGGTGGCGTTCACGGACGGCGACTACGTATACGCGGAGTGGCGGCTGGACCGGGAGATGCTGCGCGAGGGGATGCGGCACGAGGTCGGAGAGGGCGACGTCCGGATATGGCCGGGCGTGCACATAGAACTGTGCGGCGAAGCCGACTTCACGGTCGGCGAGGAGGCCCTGGCACGGTTCCTGGAGCGGACGTACGAGGTGGTGCCGGAGGGCGAGGAGCGGGTGGACGTGGACGGCCTGGTCGACCGCCTCCTCACCGCCGGCTGACCCCGGCCGGCTCCGGCCGCTCCCGGACCGCGCTCCGGCCGCTCCCGGGTCGGGGGCCCGGCCCTCCTCCCTCCGGGCCCGCGGGAGGCGCGCGGCGGCACCGGACCGGCCGCGGCTAGGCTGCCCGGACATGACCCCGACTCCACCGGCGGACCGTCCCGCGTCCGGCGGGCGCACCACCCGCATCGGGGGCACCCGCCCGCGCCGGGCCGCCGCGCTCGACGGCCCGCTGCTCGGCGCCGTCGCCCTGGGCGGGGCGCTGGGCGCGGGAGCGCGCTACGCGCTGGCGCTGGCACTGCCCGCCGCGCCGGGCGCCTTCCCCTGGGCGACGCTGTGGACCAACGTCGCGGGCTGCGCGCTGATGGGCGTGCTCATGACGGTGCTCGACGGGGCCCGGCGCCCGCACCGCCTGCTGCGCCCCCTGGTCGGAACGGGACTGCTGGGCGGGTTCACGACGTTCTCGGCGTACGCCCTGGAGACCCGCGCGCTGCTGGAGCGCGGGGAGGCCCCGACGGCGTTCGCCTACCTGGCGGGCACACCGGCCGCGGCGCTCCTGGCGGTCGCGGCGGCGGCGCGGGCGACGCGGGCCCTGACGGCGCGGGCACGGGGGGAGCGGACATGACGGAGCGGGCCCGGCCGCCGTCGCCGGGCGGGGAGCCGCCGGTGGCGGCGACGGCGGCGGTAGCGGCGGTAGCGGCGGTGGCGATGGTGCTCGGGGACGAGGGCGTACGGGCCGGGGAGTGCCCACCGGGGCCGGACGGCACGCCGGGTGGCACGCCGGGCGGGGGCCCGGTGGCGCCGGAGCGGCGCGGGGCGGTCCCGTACGGAAACGGGGGCGCGACCGGATGACGTGGCTGCTGGTCCTGGTGGGCGGCGCGCTCGGCGCCCCGCTGCGGTACCTGGCCGACCGGGCGGTCCGGTCCCGCCGCGACCCGGCCTTCCCCTGGGGCACCCTGACGGTCAACGTCCTGGGCTCCCTGGGCCTGGGCGTCCTGGCGGGCGCGGCGGTGGCGGCCCCCGCCCACACCCTCCTGGGCACCGGCCTGTGCGGCGCGCTGACCACCTACTCCACGTTCTCGTACGAGACCCTCCGCCTGTCCCGCGAGGGCTCCCTCCGGTACGCGGCCGTCAATGTGGCGGTGACGGTCACCGCGTCCCTGGGCGCGGTGACGGTGGGCGCGTCCCTGGGCGGGGCGCTCGGCGGCGCGTGAGCCCGGCGGCCGCCCCGGCCCGGGCCGGGGCGGCCCCGGGAGCCGCCGGGC
>JAAXOU010000371.1 GCA_012396115.1 Streptomyces somaliensis DSM 40738 | reverse complement strand
CCGCATCCCGGTCGGTGATCCGGTCGGTGATCCGGCCGGTGACCTGATCGGTGAACTAGTCGGTGATCTCGACGGCTCCGTCGTCGGACGCCGCGGGCCTTCCGGGAGGGGCTGACGGGGTGCTCCGACGGACCGCGCGGCGTGGCGCCGCTCCGCGGGGGCAGGGGAATAGCGACGGCCCCGGGCTCCGTTGTGCGGGGCACCGACGGAGCCCCGGGAGGCGGACGGCATGAGCACGATCGAACTGACCAAGGAGAACTTCGACCAGGTGGTGTCGGACAACGACTTCGTCCTGATCGACTTCTGGGCTTCGTGGTGCGGTCCGTGCCTCCGGTTCGCCCCCGTCTACGAGAAGGCCTCGGAGCGCCATCCCGACCTGGTGTTCGCCAAGGTCGACACGGAGGCGGAGCGGGAACTCGCCGCCGCCTTCGACATCCAGTCGATCCCGACCCTGATGGTGGTCCGGGAGAACGTCGCCGTGTTCGCCCAGCCCGGCGCCCTGCCCGAGGCCGTTCTGGAGGACGTCATCGGGCAGGCCCGCGGGCTGGACATGGACGCCGTGCGGAAGGCGATCGAGGAGGCCGGGGCGGACGGCGGCGGGCGCTGACCCCGGCGGGGCGGACGCGGCGGGGCCCCGGCGGGCCCCGCCCGCGCTCACCGCTCCAGGACCACCGCGATGCCCTGGCCCACGCCGATGCACAGCGCCGCCACTCCCGTGCCCGACCCCGCCGCCGCCAGCTGGTGGGCGACCGAGCCCGCCAGGCGGGCGCCGGACGCGCCGAGCGGGTGGCCGATGGCGATCGCGCCGCCGCGCGGGTTGACGATCCGCGGGTCCAGTTCCGGCCACTCGGCCAGGCAGCCGAGCACCTGCGCCGCGAACGCCTCGTTCAGCTCCAGGAGGGCCAGGTCCGCGAAGGTGCGGTCCGCCCGGTCCAGGGCCCGCCGGACCGCCTCCACCGGGCCGAGCCCGAACAGCTGCGGCTCGATGCCCGTCACCGCCGACGCGCGGATCCGCGCGAGCGGTTCGCGGCCGCAGGCGCGCAGGCCCTCCTCGTCGACGAGGAGGAGGGCCGCCGCACCGTCGTTGAGCGGCGAGGAGTTGCCCGCGGTCACCCTGCCGTCCTTGCGGAACGACGGCTTCAGCTTGGCCAGGGCCTCCATGGACGTCGTGTCCCGGACGCACTCGTCACGGGCCAGGTCCACGCCCTCGTAGGGGGCGATCTCGCCGTCGAAGAGGCCGTCCGCCCACGCCCGGGCGGCCTTGCGGTGGCTGGCGAGCGCGTAGGCGTCCTGCTCCTCGCGGCTGATGGCGTGCTTGTCGGCGATCTGCTCCGCGCTTTCGCCCAGCGGCACGGTCCACTCGTCCGGCAGCCTGGGGTTGACCATGCGCCAGCCCAGCGTCGTCGAATACAGCTGCTGGTGTCCGGCGGGGAACGCGCGCTCGGGCTTCGGCAGCACCCAGGGGGCGCGCGACATCGACTCGACGCCGCCCGCCAGGACGACCGACGCGTCGCCCAGGGCGATGGCGCGGGCCGCCTGCACGACCGCTTCCAGGCCGGAGCCGCACAGCCGGTTGACGGTCACGCCGGGGACCGTGGTGGGCAGGCCGGCGAGCAGGACCGCCATGCGGGCCACGTCGCGGTTGTCCTCGCCGGCCCCGTTGGCGTCGCCGAAGTAGACGTCGTCGATCCGAGCCGGGTCGAGGTCCGGCGTGCGGTCGACCAGCGCCCGTACGACGTGCGCCGCGAGGTCGTCGGGGCGTACCTGGGAGAGGGCGCCGCCGGCCTTGCCGATCGGCGTGCGGACGGCGTCGACGATGTAGACGTCGCGGATGCTCATCGGGGCTCTCCCACGGCCTGGTGCGCGCGTGCCGAGCCGCACGCGCGCGCATGTGCGGTGAACGTGTATTCACCATCGATGGGGCGAGTCTCCGGCCCGGGGGCGGCCGGTGTCAACGCCCATCCCACGGGCCCGGCGCCGGCCTCAGTCCCCGCGCGGCTCGGCGACCCGTGCCGACAGGCCGTAGTCCAGCTCCGCCCCGTCCACCAGGAGCGCCTCTACGGTGCGGGTCTCCGGGTCGATGTCCGCGACCACGCCGCCGCCGGCGTACCGGGGGTAGCCGGAGGCGCCCGTCTCGCCGGTGGCGTCCACCACGGCCGAGCGGATGGCCACCTCCGTCAGGTGCGCGGCGTCGTGTCCCTCCGCGTGCTCGGGCACGATCAGGACCTCCAGGCGCCGCGGGTGCCGCTGCTGTGTGTTCATGGTCGTGACGTTAGGGGAGGTGCGGCGCCCGGCGCACCTCGGAGGGGCGCCGGGCGCCGGCCGCGTCCCGAACCGGGGACCGCGGGCCCTGCCCCGCCGCGAACGCCGCACGGAACGCGGCCGACGTCCGCCCCTCCCGCGTCCGGTCCAGCACGCCGAACACGACCTCGTCGAAGTGGCCGGCGAACCGGCCCTCCCCGGTGAGCAGCGCCCGGAAGGCGCCCGCCACGTCGGCCGGGTCGTTGCGGAAGACGCCGCAGCCCCAGGCGCCCAGCACCAGGCGCCGGTAGCCGTGGGCGACGGCCGTCTCCAGGACCCGCTCGGCCCGCGACGCCAGGGCGGCCGGTACGCGTGCGGCCCGCTCGGGCGTACGGGCGCGGATGACGCCCGCGTTGGGGGCGGGCGAGGTCAGGAAGCCCACCGTGTACGGGCGGTCCAGGAGGTGGCCGCGGTCGTCGCGGAAGACCGGCACGCCGGGCGAGTGGATGACCCGGTCCGTGTAGAACGGGTCGCGGTCGGCGCGGTGGTGCTCGTAGTACTCCGGGGCGCGCAGCAGGGTGGCGTGGAGAGCGGAGGCACGGCACAGGGCCTCCTCCTGGGCCTGGGCGCCGTTGAGGTAGCCGCCGCCGGGGTTGCGGGCGGAGGCGAAGTTGAGGACGGAGACCGGCTCGCCGGGGGCCGCGTCGGCGAGCCGCCGGGCGGCCTGCGTGCTGGACTCCCCGGTGACCTCGATCCGGGTGGTCCGGCCGGTGTCGGGGGTGGCGGGGACGGGTTCGGGACCGTGCAGGGTGGTGCCGGCGAGGGCCCGGGCGACGGACTCGGCGATGTGGACCTCGCCGCCGGGGACCCGGTAGCGGCCCGCCGAGACGATCTCCTCGGTCTGCCGCGCGATCTCGCGTAGACGTGCGCTCATGACCGCCATCGTCGTGATCACGACGGGGCGGCGCAACGGCTTTGCCCGGCGCGCGGTTCGCGGCGGCGCCCGCGTACGCGGTCCGGTGCGGCGGCCCGGCCGGTACGGCGCGCCAGCCGCCGCGGG
>JAAXOU010000370.1 GCA_012396115.1 Streptomyces somaliensis DSM 40738 | reverse complement strand
GACCGGTCCGGGGCGGGCCCCGCCCGCGCTCGTACCGCCCTCCCCGATGGACCTGTCGATCCTGCGCGTGTAGCGGGCGGCGCCTCCCCGCCGCACCGCCCTCCCACCCGCCACCGCACCGCAGGAGCACACCCATGTCCACGAAGTCGCCGTCCCTGAAGCCGTACGCCGTCGGAGCGGGGGTCGCGATCGCCGCCGTACTGCTCGCGTTCGCCTCGTACACGGCCACCAAGCCCGCCGACCGGGAGGCGTCCGGCGCCGCGCCGGCCTCCGCCCCCGCCACCGGGGAGGGCGTCCGCCCCGGGGCGGAGCGGTCGGCCCGCCGCGACGCGGGGGACGCCCTCGCGGTGGGCCGCGTCGACGCGCCGGTCGTGCTGGTCCAGTACGCCGACTTCGCGTGCGGGTACTGCGGGAAGTTCGCCCGCGACACCGAGCCGCGGCTGGTGGAGGAGTACGTCGAGAAGGGCGTGCTGCGCATCGAGTGGCGGAACTTCCCGGTCCTCGGCGAGGAGTCGGAGGGCGCCGCCCGGGCCGCGTGGGCGGCGGGGCGGCAGGGCCGGTTCTGGGAGTTCCACCGGGCGGCGTACGCCGAGGGGGCCGGGGAGAAGGGCTTCGGCGAGGACCGGCTGGTGGCCCTCGCGCGGGAGGCCGGCGTGCCGGACCTCACCCGGTTCGCCCGCGACCTGAACGGCGCGGAGGCCCGGCGGGCGGTGCGCCGGGACCAGGAGGAGGGGTACGCCCTGGGCGCGACGGCCACGCCGTCGTTCCTGGTCAACGGTCGGCCCATCGCCGGCGCCCAGCCGCTGGAGACGTTCGCCGCCGCGATCGACGAGGCGGCGGCGAGGGCGGGCCGGTGACGGACGTCGGCTACCTGGCCGCGTTCCTGGGCGGCCTGCTGGCGCTGGTCAGTCCGTGCGGCGCGCTGCTGCTGCCGGCGTTCTTCGCGTACTCGATCGACTCGGCGGCCCGGCTGCTCGTCCGCACCGGCGTCTTCTACGCGGGCCTGGCGACGACGCTGGTGCCGCTGGGCGCGGCCGGCTCGCTGGCGGGGCGGTTCTTCCACGGCAACCGGGACCTGCTGGTGACGGCGGGCGGCTGGCTGGTCGTCGCGCTGGGCGCCGCACAGGTGCTGGGCCTGGGCTTCGCGCCGCGCCGGATCGCGGAGGCGAGCGGCCGGATCCGCCCGACGACGGCGGTGTCGGTGTACGCGCTGGGCCTGGTGTACGGGCTGGCGGGGTTCTGCGCGGGGCCGATCCTGGGCGGCGTCCTGACGGTGGCGGCGGTGGGCGGCAGCCCCGTGTACGGCGGACTGCTGCTGGCGGTGTACGCGCTGGGCATGGCCGTGCCGCTGTTCGTGCTGGCGCTGCTGTGGGAGCGGTACGACCTGGGGCGCCGCGCCTGGCTGCGCGGACGGGCGGTGCGGTGGGGCCGGCTGGAACTGCACACCACGTCGCTGCTGTCGGGCGCCCTCTTCGTACTGCTGGGCACCGTGTTCCTGGTCTCCGACGGTACGAGGGTCCTGCCCGGGCCGCTGTCCGTGGACGCCTCGTTCGAGGTGGAGCGCCTGGTCGCGCGGGTGGGCGGCGCGGTGCCGGACTGGATGCTGCCGCTGGCCGCGGTGGCGGTCGCCGCGGTGGTGCTGGGCGTGCGCGGCTGGCGGCACCGCGGACGGACCTGACGCCCGGGGCGCCGCCGTCGAGGACGGCCGCCGACGATCCCCGGCACGCGGTGCTCCCCCTCGTGCCGGCGGTCGCGCCACCGGCCCGGGAACCACCGGCGGCCTCGCACCGGCGGCTCGTCGCACCACTCGCGGAGCACGGTCCGCCCCCGGTTCGCGAAATCCCCCACGGCGCCGACCCCGGCGGTCCCGGCGCGCCACCGCGGGCGACTCAGATCCGGTCCGTGGGGTGGGCGCCGCCCCCCGTGCCCGGGCTGGTGCCGCGGGGGTTCGTGCCGTGCGACTTGGAACGGCGGGGGATGAGACCCAGCAGACCCAGCAGGCCGGCGAGACCCCACAGGCCCCAGCCGCCGTTGTCGTCGTCGTTGTCGCGGTTCTCCTGGGCCAGTACCTGGACAGCGGCGGTCTGGTCCGCCACCGGTGCCTGGGCCGCCGCGGTGGCCGCGGCGGGACCCGCGACCAGCGCCGCGGTCAGGAAAGTACCGACAATCGTGCGTCGCATGGCTCCTCCTTCGCCGATCACCGGTTCGGCCCGTGCTTGGGCCCCCGGCCGCGTTCGGTTCCACGACCGCGTCCGGACCGGTCGTCGTCGTACTCGATCTTCTCCTTGCGCACCTGCTCGGTGACGTCCTGCTGCTCGGTGACCTTCTCGGTCTCCAGGCGGACGCGCTCGACGGGGACGGACTTCTTGCTCACCGTCGGGCGCTCGGCGTGCAGGGTCACCTCCTGCTCGGTGTCCTCCATGGGGGCCGCGCGCTCACCGGGCCGGATGGGCTCGCGCACCACGCGGACCTCCTCGTGGCTCACCGGCACGGTCGTGGTCACGTCCTCCGTGACGACGTACTTGCGCAGGCGGGCGCGCCCCGCCTCGTACTGCTCCGTGCCGACCTGCACCTGCTCCTCGGAGCGGGTCAGGCCCTCGTCGCCCGCGCCGGAGCGCATCGCGGCGGCCGGCTGGCGGCCCTGGTGGGCACGGCCCGAGGCCATGCCCCCGGCGGTCGTGCCCGCCGTGCCCGCCGTGCCCGCGGCGCCGCCCGGGGTCAGTTGGTAGTGGCGGTAGAGGCGCTGCTCCTCGGCGGCGTCGAGGTGCTCGTCGACGTCGATCCGGGGGGCGTCCTTGATCATGTCCTTGACGTACGGCACGTGGAGCTCCCCGCCCCGCCGACGGGCGCCGGCCAGGGGGACGAAGGTCTCCTTGGTGCCGAACATGCCGGTCCTGACGGTCACCCACTCCGGGGTGCCGAGCCGGTCGTCGACGTAGACCTGGCCGATCGTGCCGATCTTCTCGCCGTTCGAGTCGTAGGCCGTCTCACCCTGGAGTCCTTCCACGGGGAACGCCCTCTCGTTATGGGCCATGCTGGATCCTTCCTGGCTGCGGGCCCGCCTCAGGGAGACAGCGAGTGCGATGGGCAGGGCCCTGGGTCCATTGCCGGTGACCCCGGGACACCCCGCAACTCGGGTTACGCCGAGGAGTCCGGGCCGCGCGCCCGGCCGGCCCCCGTTCCCCGGCCGGCCGACGCCTCCCCGCGCTGAGCCGGACGGGTGAACCCGGGCGGACGGCCGCCCGGTGGCGGGGCCGCG
>JAAXOU010000037.1 GCA_012396115.1 Streptomyces somaliensis DSM 40738 | reverse complement strand
CGGCCCGCGCCGCCCCCGCCGGGCGGGCCCGTCCGTCAGCCCGCCGGGCGGACGACCATCGCGGACCCGCCGCCCCGGCGGACCGTTTCGGCGGCGGCCAGCCAGCGTCCGTCCGGGAGGCGCTGGATCCCGGTGGCGGCGCCGATCTCCGGCGTCCGCCGGAAGGCGTGGCCCAGTGCGGTGAGGCGGGCGCGCAGCGGACTGTCGTACAGGCCGGGCTCGAGGTCGGTGACGGGCCGGTTGCGCTGGCTGGCGCGCGGCGCGGCGATCGCGTCGACCAGCGGGAGGCCCCGGTCGACGACACCGGTGAGGGTCTGCAGGACGGTGGTGATGATGGTGGAGCCGCCGGGCGAGCCGAGCGCCAGGACGGGGCGGGCGTCGCGGTCCAGGACGATGGTCGGGGACATCGAGGAGCGCGGGCGCTTGCCGGGACCGGGCAGGTTCGGGTCGTGGACCGCCGGGTCGACCGGGGCGAAGGAGAAGTCGGTCAGCTCGTTGTTGAGGAGGAAGCCGCGGCCCGGCACGGTGATGCCGCTGCCGCCGGTCTGCTCGATGGTGAGGGTGTAGGCGACGACGTTGCCCCAGCGGTCGGAGACCGTCAGATGGGTGGTGTCCTCGCCCTCGTACGTCGTCGAGACCGCCTTGCCGGTCGTGGCGCAGGGCTCGGGGTTGCGCGGGTCCCCGGGCGCGAGCGGGCTGGTCAGGGCCTTGTCGTCGCTGATGAGGCAGGCCCGGGAGTCCGCGAACCGCTGTGACAGCAGCCCCCGCACCGGCACGTCCTCGAAGGCCGGGTCGCCCACCCACCTCCCGCGGTCGGCGAAGGCGACGCGGCTGGCCTCGACGAACCGGTGCAGGTACCTCTCCTGGGAGGCGCGCGACAGGTCCGTTCCCTCCAGGATGTTGAGCGCCTCGCCGACGGTGGTGCCGCCCGACGAGGACGGTGCCATGCCGTACACGTCGAGGCCCCGGTAGGAGACCTTGGTGGGGCGCCGGAAGATCGTCTCGTACTCCGCGAGGTCCCGCACCGTCAGGTCGCCGGGCCGCACGGTGCGATCGGCGCCGGGCCGCACGGGCGGGGTGCGGACGGTGCGGACGATGTCGCGGGCCAGGTCGCCCCGGTAGAGCGCCCCGGCGCCCTGGCGGGCCAGCTTCTCGTAGGTGCGGGCGAGGTCGGGGTTCTTCATGACCGAGCCGACGACCGGCAGTTCGCCGCCCGGCAGGAACAGCTCGGCGCTGGCCGGGAAGTCCCGGAAGCGGTCCTCGTTCTCACGGGTCTGCTCGCGGAACGTCTCGTCGACGACGAAGCCGTTCCTGGCCAGCCGCACAGCCGGTCTCAGCAGTTCCTTCAACGGTTTGGTGCCCCAGGCGTCGAGGGCGGAGTCCCAGGTGGCGGGGGTGCCGGGGGTGCCGACGCCGAGGCCGCCGGTCATTCCCTCCTCGAAGGGGATGGGCTTGCCGTCCTCCAGGAAGAGGGAGGCGTCCGCCGAACGGGGCGCGGTCTCGCGGCCGTCGACGGTGTGGACGGTGCGGGTGCGGGCGTCGTAGTGGACGAGGTAGCCGCCCCCGCCGATGCCCGCCGAGTACGGCTCGGTGACGCCGAGGGCGGCGGCGGTGGCGACGGCGGCGTCGACGGCGTTGCCGCCCGCGCGCAGCACCTCGATCCCGGCCGCGGACGCGTCGGGGTCGACGCTGGAGACGGCCCCGCCGTACCCGACGGCAACGGGCTGCTTCGCGGGCGCCGGGACGGCGGGCGCGGTCGCGGAGGGCGCGGGGCCGGGTGGTGCGGCCGCGCCGACCGCGAGGACCGTCGCGGCGGCGACGGCGAGGGACACGTTCCGTACGGTGGGGCGACGCATGCGGTTACCTCCGGTCAACGGGCTTCCGGGCAGGGTAACTTCAGACCGCACGGTGCGTCAGGACCGCCGCGCGCCCCCGCCTCCGGCGTGCCGGGGGCGCGGGGAGGCGGGGACGGGGACGCGCCGGAGGCGGGAGCCGGCGTCCGGTGGGCGGCGGGCGGAGCGGTGCGTCAGAGGTCCGGGGGCCGCCCGGCGCGACCCCGGGGACGCGTTCGACCCGGAGCCGGGCGCACTTCCCGGGGGTCTCCCCGTCGGCCGCCCCGCCGCCCCGCGCGCGGACGGGTACCGCACCGGCGCGACGGCCGGTGGACCCGTGCGGCCCGTCCCGCCGGGGACCGCGCGGGCTCATTGTTACCGTCACGTAACCCACCTGACTGTTACCTGAGGTAATCCCCAGGGGTTACCGTCGGGTCACTTCCAGCCCCGCGGACACGCGAACGAGGAGCGACCCATGCGACACGCGCGCACAGCCATGCGCACCGCGGCCGTCGGCACCGCCGCCGCCGTCCTGGCCACGGGGGCGGCCTTCGGGTTCGCGCCCGCCGCCACGGCCGGCACCGCCCCCGTGACCGCCGTCGCGGCCGGGGCCGCCGAGACGTCCGGCGTCCGGTTCGTCGACATCGCCGGGGACGGCGGCACCGTCCTCAAGGCCAACGTCGTCACCCCCTCCGACGCCACCGGCACCCGTCGCTACCCGGTCATCGTGCTCCCCACCAGCTGGAGCATGCCGCAGATCGAGTACCTGGCCCAGGCCCGCAGGCTGGCGGACACCGGGTACGTGGTCGTCAGCTACAACTCGCGCGGCTTCTGGCAGTCCGGCGGCCACATCGAGGTCGCCGGCCCGCGCGACGTCGCCGACGCCTCCGCGGTCGTCGACTGGGCCCTCGCCCACACCCCCGCCGACCCCGACCGGATCGGCATGGCCGGTGTCTCCTACGGCGCCGGGATCGCCCTCCTCGCCGCCGCGCACGACAAGCGGATCAAGGCCGTCGTGGCCCTCAGCGGCTGGGCCGACCTGGTCGGCTCCATCTACAGCGGCCGCACCCAGCACCTCCAGGCCGCCGCCATGCTCGGCGGTTCCGGGTACCTCACCGGCCGCCCCGGTCCCGAACTCCAGCGCATCCTCGCGAACTTCCTCTCCTCGAACCTGGACAGCGAGCGCGAGTTGATCGAGTGGGGACGCAAGCGCTCCCCCGCCACGTACCTCGACCGCATCAACGCCAACGGCGCCGCCGTCATGCTCGGCAACGCCTGGGGTGACACGATTTTCCCGCCCAACCAGTACGCCTCCTTCTACGAGCGGCTCACCGGCCCCAAGCGCCTGGAGTTCCGCCCCGGGGACCACGCCACCGCCGAGGGCACCGGCCTGCTGGGACTGCCCAACGACACCTGGACCAGCGCCCACCGCTGGTTCGACCACCACCTCAGGGGCGTCGACAACGGCATCGACCGCGAACGGCCCGTCCAGCTCGGGCCCCGCACCTCCGGCGGCTACGAGGGGTACGCCGACTGGGCGTCGGTCGGCGCGCGCGAGGAGCGCCTCCCCCTCGGCGACCGGCGGATCCGCACCGGCGTGGACTCGGGCGCCAACGGCGGCACCCTCATGCTGTCCAACGCCCTCGACCAGTTCCTCCGGATCCCGCCGACCGTGTCGGTGCCGCTGCTCCCCCGCTCGTACGCCGCCGTCTGGCAGTCGGAGCCGTACCCGACGGCGCGGCGCGTGCGCGGCACGGCGCGGCTGCACACCACCGTCACCGGCACCGCGAGCAGCGGCACCCTGGTGGCGTACCTGTACGACGTGGGGCCCCTGGGCGTCGGCAGGCTGGTGAGCAACGCCCCCCACACCTTCCACGGGAAGACGCCCGGCGAGCCGTTCACGGTGGACCTGGAGCTGTTCTCGACGGCGTACGACGTGCCGGCCGGGCACCGGCTCGCCCTGGTCGTCGACACCGCCGACCCGTTGTACATCGAACACAACCCGGCCGGCGCGCGGCTGACCTTCTCCTCGCCGCCGTCCGACCCCTCGTACCTGTCGGTGCCGCTGCGCGTGGAGTGATCTTCGGCCGCCGCCGGACCGTACTGGAGACCTCCCTCTCCCTCGCGGGTACCGGGGCCAGCGCAAACTATCCAGCCGGGGAGGGGGCTCCACACCCCGACACGGGAATCGGGCATTAACGGTATTTCATGATGAAACGGGACGAGTGCCGGAGGTGTGGTCAGCGCCCCTCGGCCGCCTCCCCGTAGGTCTGCGACAGCTGGGGCGAGCCGGAGATCGCCCAGTCGAGGCCCGCACCGACGACGTCGACCTCCCGTCCGGAGGCCAGGCGGACCACGACGCGGCCGCCGGGCAGGACGTCCCACACGGCGCCCGGCACGGTGCGCACGATCACCGTGCCGAGGTACAGGCCCGCGTCGTTGCCCAGCCACGGCAGCTCCTCGGGGTCCTCGCGCCAGCGCGGCGGCAGCTGGTCGAGGGCCTCCAGGGAGCGCGGGGTGTCGTCGAGCGGCACCCCCGCCCCCTCGGCCCGGGAACGCAGCAGGGCGCACTCGGAGAGCAGGCCGGCGACGCCCTGCGGGTCTCTTTCGAAGGCGGAGGCGAGGACCGTGCTCCGTCCGCCGGTACGCCGTCTGCGCCAGGAGTCCAGAAAAGGGATGTCCATACGGCCCAGCGTGTCACCCCGCGGGCCCGCGCACTACGGGACGCGCAGGACCGCCGCGGGCGGCGCCCGGCTACACGTCGAGGTCGACGACGACGGGGGCGTGGTCGGACGCCCCCTTGCCCTTGCGCTCCTCGCGGTCGACGTAGCCGTCCCGGACGGCGTCGGCGAACGGCCCGTTGCCGTACACCAGGTCGATGCGCATGCCGCGGTTCTTCGGGAAGCCCAACTGTCGGTAGTCCCAGTAGGTGAAGGGGCGGTCGTACTTGAGGGCACGCGGCACGATGTCGCTCAGGCCCGTCCCGCGCAGGGCCTCCAGCGCGGCCCGCTCGGGCTCCGTGACGTGCGTGGAGCCCTCGAAGAGGGAGCGGTCCCACACGTCGTCGTCGGTGGGCGCGACGTTGAAGTCGCCGAGCACGGCGAAGGGGCGCGGACCCGCCGCGTCCTCGGCGACGGCGGCCCGGAGGGCCTCCAGCCAGCGCAGCTTGTACGCGTAGTGGTCGTGGGCGACCTCGCGGCCGTTGGGCACGTACACCGACCAGAGGCGGACGGGGCCGCAGGTCGCGGAGACCGCCCGCGGCTCCTGCACGCCCTCGTACCCGGGCCCCCCGGGCAGACCGCGCACCACGTCCTCCAGGCCGACCCGGGAGAGCAGGGCGACGCCGTTCCACCGGCCCGTGGCGTTCACCGCCGACTCGTAGCCCAGCTCGCGCAGCTCGGCGGCGGGGAACTGCTCGGCGCCGCACTTGGTCTCCTGGACGCACAGCACGTCCGTGCCGCTGCTCTCCAGCCAGGCCAGCAGGCGGGGCAGCCGGGCGGTGATCGAGTTGACGTTCCAGGTCGCGATGCGCATGCCGGACAGCCTAACGGCGGGGTCCGACGGCGGGGCGCCCGCGCCTCCGTGCGAGCCCCCGGGGCCGGCCGGCGGTGGACGCTGCCGCCGAGCCCGCCGAGCCGCCGGGCGTACGGGGGCCGGGCGACGACGCCGCGCCGCCGGTACTCGTCGGCGGTGCCGAAGCGGGGCGACGCGGCGACCAGGGCGAGGGAGGCGAGCCGGTGCGGGGCGCGCAGGGCGAGGTCCGTGCCGATCGCCGCGCCGATCGCGGCGCCGGCGTGCCCGAAGCGGCGGACGCCGAGGCCGTCGAGGGTGATGAGGAGCCGGTCGGTGAGCCCGACCACGGACGGGACGGGGTCGGCGGGGGCCCCGCCGGGGCCGGGCAGGTCGAAGCGGATCACCCGGTGACGCACGGTCAGACCGGACACCTGACGGTCCCACAGGTGCCGGGTGGTGTCCGGCGAGGAGCCCGGGACCAGGACGGGGGCGCCCTCCGGTCCGTCGGAGCGGTATCGCAGGGGGGTCGGCGGTGTCCCACTCACCCGCCAGGCCTTCTCACGCGTCGCGCGGTCCCACACGGCCGGGGAGCCCGGCGGCTCCCGACCCTCTCGGCGCGGCCCCGCACCGAACGGCATGGCCGAGAAGGACTCCCTCCGCCGTAAACCGCTTTCCACGGCACCCCGGGATCACGGTACGTGTAGGGGCGCCCGAGGCCCCGACGAGGATCGGCGCCCCGAACGACAACCGGAACGGACACCATGAACACGGCCCCCGCCGAGGACCACTCGCCCTCCTGCCGCGACCTGGTCGGCCTCCTCGCCCAGACCGACCGGCGCGCCGCCTACGCCGCCCTCGCCCTCGGCGCGACCTCCGTGGCCGAGGTCGCCGAACTGGCCAAGCTCCGCCCACCGGCCGCCGCCGCGGCGCTGCGGAAGCTGACGGACGGCCGGATCGCCGCCTTCGACAGCGAAAAGCGCACCTACACGCTGCTCGACGACACGTTCCGGCACGCGGTCCAAGCCGAGGTCAGGATCTCCGGCAGGGGCAGCGGAGACGGCGCGGGCTCCTACTTCCGCCGTGGCCGGCTCACGTCCGTTCCGGGCGAGGCGGAGGTACGCAGCCGCGTCCTGGCCGTGGTGAAGGACTCGTTCGAGCCCGGTGTGACGTACTCCGAGGCCAAGGTCAACGCGATCTGCGGCGAGTGGTTCGACGACTGGGTGAGCCTGCGCCGTGCCCTCGTGGACGAGGGGCTGCTGCGCAGGAACGAGGCCGGCACCGCCTACGAACGCGTCTGACGGACGGTCCGCGACGGGCCGGAGGCCCGCACGCCCGCGGATGCCACCGCGCGGACCTGGCACACGGGCACACCCGCCAGGGCGCTCCCCGACGGCATGTCGGCCCGGCTGCCGAACGAGGAGTTGCCGACCGGGCCGGGCAGGACCTTCGACGGTACGGGCATTCCGCCGCACCTCACCGAGCCGGCCCTCACGAAGGAGGAGTTCGACGAGAAGGGGGACCCGGCCTCCGGCAGGGCCCGGAACGTCCTGCGGAACCACGGCGGCACCACAAGCCGACGCAGGAGCGGCGGGACCGCGGGACAACCCGCCGGAGACCGCGGAAGGCCACTGCCGCGCTCGGCGGCACCGACACCTCGCGGCGGTCGGACACGCGAGCCCGCCGGTACCGGCCCCCGGTGGGCGGACGCCATCCCGTGGACGGGGGCACCCCGCCCACCGGCGCCCGGCCGCGCGGCGCGAGAGGTCCGGACCGTGTCCGCTCCGCGTCCGGCAAGTCCGGCAAGTCCGGCGCGTCCGGCGGATCCGGTGCGTCTGCCGTACGGGTCGTGTCCGGCTCGTACGGCTCCCCGCTCCGGGCCCCGCCCGGTGGGCCGCCGGCGGTCGGCTGGTCGGCGGGTACCGCCGTGCTCCCGGCGGCGCGCGCCGACCGCCCGGGGTGGACGGTCCGCCGGGGCGGGTACGGGGTTCAGGGGCGGAGGCTTGCCAGGTACTCCGCGAGTGAGCCGACGGCCGCGGGGTTGCGCGGGCTCTCGACGAGGTCGGCGTAGTCGAGGACGACGATCCGGTCGTTCCTGACGGCGGAGACGTTCGCGAGCGGCTCGTAGGACTTGAGGAACTCGCGCTTCTGCTCCGCGGTGGTGTCGCCGTAGTCGTTGATCACGATGACCTCGGGGTCGCGGGCGACGACCGTCTCCCAGCCCACGGTGGTCCAGCTGTCCCGGAGGTCCTTCATGACGTGGTCGCCGCCGGCCCTGGTGATGATGTCGTGGGCCCCGGCGAAGGCGCCGGAGGTGAACGGCTTGTCCTGCCCGCTGTCGTAGAGGAACACCCGCGGCCGGTCGGCGCCCTTCGGGGCCCTCGCCTGCGCTTCGGCCACCTGCTCGCGGAACGAGGCGATGAGGGCCTCGGCCCTGTCCTCGACGTCGAACACCTTCCCCAGGTTCCGCAGGTCCGTGTAGAGCGCGTCGAGCGGCGGCATCACCCCGCGGGCCTTGCCCCGCCCGTTGCGGCACGACTCGCTGAGGAGGTACGAGTCGACGCCCACGCGCCGCAGCGCGGCGGGCGTGAACCCCTCGCCCTCGTCGAAGCCGTAGTTCCAGCCCGCGAAGACCAGGTCGGCGCGGGCGTTCAGGACCAGTTCCTTGTTGATCCGCTCCTTCGAGAGCCACTGGGCCTTCCGGTAGCCGTCCCTCCACGGCACCTTCGCGAGGTCGCCCCTGTCGTCGGGCATGACGTACCCCGCCATGTGCTCCTCGAGGCCCAGGGCGAACATGATCTCGGTGATCCCCACGTCGTTGGTGACCACTCGCCGCGGGGCCCTCTGGAACGTCCTCCTCTCGCCGCAGTTCTCGATCGTGACCGGGTAGTGGCCGTCGGACGCCCGGGCTCCGCCCCCCTTCGCCCCCTCCGGCGAGACGTCCGCCCCGCATCCGGTGACGGCGACGGCGAGGACCAGGGCGGCGGCCAGGGCGGGGACGGGGGCGGCGGGACGGGCACGGTTCGGCATGGGGCGGCGACTCCTTCGGGGGCGGACCGGGACGGTGTGCTACTGGGCGGGGAGACGGTCGAAGAGCAGCCGCACCGCGCCCGTCTCCGGGTGGGGGACGCGGTGTGCCCGTACGCCGAAGACGTCGGCCAGCAGGGCGGGCGTGAGAACGTCGTGGGGGGCGCCGGAAGCGACGATCCGCCCGCCGTCGACGACGTGGACGAGGTCGCAGTGGAGCGCGGCGAGGTCGAGGTCGTGCAGCGCGGTGAGCACGGTCAGCCCGCTGGCCCGGACCAGGGCCAGGATCTCCAGCTGCTGGGCGATGTCGAGGTGGTTGGTGGGCTCGTCCAGCACCAGGACCCGCGGCTGCTGGCTGAGCGCGCGGGCGATCAGGACCCGCTGCCTCTCGCCGCCGGAGAGCGTGAGGAAGCCGCGGTCGGCCAGGTGGCCGGCACCGACCCCTTCCAGTGCGGCGGCGCACACGCGCCGGTCCTCGTCGGTCTCCCGGGCCACCGCCCCCTGGTGCGCCAGCCTGCCCATGGCCACGACCTCGGCCACCGTGAAGTCGAACTCGGCGGCCGCCTCCTGCGGGAGGGCCGCGAGCCGGCGCGCGCTTTCGCGCGTGCTCATGGCCAGCAGGTCGTCGCCGTCGAGACGCACCGCACCGGCCGTGGGGCGCAGGGCCCGGTACGCGCACCGCAGCAGGGTCGACTTGCCGCTGCCGTTGGGCCCGACGAGCCCCACGACCCGGCCGCTGTCCGCCCGCAGCGAGACGTCCTCCACCAGTCTCGTACCGGAGACCTCCACGGTGACCGCGTCGATGTCGAGCCGCATCAGGCACCTCCGAAGGTGTAGGTGCGGCGGCGCATGAGCAGGACGAAGCAGGGCACGCCGACCGCGGCCGTCAGTACGCCCAGCGGCAGTTCGGCGGGGGCGAGCACCACCCGCGACAGGATGTCGACCCAGATCAGCAGCACGGCGCCGGCCAGGGGCGCGACGACCAGCAGCCGGCGGTGGTCCGCCCCGACCAGCATCCGGGCGGCGTGCGGGACCATCAGGCCCACGAAGCCGATCGCCCCGCTGACCGCGACCACGGCCCCGGTGACGGCGGAGGCCGTGAGGAAGAGCTCCCTGCGCAGCCGCCCGGGGTCCGCCCCCAGCGCGGCGGCGGCCTCGTCGCCCATCGCCAGGGCGTTCAGGCGCCGGGCCGACCAGCCGAGGTGGACGAGGCCGCCGAGCACCGCGACGGCGGCGATCGGCACGGAGGACCAGCTCGCCCCGCCCAGGCTGCCGAGCAGCCACATCATCGCGGACCGGGCCGCTTCGCCGCGCTCGGCGGCGAACACCATGAACGTGGTGGCGGCCGAGAAGCCGTAGTACATCGCGGTACCGGTCAGTACGAGCCGGAGCGGGGTCAGGCCCCGCGGGGTCCGGGCGATCGCGTACACCAGCGCCATGGCGGCGAGGGCGGAGAGGAACGCCGCCGTGGACAGCGCCCAGACGCCGAGCGCGCCGAAGGCGCCGAAGATGAGCACGGCGTTGGCGCCGACGGCCGCGCCGGAGGAGATGCCGAGGACGAACGGGTCCGCCAGCGCGTTGCGGACCATGGCCTGGACGGCGATGCCGACCGATGCCAGACCGGCGCCGACGACCGCCGCGAGCACGGCGCGCGGGAAGCGCAGTTCCCACACGATGGTGTACGAGGGGAGCCGGTCCGGAGCGATGGACCCGCCGGTCAGCCCCGCCCAGAGGTGGTGCAGCGCCTCGGTCCACGAGAGCCCCGACCCCCCGACGACCGCCCCGCAGGCCAGGGAGGCCGGGAGCGCGGCGCACAGGCCGGCCACGAGCAGGGGCAGCGGGGCGCGCCGGGGTGGTGGGGGCCCGCCGCGCGCGGTGCGGCGCGGTGCGGCGGGTATGCGGTCGCGGAGCGTGGCCACAGACGGGTCGCTTTCGCCTCGGGCCGTGCGCCTGCGTGATCGAAGGAGCGGGCCCGGGCGCCGGGCGCCGCGTGCAGCACCTCTCGCAGTCCACGGCGATTGACAGGAGCTTCGCCGCCGCGGGTGATCGGGCTCGCGGAACCCCGTGCGGGGCTCCGCCCACCGTTGCGGGTCAGCGCCGGACTTGGACCGGACTTCCCCCGCGGGGCGCTTGCAGCTTAACGCGTGCCACCGCGCTCCCTCCTCCCGAGGGGGGACGCGGGTCCGCGCCCCGCGGTGGGGCCGTCCTCAGCGGGCGTCGGCCGTCCGCAGGGTGAGGATGCGGACGGTGCGCTCACCGGTGTGCGCGTCGCGCCCGTGCCAGCAGCGGTAGTTGTCGAGTACGAGGATGTCGCCCTCGGCGAGCCCGAAGCGCGGCAGGGCCGGTTCGAGGGCGTGCACGGCCTGGTCGAAACGGGCCAGCATGGCGCGCACCCGGTCGGCGTCCGGGTCGCGGTGCAGGGGGGCGGCCCCGTCGGTGCGGCGGGCGACGCGGCGGCCGGTGCGGGTGTACTCGACGTGCCGGGCGACACGCGGGGCGGCGGGGAGTCCGCGCAGCCCGGCCCACTGGCCGTACAGGTCGACGTCGGTTCCGGTGAGGAAGTCCAGGAGGGCGGGGTCGGCCGAGGCCAGGCCGTCGACGAAGCCGTACGCGTCGGCCGCGAAGGAGTCGCCTCCCGAGGGGGCGGGCCGGACGCACTGGATGAGGACGTGGTCCTCGTCGGGGTGGCGCCGCCTGCCGGGCACGCCGCCGACGTCGACGACGAGGTCGAGGCCGTCGGCGTGCAGGTGGACGGGGTCGGCGTCCGTCGAGGTGCGCACGCGGTGCGGGTACAGCTCGCGCAGGCGGCTGCCGAGGACGCGGGCCGCGGCGACCACGAGGGCGTCTGCGGTGTTCTCGCAACCGGTGAGGACGACGGCTCCGTCCCGTGCCAGGAGGGCGCGGGCCTCCTGTCCCCGCTCGCCGGGCACCCGGCCGGGTACGACACCCGGGGGCGCGGGGGGACCGGACGGCCGGACGGTGCTGCTGGACGAGTGCATGGCCCGAGCTTGCCGCATCGGGCGGCGCGCTTCCGGCCTCCCTCCCGATTCGGGGTGGTGTTCGGGCCCCGCGGGGAAGTGGCGGGCGCCGGGCGCGAGGAGGGCGGCGGCCGGCGCGGCGGAGCGGTTCCCCCACGGGGCGCGTGCTCCGCCCGGGAGCGCCGAAGGTGCCGTCGTCTCCTCCGCACCGGGCCCGGGGGCCGCCCGAGCGGCCGTACCGTCCGACGGCACGGGGGTCACGCGCCCCGGGCGCAGGCGCGTCCCGGTGCGGCGGTCACAGCTCCTCCATGACGAAGTCCTCCTTGGCCGCCCCGCATTCGGGACACTCCCAGTCGTCGGGGACGTCCTCCCAGCGGGTGCCCGGCGGGATGCCCTCCTCGGGCAGTCCCAGTTCCTCGTAGTAGACCCAGCCGCACAGGAGGCACATCCACGCGCGCTTGCCGGAACGGTCGTTCATACGACGCCCTCCCCGCTCCCGGCCCCGTCGGTGTGTGCGGCGACGAAGTCGCGGACGGTGCCGCCGACGCCCCCGGAGACGAGGATGCCCGTGTGCCCGGTCCCCGGGGCGCGGATCAGGCGGGCGTCCTTCAGCCCGGCGGCGGCGGCCTCCGCGTCGGAGTAGGGCACCGTCGGGTCGTCGGGGTCGTGCACGACGAGTACGGGGGTCTCCAGCCGGGCCCCGAGCGCCACCACGTCCCAGTGGGCGACCGGTACGCCGTTGCGGCGGTGCAGCTCGCCGCGGATGCCCCGCACCAGCGCCGGGGTGAGGCGCAGGCCCGCCCCGTCCCACCGGTCGAGCACCCCGCCGAGGGTGCAGGCCGGGGCCACCAGCACGGTGCACTCCGGCGGGGCCCCCGGGCGGGCTGCCGCGGCGCCGATCGCCGCGATGCCGCCCAGCGAGTGCGCCACGACCGCGCGGACGTCGCCGAGGGTGTCCAGGACCGCCCCGACGGCCCGGGTGTACCGGGTCATCGTCGTCCGGTGCCCGGGGTGGGCGCCGTGGGCGGGGCCGTCGAAGGCCGCCACCCGCAGGCCGAGCGCGCGCAGCGGCGGCACCAGGGAGTGCATGCTGCTGCTGTCGGCGGCCCAGCCGTGCACCAGGAGGACCGTGCCCCGGCTCTCGCCGTCGCCGCCCCACAGGAACCCGTGGGCGACGTCGTCGCTGCCCCGGACGGCGAACCGCCGGGCCCCGATGGGCAGGACGTCGTCGGGGCGCGGGCCGGGGGTGCGCGTGCCGCTGAAGACGTCGGTGGCCCACCGCACCGCCGTCCCGGGGGCCACGGCCCCCAGGACGGCGTGCGCGGCCCTGCGCCCGGGAAACCGTTTCACCGGGTGCCCTCCGCGGTCGTGGAGGGCGCCGCGCCCGTCGGCACCCTGCTGCGGGAGAGGTCGGTGTAGAAGCCGGACTCGGTGTCGTAGAAGTGCAGGTGGCGGATGATGCGCCACATCTGCCCGAAGGTGAACTTCCGCTCCCGCACCAGGCCCGGGTAGCGATCCTTGAGCGCCTGCCGCGCCTTGGGCAGGTTGTAGAACGGGACCACCGGTGCCACGTGGTGAGCCGTGTGGAGGGAGATGTTGTGCGTCAGGAACAGCAGCCACCGGGGGTAGACGTAGTCGGTGGTGACCAGCAGGCGGCCGGCGTTGCGCGTCCAGTGCTCGGCCGTCAGGTACGGCACGTCGCTGGCGCTGTGGTGCATGAGGGTGGTGGCGCTGAACCAGGCGTGGGTGGCCAGCCACGGTGCGACGAAGTAGCGCAGCAGCCCGGAGGGTCCGGTGAAGTACACCAGCGCGCCCAGGTAGGGGACGGCCGCGGCGGCGACGAACGCCATCGAGCGCCGCACCTCCCGCCGCTGCCCGGCCTTGGGGTAGAACCCGGGGCGGAACCCGGACTCGATCCAGTAGTTGACGGTGCCGCCCCAGAACGCCCAGGTGCGGGTGGAGACGTAGAGCGCCCTGCCCCACAGCGGCATCCGGTCGAACACCCCCGCCGGGAGGGGGCGCCAGTCGGTGTCGAGTTCCAGGTGGTTGGTGCTGCCGTGGTGCATGTTGTGCACGTGCCGCCACGCGTGGAAGGGGTAGATCAGCGGCAGCAGCGCGACGTGCCCGACGGCGTGGTTGAGCCTGCGGGACCGCGAGAACGAGCCGTGCCCGCAGTCGTGCGCGATGCAGTGCAGTCCCCAGCCGCCGAGGCCGGCGACGATCCACAGGGGGATCCACAGCAGTCGGTGGGGGGCCCACGCCACGCCCGCGATCGCGCCCGCGTAGAGCAGCCAGCTCACCGCGAACCCGGCCACGCCCCTGCCGACGCGCGGCTCGAAGTACTCCTTGGGTATGGCACCGGCCAGGCGTTCGCCTTCGATGCTCTGCGCCTGGCGCAGGAAGGACTGGAAGTGCTCGTCCGGTGCCGAGGGGAAGTCGAATGCGCCCATGTCGCTCCTCGTGGCAGAACGTCCCGTGCTACAGGCGGAGTTCCCTGGCCAGGTACGCGCTCAGGGCGTCGATGGACTGGTACTCGTACAGCAGGCCCGGGGAGAGGCGGCGCTCGACGACCTTCTCCAGCGCCCCGGAGACCTGGACCGCCACCCGGGAGTCCAGGCCGTGCGCCTCGAACGTCCTGCTCGTGTCGATGCTGTCGCGGGGGATCTCGACGTGGACGGCCAGGTAGTCGACGAGCCACCGCCTGAGCGACTCCTCGGTCAGCGGTCCCTCGGGACGCGGGACCGTCTTCTTCCTCTTGAACACCTGAAACGCTCCTGTCTCGCTGTTGCGGGCCGGTGGGGCGGGCGTCCTCACGCCGCGGCCCGGGCCTGCTTCCTGCGCTTGACGACGGTGGCCCCGTCGGGTTCCCTCAGGTCCCAGACGACGCCGAGCCTGCCGAGGCCGGCCAGGAGCCAGCCGCTGAGGTCCGGCTCCCACCAGGTGACGCCGTGCCGGTAGGAGCCGGGGAAGGCGTGGTGGTTGTTCTGCAGCCCCTCGCCGAAGGTGAGGACGGCCACCGGCCAGTTGTTGGCGCTGCGATCCCCGTTGTCGAAGGGGCGGCTGCCGATGGCGTGGCAGACCGAGCCGACGCACCAGGACGCCTGGTTGGCGACGAAGATCCGCGCCAGACCGCCGAAGACCAGGCCGGTCAGCGCCGCCGTCGCGGTGCCCTCCACCGCTAGACCGACCGCGGCGGGGACCAGCAGCCCGGTGACCACCCACAGCGGGTAGGTGCGGTGGTAGTACATCAGCCGCCGGTTGCGCAGCACGTCGGGTCCGAAGACGGTCCACTTGGTGGTCTCCGGGCTGAGCATCCAGGGCATGTGCGCGTACCACAGGCCGCGCACGCGGGCCCTGAGGTCCCGGCCGTGCAGGTTGGGCGAGTGCGGGTCGCCCTGCCGGTCGCTGAACCGGTGGTGGCGGCGGTGGGTGGTGACCCAGAACATCAGCGGGCCCTGGGCGCCCATCGAGCCGGTGACCATCAGGACGGCCTCGAAGGCCGCCGAGGTCCGGAACGCCTTGTGGGCGAGGTAGCGGTGGAAACCGACCGTGACGCCGAACATGTGGACGAAGTACATGACGCCGAACAGCCACAGGTCGGTCGCGGTGTACCGGCCCGTCCACAGGAGGTGGGCGGCGGCGACGGCGCCGGCGAGCGGCAGCGTCATCGTGGTCAGCGCGGAGAACCGCTTGATCCTGAGGCTGACGGGATCGAGCCTGACGACGGCGTTCGCGACGGCGGCACCGGTGCTCGCGCCGGTGCCGGCGGTGGAGGTGGCGGCCGATGACATCGTTGGTCAACTCCTCTCTCGGTCCTTGCGCGTGCCGGTGCCGTTGCGGGTGCCGGCGGGGGTGCGGGGGTGTTCGGGGTAGCGGGCGTCGGAGACCAGGCCGAGCCGGTCCATGGCCCGGATGACCGTGCCGGTCGGGTCGATCTGCCACGGGCCGTGCCGGTTGTGGGCCAGGCCGGGGCGTGCGTGGTGGTTGTTGTGCCAGGAGCCGCCCACGGACAGCGCGGCCAGTGGTGCGACGTTCCTGCTGTTGTCCCGGGTGCGGTACGGCCGGTTCCCCAGGGTGTGACCGACCGAGTTCACCGCCCACGTGACGTGGTCGAGGAGGAAGATCCGGGCCAGTCCGCCCCACAGGAGGCCGCCGAGCGCGCCGCGCGCCGTGCCGCCGGAGAGCAGCCAGCCCAGCAGCGTCGGCAGGGCGAGGCCGGCCAGCACCCAGACGAAGTAGTACCGGTTGAGCCTCATGACCAGGCGGTCGCGCACGAGGTCGGGGGCCCACCTGCCGCACTCCCGGCGGCGCACGCTGAACAGCCAGCCGACGTGGCCGTGCCACAGGCCGCGCAGCCGGGCGCCCGGGCCCGGGCCGAGGGCCCTGGGCGAGTGCGGGTCGCCGTCCCGGTCGGCGAAGGCGTGGTGCTGGCGGTGGACGGCCACCCAGAAGACGATCGGCCCCTGGGCCGCCATGCTGCCGGCGATGCCCCAGAAGGCGGTCACGGCCGGCCCGGCCGAGAACGACCGGTGGGAGAAGAACCGGTGGAAGCCGCCCTCCACCCCCAGCGAGGTGAGGGCGTACATGGTGGCCAGCAGCAGGCCGTCGACCCGGGTGAAGCCGGAGTGCCAGGCGAGGGCCAGGGCCGCCGCCGTGCCGAGGGTCGGCACGCCCACGGTGATCCAGGCGAGCCTGCGCGCGGCGGTGTCGACCGCTCCGGAGGCGTCCGTGGCGGCCGCGCGGTACCCGGCGTGGCCGGCCCCGGCGTCGGCGGTGCTCACGACGGCACCGCCCCGGCCCGCTCGGGGACGGGGGCGAACGCCTTGAGGGCGCCCGACAGGTAGGCCGTCCGGGTGGCGGCACGCCGCACCTTGCCGCTGGTGGTCGTCAGGACCGTCCCGGGCGGCCCGAGGTGCACCGCGGCCGGCCGGACCCCGTGGTCCGCCGTCACCGCCTCAATCACGCGTTCCCGCAGTTCGCCCCCGTTCGCGGCGAACTCGCGGGGGGTGGCCCGGTACTCGGCGACGACCACGACCTCCTCCTCGTCCCGGGCGGTGCCGCGCACGGAGAAGGCGGCCGCCCTGCGCATCGCGGGGTGGGTGCGGGCCACCGACTCCTCGATGTCCTGCGGGTGCAGGTTCCGGCCGCTGACGACGATCAGGTCCTTCAGCCGGCCGGTGACGAAGAGTTCGCCGTCCAGGAGGAAGCCGAGGTCCCCGGTGCGCAGGTGGCCCGGCCCGTCCGCGGCGCCCTCGGGGCGGGCCCGGAAGACGGCGGCGGTCAGGGCGGGGCGGTCGTGGTAACCGGTGGCCACGTTGGGGCCGGTGACCCACAGCTCGCCGACGCGGCCGGGCGGGACCGGGCGCCGCGAGTCGGGGTCGACGACGAGGACGTCGTGGCCGTGTGCGATCGTGCCGCAGCTGACGACCTCCACCGCCGTGCCGGCGCCGCGGTCGCCGGTCCGGCGCACCTCCCCGCGTTCCAGCGCCTCCCGGTCCAGCCGTACGGCCGGGACGCCGGGGGCGCCCGGGGGCTTGCCGGACACGAAGAGGGTGGCCTCGGCCAGTCCGTAGCAGGGGATGACGGACGACAGGTCGAAGCCGCAGGCCGGGCCGAAGCGCTCCCGGAAGCGGTCGAGGGTCGCGCCGGAGACCGGTTCGCTGCCGCAGAAGACCTGCCGGAGCGTGCTGAGGTCGAGTGCGGCCAGCTCCTCGTCGCCGACGGTGGAGGCGCACAGGTCGAAGGCGAAGTTGGGGGCGACGGTGATGGTGGCCCGGTGGTCGGAGATCGCCTTCAGCCAGCGGTACGGGTCCTGGACGAAGTGGAGCGGGGACATCATCACCAGGGGCCAGCCGCCGTGCACCGCGAGCATGATGGTGCCCATCAGGCCCATGTCGTGGTACGGCGGCAGCCAGGAGCACCCGACGCGGTCCTCCTCGTACCCGATGTGCTTCTCCAGCACCCGGCAGTTGCTCAGCAGGTGCCCGTGCTCCAGGACGATGCCCTTGGGGTCGCCGGTGGACCCGGAGGTGTACTGCAGCAGGGCGGGCCCGACGACGCGCGGCGGCACCCCGGTCTCCGGGCGGTCCAGGAAGAAGCCCCCGTCGGGGAAGAGCCACCGCGGGCGGCCCGCCGCGGCCGGAAGGGCCCGGTGGAGGTCCTCGACCCGGTCGGCGAAGCGCGCGTCGGTGAGGACGGCCGCGGGCGCGCAGTCCGTCACGACGGAGAGGAAGCGCGCGACGGCGCGGCGCCCGGAGGGCGGGAAGCACGGGACGGCGGTGCAGCCGGCGCGCATCACGCCGAAGAGCGCGGCGACGTAGTCCGGGCCCGGGTCGAGCGCGAGGACGACCCGGCCCCCGTCGACGCCCCGCTCCCGCAGCCGGGCGGCGACCGCCTCGGTGCGGGCGGCGAGGTCGGCGTACGTCCGGTCGACGAGGTGGTCGCCCGTCCCGTCGGCGAGGAAGCGGAAGGCGAGCCGGTCGGGGGTCCGCCGGGCCCGTCGGTCGAGTACGTGCACCAGGGACGCGCCGGAGGCGTGGTCGAACGGTTCCACAGGTGACGGCCTTTCGGGTCGGTTCTCTGCCGGGAACACGAGTCGGTTCGGCTCAGCCCGCGCGGACCACCCGCAGCTGGTGGGCGGTGCCCAGGTGGGTCCCGTCCGGGCCCCAGGCGTCGATCTGCTCGTCCACCCAGCCGCCGGGCGTGGCGGCGAGCGTCCGGGCCCGCAGCAGCGTCCAGGGCGAGGAGGCGCCGGCGAGCCCGGCACCGGGCCGTACGGTCAGCTCTACCGTGGGGACCAGCGCGAGGGTGGAGAGCACCGCCGTGTAGGAGGGTGCCAGCGCGTCCATGAGGAAGACGAGGCGGGCCGTGTCCGGAGGGGCGTCGTCCTCCAGCAGGCGGACCCAGGCGACCAGCTCGGGGTCGGTGCCCCCGCCGTAGGGCCGGGCGGCGCCCACCGGGCGGATCTCCATGCTGGCGGCGATGGGCACGAACTCCGGCGGGACGGCGAAGACCTCGCACTCGCGCGGCCCGGGGGCCGCCGGGGCGGGGGGCGCGACGGACGGCCAGGCCGGCTCGTCGGGGCGGCCGTAGACGGCGGACGCCTCGACGTGCAGGCCCTCGGGGCTCTCCGCCCGGGCCGCGACGGCGGTGGTCGTCCGGCCGGACCGCAGGAGGGTGCTGCTGACGGTGAAACCGGACTCCACGGGCCGGTCGAAGCGTCCGGTGATGCTCCGCAGCGTCAGACCGGGAGCGTGCGACCGCATGGCCGAGGCGAGCAGCGCGAGGGCCAGTCCGCCGTGAAATCCGCCGAATCCCCGGAGGTGCTTTTCCGCTCCCACCCAACCGCCGATCCGGTTTTCCAGCAACGCTCCCGGCGGGCTTACGTCGTCGGCACTCAGCATGCGCGTCACAGTAGTCCGCCGGTCCATTATTTGACAGGCATATTCCACTGTGAGGAAGACCACATGACGCACTGTCAGACACCTCGGTGGAACATCGCGTTCCGTCAGGGCCGACCGCATGAAGCGGGTTTGACGGGACTGCTGCGACACCGTGCGCCTGGTGTTTCCGAGCGAGACGGGGAGGAACGTCCGGGGAATTCGAGGAACTCGGCCGAGACGATCCCCGATTTTTTCCCCGACGAGATGGTTGCGCATTTCCTTGATTTCGTGTAAGCGGGCGCTGACACCTCGTTACGATCCCCGGCCGGTGCGGCCGGGCCGGGGCCGCGCGCCGGGCCGGGGCCGACATGGTGGACCCGTCGCGGCCGCGGAGGCCCCCGGCGCCCCGCCGATGCCCTCGTCCCCCCTCTGACCTGCGGGGACCTCTTCGGGTGGCCGTGGGACGGAGGCGCGGACCTCCCGGTTCCGGGACGGGGCGGCGTCCGGGTCCCGCGGGTCGAGGCCGAGCAGGTGGCCCACCGTGCGGCGGTGGTGTCCGGCCGGGGGTTTTCCGGGAGGCCCGGTACGGGGGCGAACTCAGGCCACCGGCGATACGGCCCGAGCCCATCGGGGCCGGGCACGGCGCGGAATTCGTGATAACCGCCGTCGAAGTGCACGCTGTCGGGGAGGGGCGGCCCGGGCGTGACGGCGGGGCGGCCGACGGCCTGACCGAAAACCACCGGGAGTGGATTGTGCGACCGGTGATATCGATGCCCGCGTATCCGGGGTGACGGGTGAGGGCCGGGGTGTCCCCGGCCGCCGCGCTCCCGCCATAACCACCGGCGGTCTCGCTTGAACCGCCCGTCCCAAGCATGCCGGCGGCGGCGGTGCGAAATCACCGTGCCGGCGCCGGCCTCACCTCGCGGCACTCCCACCGCCCCCCGGCGGCGCGTCGCGCGGTCTTCCCGCCGGCCGGTCGGGGCACGGCGGGGAGGCCGGTCACCGTATGTCCGGGGGTGGTTGCGGCCCTCTCCGCGACGTTGCTAGGTTCCCCACCCGAGCGAGTTGGAAAACCGGACCGACGACGGGAAGAACATGGCCCTCCCCGACGAGCAGACCACCGCTCCCCCGGCGCCCCGGCCACGGACCGGCCCGGTCTTCGCCGCCCCGCCGCCGGCCGCGCCGTGGTGCCGGGAGGTGCGGCACCGGTCGGCACTCGGGACAGGACTCGCCGTCTTCCCGGGCACCCCGCCGCCGTCCGTGCCGGCCGTCGCCGCCGGCCTCCCCGTCGGTCCGGCGGGGCGGCTGTCCGGCGGTACCGCGAAGCGGCCCTGACGCGCCTCCGCGCGCCCCCCACCGGTTCCACCGTCCGAAGTCCGTGTTCCACAGCAGGAGGTTCCCGTGCGGGATGCAGTGATCGTCGAAGCGGTGCGCACGCCGACCGGCGAGGGCAGGCCCGGAGGTGCCCTGCACGGTGAACACCCGGTGGACCTGCTCGCCAGGACGCTGCGCGTGCTGGTGGAACGGGCCGGCATCGACCCGGCGCTGGTCGACGACGTCGTCGGCGGCTGCGTCGGCCGGTCCCCCGGCACCGTCCGCGACGCCGTGCTCGCCGCCGGGCTCCCCGGGAGCGTGCCCGGCGTGGCGGTCGACCGGTGGTGCGGCTCCTCCCACCAGGCCGCCCGCATCGCGGCCCAGGCCGTGCTCAGCGGAGCTCACGACGTGGTCGTCGCCTGCGGCGTGGAGTCCGTGTCGCGCGCACCGGCGGGGACGGGCGTGCCGCCCGGCGGCGATCCCTTCGGCCCCGGGCCCTGCGGGAGCCTCCCCGGCGGGCTGACCGGCCAGGGCATCGGCGCCGAACTGATCGCCGCCCGCTGGAAGATCAGCCGCAGGGAGCAGGACGCCTTCGCCCTCGTGTCCCACCAGCGCGCCACCCAGGCGTGGGCGCGCGGCGAGTTCGACCGGGAGGTGGCCTGGACCGGTCAGCGGGACGAGACCGTGCGTCCCGCCGGCACGGCCGACGCCCTGGCGGCCCTCAGGCCCGCGTACTACGACCCGCGTCTCGAGGAGCGCTTCCCCGAGATCGGCTGGACCGTCTCGGCCGGCAACTCCTCCCCGCTCAGCGACGGGGCCGCGGCGCTCCTCGTCATGGGGTCCGACGTGGCCGGGCGGCTCGGGCTGCGGCCCCGCGCCCGGTTCCGGGCGTTCGCGGTGGCCGGCGACGACCCGGTGATGGCGCTCACGGCCGTCGTGCCCGCCACCCGCAGGGTGCTGGAGCGGGCCCGCCTGCGCATCGACGACATCGACCTGTTCGAGGTCAACGAGGCGTACGCGTCGGTGGTCCTGGCCTGGCAGCGCGAGACGGGCGTGGACCTGGACAGGCTCAACGTACGCGGCGGGGCCATCGCCCTGGGGCATCCGCTGGGCGGCAGCGGCGCCCGCATCATGACCACGCTGCTGCACAACCTGGAGGACCGCGGCGCCCGTTACGGCCTCCAGACGATGTGCGAGGCGGGCGGGCTGGCCAACGCCACGATCATCGAGCGCCTCTGACGGCGCTCCGCTCCGGCGGGGTGCCCGGGGGCGGCCGGCCGCCCCCGCACGGCGGTCCCGCGGGACGGGCGGGCCGTTCGAAAACGGGGCCCGCTGACCTAGACTCGGCCGCATGCCGAAGTCGACTGCCCCGAGGGAGTGCTCCATCGCGGACACCCTCGAGCTGGTGGGGGAACGCTGGACGCTGCTCGCCGTACGCGAGATCATGCACGGGGTGCGCCGTTTCGACCAGATCGTCCGCAACACCGGCGCCTCGCGCGACATCCTCACCACCCGGCTGCGCAAGCTGGAGTCCTCCGGCATCGTACGGCGCGAGAAGTACAGCGACCGCCCGGTCCGGTACGAGTACCACCTCACCCCGGCCGGACGCGAGCTGGGCGACGTCCTGCTCACCCTGATGCGCTGGGGCGACCGGCACCTGCACGCGGGGGACCCCCCGGTGCTCTGGCGGCACACCTGCGGCGAGGTCCTCGTCCCGGTCGTGGTGTGCCGGGCGTGCGGCGGGTCGGTCCGCGACAGCGCCCACTCCCCGACGGGCCGGGGCGTGCAGACCCCGGCCTGAGCGGCCGGCGGGGCCGCCGCGGCCCGGAGTCCGGGGGCTCGCCCCGGGAGGTGGGGCCGCGGCCGGGCTCAAGGGGGCGCCCCAGGGAGTCGCCTCAGGGGGTCGCTTCAGGGGGTCGCGGTGGAGACGACGTACACGCGGGGGGCCGCGGGGTCGGTCAGGTCGACGGTGATGTCCCGGGTGGGGCGGGGCCGGTCCTGGCGGTGGGTGGTGCCGGCCCAGCGGCGGTCGGGCGGGAACGTCCAGCCGACGACGCCGGCGTCGCGGTGGCCGATGGTGACGCGGCCGGCCTCGAGTTCGGCGCGTCCGGTGCCGCTGCCACGGAGGAACGCGTCGAGTCCGGCGCCGGTGGTGGTGAACTGGACGTACAGCCGGCTCGACTTCCAGTTGCTGGTCTCGAAGTAGGCCACGTCCCGGGAGCGGGCGGGGACCGGCACCTCGAAGATCCGGCGCTTCATCTTGGACGGCCAGCTGTCCCGGAGGCCGCTGGCGGAGGACTCGGCCTCCTTGTCGCGGCCGCTGGAGCGACTCTGCTCGGCGGAGACCACCAGGTAGCCGGCGGGGACGCCGATGAGCAGGACGATGACGAGGGCGGTGAACCAGCGGCGGCGGACCGTCTGGGCGCGGGTCTCACCCGCCGGTCCGGGGGCGGTCCGGGCCGGAGCGGGTGCGGGCGGGGTGGTGCCGTTGCGGGTCTCGATGGGGCTCATGCTCCTGGTTCCTCGGTGGTGTCCCTGGGGTCGCGGGCTCCTCCGGTGCGGAGGGCCCGCGCGTACCGTTCGTACCGTTCGTACCGTTCGACGCGGCGCCGGTTGGCGCGGCGGAAGCGGCGGGCGACCAGGCGGGCGAGGTCGGCGGCCCCGACCATGCCCGCCTCGGGGCCCAGCTCCGCCTTGGCGATGCGGGCCTCGGGGCGGTAGCCGCGGCCGGTGAGGTTGCGGCGGAAGGCGTCCCGGGCGGGCCCGATGAGCAGGTCGTCGGCGGCGCTGACGCCTCCGCCGATGACGAAGCAGGACGGGTCGAGGGCGGCGGCGAGGGAGGCGAGGCCGACGCCGAGCCACTGCCCGAGGTCCTGGAGCAGTTCGACGCACATGGCGTCGCCCTCGCGGGCCAGCTCGGTGACGAGGGGGCCGGTGATGTCGGAGAGGTTCCCCCGGACGCGTTCGATGACGGTGTGGGCGACCGGGGAGTCGGCGGCGGCGAGTTCGCGGGCCTCGCGGACCAGGGCGTTCCCGGAGCTGTACTGCTCCCAGCAGCCGCGGTTGCCGCACGGGCAGCGGTGGCCGCCGGGGACGACCCGCATGTGGCCGAACTCGCCGGCGACGCCGTACTCACCGCGCTTGAGGCGGCCGTCCTCCAGGACGCCGCCGCCGATGCCGGTGCCGAGGGTGATCATGACGAGGTGGTCCTCGCCGCGGCCGGCGCCGAAGCGCCACTCGGCCCAGGCCGCGGCGTTGGCGTCGTTGTCGAGCATGACGGGAACGGCGAGCCGGGCCTGGAGGGAGTCGCGCAGGGGCTCGTCGCGCCAGGCGAGGTGCGGGGCGAACAGGACACGGCTGCGGTCGGCGTCGACCCAGCCGGCGGCGCCGATGCCGACGGCGTGGACGTCGTGCCGGTCGGACAGGTCCAGGACGAGTTCGACGATGGTGTCCTCGACCGCCGCGGGGCTCTTGGACTTGTCGGGGGTCTCGGTGCGGACCCTCTCCAGGACGGTGCCGTCCGCGTCGACGACCCCCGCCAGCACCTTCGTGCCGCCGATGTCGATGCCGACCGTGGGGACCCGGGGGGCGGTCAGGTGGGAGCGCCGCTCACGGCTGCCGACGGCGCGCGGGAGGGTGCCGCGTTCCGTGGCGCGACGGACGTCGCGGTGCGTGCTCACGGGTCCTGTCGTCCCTGCCTGTCGGTGGGCCGGGCGCGCTGCGGGTCCGGCGGCGGGCGGCGCCCGCCACCGTCGATTCTGCCAGGAGCGGGCACCCGGCCCGGCTCACCACGGGGGCGCCGGGCCCGCCGCCCGTCCCTCCGGCGGGCGGCGGG
>JAAXOU010000369.1 GCA_012396115.1 Streptomyces somaliensis DSM 40738 | reverse complement strand
ACCCTCACGGGCTTTCCTCCGGGCGCTTCCCTTTCCGCTGTTTCCAACCCTACCAGATCCGTTTACCGTCCCGTCCCCGGTCCGATTCCGCACCCAGCGGCCGATTGGAAGGCCTCCGCCTTTCGGCTTGATTCGACTTTATCAGATTCACTCGTACCGACCGAAATCGGCTTTGCGATCTGAATGAGGAATCCGTTGACCCCGGCGAGAACCCGTCCGGCTCGTCGCGAGGCGAGAGAGATGCTGACCGTTGCACTTGGGGCCATCTAACCCCGACAACCGTTTGAATCTACCTCCCCGTCTGGCCTGTGTCAACAGGTTCGGCGGGTGAAGAGGACACTAGCAGGTCGAAGGGGCTGGATGCACATCAGGCAGCGGTGGGCAGCTCCGCACTGCGATCGGCGGACTCCACGTCGCCCGCGTCGCCGGCCCGGGCCGCCCGGCCGCCGAGCACGTACACGTACACGAGGAAAGCGGCCTCGGCCACGACTCCGATGGTGATCCGACCCCAGGTGGGGAGGCCGGAAGGGGTCACGAAGCCCTCGACGACGCCGGAGACGAGGAGGACCAGGGCCAGGCCGACCGCCATGCCGATCGCGGCACGGCCCTGCCGGGCGAGGGCCGTGCGGCGCGGGTGGGGGCCCGGGTCGATGAGGGTCCAGCCGAGGCGGAGGCCCGTACCGGCGGCGACGAAGACGGCCGTCAGTTCCAGCAGGCCGTGCGGCAGGACCAGGCCGAGGAAGGTGTCGAGGCGTCCCGCGGAGGACATGAGGCCGATTCCGATGCCGAGGTTGAGCATGTTGAGGAAGAGGATCCACAGCACCGGTACGCAGAGGAAGGCGCCGAGGACCAGGCACATGGCGGCGGCCCGCGCATTGTTCGTCCAGACCTGCGCGGCGAAGGAGGCGGCCGGGTGGCTGGAGTAGTACGTCTCGTACTCACCGCCGGGGCGGGTCAGTCTGCGCAGCTCGTCGGGGGCGGCGATGGCGGCTTGGACCTCGGGGTGCGTGCCGATCCACCAGCCGATGACCACGGCGACGAGGGTCGAGAGGACCGCGGTGGGGATCCACCAGTGGCGCGCGCGGTAGACCGCGGCGGGGAACCCGGCGGTGAGGAAGCGGGCGGCGTCGCGCCAGGAGGCGCGGCGGGTGCCGGTGACGGTGGCGCGGGCGCGGGCGACGAGCCGGGTGAGCCGGGCCGTGAGCGCAGGGTCGGGCGTGGTGCTCTGGACGACGGAGAGGTGGGTCGCGGTGCGCTGGTACAGCGCGACCAGTTCGTCCGCCTCGGCGCCGGTCAGTCGGCGACCGCGGCTCAGGAGGTGGTCCAGGCGGTCCCACTCGGCGCGGTGGGCGGTGACGTAGACGTCGAGGTCCATGATCGGCTGATGCTCCAGTGCACGGGGTGCGTACGGTTCGTAGTACTGCGGCGCGCTGTCGGTCAGCTTGGCAGACTGGCGCGGGGAGCGGTCGGGTGCGGTCGGAGAAGGGTGGGCGGCGTGAGCGAGGTCGTGACGGGGGACGCGGTGGTCCTGGGACTCCGGCCGGCCCGGTTGCCGAGTCGGGCGTTGGCGCTGCTGATCGACCTCGTCGTCGTGTGGACGGCGTACCTGCTGGTGTCCCTCGTCCTCGCCCTCGCGACGGCGTCACTCGACGAGGCGGCGCTGGCGGCGGTGTCGGCCGCTTCCTTCCTGCTGGTCCTGGTGGGCGGGCCGATCGCGGTGGAGACGCTGAGCCACGGGCGGTCGCTCGGGAAGATGGCGTGCGGGCTGCGGGTGGTGCGGGACGACGGGGGGCCGATCCGGTTCCGGCACGCGTTGGTGCGGGGGCTGGTCGGGATCGTGGAGATCCTGATGTCCTTCGGGGTGATCGCCTGCATCGCCTCGCTGGTGTCGGCGCGGGGGCGGCGGGTCGGCGACGTGTTCGCGGGGACCCTGGTGGTGCGGGAGCGGGTGCCCGTGGGACGTACGGCGCCGGTGCCTCCGCCGCCGCCGTGGTTGGCGGGGCGGTTCGCGCAGCTGGACCTGTCGGGGGTTCCGGACGCGTTGTGGCTGGGGATCCGGCAGTACCTGACGCGGATGCGGGAGCTGGATCCGGAGGCGGGCGGGATGTTGGCGGAACGTTTGGCCGACGAGTTGGCGGCGCGTACCGGGACGCCGGCGCCTCCCGGGGTGCCCGCCGCGGCGTTCCTGGCAGCGGTCGTGCACGAGCGGCGGGTACGGGACGCGCGCCGGGTGGCGCCTGCGGGTGCAGGGGCTGGTGGGGCTTCCGGTACGGGCGGGGTGGCCGGGCCGAGTGGTGCGGTTGGTGCGGGTGGTAAGGACGGCGTGTCCGGTGCGGGCGGATCGGGTGGAGCGGCCGGTCCCGGTCCCGGGGTGTTCGGGGTGGAGGCGGGTGGGGGTCCCGGCCGGGGGGCCGGGACCGGGTTCGCGCCGCCGGCCTAGCGGCGGGCTCGGAGTCGTCAGGGGAAGACGGAGGGCGGGGTCTGGAGGTCCTCGAGTTCGACGCCCGGAGCCGCGAGGACGACGTCGCCGGCGATGTGGACGGTGCTCCGCTCGCCCGTGTCGAGGGCGGTGACCTGGTACTCGTCCACGGTCAGGAGGCCGTTGTCAGTGGTGTGCGCTTCACTGTCCACCAGTGCCCAGGACTGGTCGACGGTGAGAGGGGCGAGGACCGGGTGTGTGAAGGCGACGAGGCGGACGCGGGTCGGGCCGGAGCCGGGGGTGAGGCGCAGGAGCCGGGTGAGTGCCACGAGGAAGGCGGGGGAGCCGCCGGTGAAGGCGTGGGCGCGCACGTTGCCTTCGGCGGCATGCGAACCGGCCGGGTCGGTGCGGACCCAGGTGACGCCGTCGAGGGCGGCGCCGCGTACCTGCCAGCCGCCGGCGTGGAGTTCGAGGCGGATGGGGCGGCCCAGGTCGTCGAGGGCGAGGTCGACGGAGCCGGCGTGGTCGCCGGAGGGGGTGGTGAGTCGGGAGACGTAGCGCCAGCCGGAGGGGCCGGGGGCGCAGTGGAAGTGCTCTTCGCCGAGGGGGGTGCGGTCGTGCGGGTCGTGGAGCGAATAGCGGCCTCGGGGCATGGGTCCTCGGGGTTCCGGTCGGGGTCTGGGCGTCGCCGCTGAGCGGCGGCCGGGCCGGCCGGGTACGGGGCAGGCCCCCGACACGGGGGTGCGGGGGCCTGCCTGGGTACCTGCTGCCGGTCGTGGCCGTCCGGTGGCCGCGCGGGCGGTCAGTAGCGGTAGTGGGCCGGCTTGTAGGGGCCTTCGACCTTCACGCCGATGTACTCGGCCTGCTCCGGGCGGAGCGTGGTGAGCTTGACGCCGAGTGCGTCGAGGTGGAGGCGGGCGACCTTCTC
>JAAXOU010000368.1 GCA_012396115.1 Streptomyces somaliensis DSM 40738 | reverse complement strand
GGGCGGCCGGTTCGTCCTGGATCTGGACGAGCTGCGGGCGGCCGTCACCGACCGCACCCGGCTCCTGCTGCTCAACACCCCCCACAACCCCACGGGCACCGTCCTCACGCGCGAGGAGCTGGCCGCCCGGTCGTCGCGCTGGAGTCCAACGTCATCACGCACGGCCTGAAGTACCCGCACAACGCCGAGACCGCCCAGCGGGTCGAGGCCGCGGTCCGCAGGGGCGGCTCCGTCCCGGCGACGATCTGCGTCGAGGACGGCGCGGTCCGCGTCGGCATGACCGAGCGGGACATCGAGCGGTTCGCGTCGGAGACCGGCATCCCCAAGGTCTCCAGCCGCGACCTGCCCGTGGTGCTGGCCCGGGGCGGGCGGGGCGCGACGACCGTCGCGTCCTCCCTGGTCGCCGCCGAGCTCGCCGGCATCCCGTTCTTCTCCTCCGCGGGCCTCGGGGGCGTCCACCGCGGCGCCGAGACCACCATGGACGTCTCCTCCGACCTCATCCAGCTCACCCGCTCCAGGGTCGCGGTGGTGTGCGCCGGGGCGAAGATGATCCTCGACCTGAAGCTGACCATGGAGTACCTGGAGACGCAGTGCGTCCCGGTCATCTCCTACGGCTCCGACGACTTCCCCGCCTTCTACTGCGCCTCCAGCGGCGTGAGGTCGCCGCACCGCATCGACGACGAGGACCTGATCGCCGAGGTGGTGGCCCTGCACTGGGCCGCCGGCCACCCCGGCGGCGTGGTCCTGACCACCCCGCCCCGGCAGGAGGACGCCGTGGACCCCGCGCAGGCGGAGGCCGCCGTCGCCGACGCGCTCGTCCGGGCCGAGCGGGACGGCGTCACCGGCCAGGGCCTCACCAAGTACCTCATGCGCGCGGTCGACCGGGCCACCGGCGGCCGCACCGCACAGGCCAACACGGCCGTCCTCGTCTCCACGGCCGAGGTGGGAGGGCGCATGGCCGCGGCCTACGCCCGCCACCGGGCCGCCCACGCGTGATCACCCGCATCGCGGAACACCCCGAGGCACAGGAAGGAATCCTCATATGACCTCGCTCTTCGAACCCGTGACCTTCGGCAAGATCCCGCTGGCCAACCGGCTCGTGATGGCCCCGATGACGCGCAACCGGGCCGAGCCCCGCGGCAACGCCACCGAGCTGATGGCCGAGTACTACGCGCAGCGGGCCTCCGCCGGCCTCGTCATCACCGAGGGCGTGCAGCCCTCCCGGGTCGGGCAGGGCTTCCTCGACACGCCGGGCCTGCACGACCCGGAGCAGGTGGAGTCGTGGCGCGCGGTCACCGACGCGGTGCACGACGGGGGCGGGCGGATCGTCGCCCAGCTCATGCACGCGGGCCGCATCGGCCACCCCTCCCTGTACGCCGACGCCCACCGGTCCGTCGCCCCCTCGCCGGTCGCCGCCGCCGGGCAGTGCTTCACCCCCGACGGCATGCGGGACTACGAGGTGCCGCACGAGCTGGCCCCCGACGAGATCACCGCCACCGTGCGGGACTTCGCCGCCGCGGCCCGCAACGCGGTCGAGGCGGGCTTCGACGGCGTCCAGGTCCACGCGGGCAACGGCTTCCTGCTCCACCAGTTCCTCGCCGAGAACACCAACCGGCGCACCGACGCCTACGGCGGCCCGATCGAGAACCGCGTCCGCTTCGCCGTCGAGGTCACCGAGGCCGTGGCCGCCGCGATCGGCAACGAGCGCACCGCCGTGCGCGTCTCGCCCGGCAACCCGTACAACGACATCGCCGAGGGCGACACCGAGGCCCTGTACGCGGCACTGGTCCCCGCCCTGCCGGAACTGGCGTTCCTGGAGGTCTGCGAGATCGTCACCCGCCCGGTGACGCGGTCGGTGCGGGAGCTGTGGAAGGGCAACCTGGTGGTGAACCCGCACCCCTCGCCGGACTCCTTCCCCGCGACGGGGGCGACCGCGCAGGAGGTGCTCGACGAGGGGCTGGCCGACGCCGTGTCGCTCGGCGCGCTGTTCCTGGCCAACCCGGACCTGCCCGCCCGCATCGAGGCCGGCGGCCCGTTCAACGAGGCCGACGAGGCGACGTACTACGGCGGCGACCACCGCGGGTACACCGACTACCCCGCCCTCGCCCGATGAGCGCGGCCCGGTGTTCCGACCGCTCCATGCTCCTCTTCTCCGGCCGGGCCCACCCGGACCTCTCGGAGCGGATCGCCCGCGAGCTGGGGGCGGGGCTGGTGCCCACGCAGGCCCGCGACTTCGCCAACGGCGAGATCTACGTCCGCTACGAGAGGTCGGTGCGCGGGGCGGACTGCTTCGTCATCCAGTCCCACACCGCGCCCATCAACACGTGGGTCATGGAGCAGCTCATCATGGTCGACGCGTTGAAGCGCGCCTCGGCCCGCAGCATCACCGTCGTCGCCCCGTTCTACGGCTACTCGCGGCAGGACAAGAAGCACAGGAGGCGGGAACCGATCTCGGCCCGGCTGCTGGCTGACCTGCTGGCGTCGGCGGGCGCCGACCGGATCATCACCGTCGACCTGCACACCGACCAGGTCGCGGGCTTCTTCGACGGGCCGGTGGACCACCTGTTCGCGCTCCCGACCCTCGCGGACCACGTAGCCGCACACACCGACCGCGACCGGCTGACCGTGGTGTCGCCGGACGCGGGCCGGGTGCGCGTCGCGGACCGCTGGTGCGACCGGCTCGGCACGCCGCTGGCGATCGTCCACAAGAAGCGGGACAAGGACGCGGCCCACCGGGTCAGCGTCCACGAGGTGGTCGGCAAGGTCGAGGGCCGGGTGTGCCTGCTCGTCGACGACATGGTCGACACGGCGGGCACCGTCTGCGCCGCGGCCGAGGCCCTGTACGACGGCGGGGCCGAGGACGTCATCGTGGCGGCCACGCACGGCGTCCTGTCCGGCCCGGCGGTGGACCGCCTGAAGAGCTCCCGCGTCAGCCGGTTCCTCTTCACCGACACGCTGCCCACGGCCGCCTCGACCGGCCTGGACAAGGTGGAGGTGCTGTCGGTCGCACCGGTCGTGGCACGCGCGATCCGGAAGGTCGTCGGGAACGGCTCGGCGACCGGCCTCTTCGACGACGTGTGGGCCCGCTCCGCGGCCGGCCCCGGAAGGGGCGGGTCGGCCGCGGGGCGGACCGGTGCGGCCGGTCCCGGGAAGCCGTGAACGGCTCCCGGGACCGGCCGTTCCGCGTCCGCGGGCGCGAAGCGGCCGGAACGACCCGGCCCGGGAGGAGGCCGGCCCGGGCCGGCCGCGCGCTCAGCCGGCCGGGCGCCCGCCGGCCTACAACAAGTGGGACGAACTCGACGAGGAGCGCCGCTACTACCTGGAGCGCGAGATCGAGACCGAGATGCAGCAGGTCTCGGGGGCGCCCCG
>JAAXOU010000367.1 GCA_012396115.1 Streptomyces somaliensis DSM 40738 | reverse complement strand
GGCCCGGCGCCCGGCGCCCGGTCCGGGCCGAAGGCCGCCCGGCCGACCACCTCCCCGTCGCGCCCCGCCACCGGGCGCACCACCCGCTCCCCGGCGCGCGCCGGGTGCTCGCGCCCGACCTCCGCGTCCTCCTCCACGCTCGGCGCCGCCGGGTACGCGGCGGGCGGCAGGCCCCGGCAGGCGGACCGCCGGCCCTCCAGCCGCGCCCCGGCGACCGCCGCGCGGTCGGCGGGGCGCCGTCTCCCCGACCCGGGTCGTCAGGGTCGGCGCTCCTCCGGTACCAGGGCGAACGCCTCGATCTCCACCAGCAGTTCGGGCCGGAACAGGGCGGAGACCTGGACGGCGCTGCTGGCCGGCGGGCGGGCCGTGTCGACGACCTCGTCGCGGGCCGCGCGGACCGCCGGGAGGTGCGCCACGTCCGTCACGTAGTACGTCAGCTTCACCACGTCGCCGAACGTGGCGCCCGCCGCCGCCAGGCAGCGGCCCAGGTTCGCGAAGACCTGCCGTGCCTGGGCCGCCGGGTCGCCCTCGCCGACGACCCGGCCGTCCGCGTCGAAGGCGCACTGCCCGGACACGGCCACGAACCGGCCGGTGCCCCACACGACGTGGCTGTAACCGGAACCGGGGGCGACCCCTTCGGGGGCCGCCACGTGCGTCAGATGTGCCGTCATGCCGCCCATCCTGCCGGACGGCCCCGCCCGGCCGCGCACGGGGTTTCCGCCCGTCAGTTCCCGCGCGGCAGCGCCGCGAACGCCCCGCGCACCGCGGGGGCCGCGGGAACCGCCCTTCCGGGGGCCGCTGCGGGCTGCGGCTCGGGCCGGGCCGGGCACACGGCGTCCGGCCCGGCGCCGCCGTCACCGCGCGGGACCTCGCCCGTCTCCAGGTACCGGGCGAGGATCCGGTCCGCGCAGGCGTTGCCGCGCAGGGTCACCCCGTGGTCGCCGCCGCCCCGCTCCACGACCAGCCGCGAACCCTTCAGCAGCCGGTGGGCGGCCACGGCCCCCTCGTACGGGGTGGCGGCGTCCTCCGTCGCCTGGAACAGCAGCACCGGCGGCAGCGCGTCGTTCGCCACGTCCGGCGGCGTCAGCGACGGCACCGGCCAGAACGCGCACGGCGCGTTGTACCAGGCGTTGTTCCAGGTGGAGAACGGCGCCTTCGCGTGCGTCGCCCAGGTGTCGCGGTGCCACACGTCCCACGACCTCGGCCACCGGGCGTCCCGGCACTCCACCGCCGTGTACACGGCGTACGAGTTGTCGGTGGTCCCGTCCGGCGCGGCGAGCGACCCGTACGCGGCGACCAGCGGACGTTCGTCCCCGTCCTTCGCGTACGCGGAGAACGCGGCGGCCAGCACCGGCCAGTGGCCGCTGTGGTAGGCGCCCGGCAGGAAGGTGTCCTCCACCTCCGCCGCGCCCACCTTCCCGCCCGCGGGCCGCTCCCGCAGCGCCGCGCGCATCGCGTACCAGCGGGCCTCCACCCGCGCCGGGTCCGTCCCCAGCCCGTACGCGGCGTGGTGCCGGGCGACCCAGGCGAGGAACGCCTTGTGCCGCGCGTCGAACGCGTGGTCCTGCGCCAGGTTCGCGTCGTACCAGACGCCACCCGGGTGGACCACCGAGTCCAGGACCGCGCGCCGCACCCGCTGCGGGTACAGCCGGGCGTACACGGCGCCCAGGTAGGTCCCGTACGAGTAGCCGAGGTAGTCGATCCGCGGCGCGCCCAGGGCCCGCCGGATCGCGTCCATGTCGTGGGCGGCGCTCACCGTGTCGATGTGGGGGAGGAGCCGCCCGTGTGCCTCCCCGCACGACTCGGCGAAGGCGGCGGCCCGGGCCGCGTTCCGCCGCTCCTCGTCCGCGCCGCGCGGCACCGAGTCGGGGCGCACGGGGGCGAAGCGGCCGGGCCGGCAGGTCAGGGCGGGCCTGCTGGCGCCGACGCCGCGCGGGTCGAAGCCGACCACGTCGTACCGCGCCGCGACCTCCGCCGGCAGGGACGCGGCCACGAACCCGGCCAGGTCCCGCCCGCTCGCGCCGGGGCCGCCCGGGTTGACCAGGAGCGGCCCCTCGAAGGCGCGCGAGGTGTGCCGGATCCGCGACAGGGCGAGCGTGATCCGCTCCCCGGCCGGGTCGGCGTGGTCGAGCGGCACCCGTAGGGAGGCGCACTCCATCCGGGGGTACCGCTCCGTGCCGCACGCCGTCCACGACAGCGGTGTGCGGGACTCCGGCACGGACGGCTCGGCGGCCGACGGCGCGACGCCGATCGCTCCCGCGACCAGCGCGCCCGCGGCGATGACTGCTCCTGCGCGTTTCTGCATCCGGCCAGTGTCCGGGGCGCGGCGCCCCGATCCGGGGCGGACGGCGCCGGTGCGCCCGGACGTTACCCGATCGGGGGCGGGGGAGCGCGCCGGACCGGACGGCCGGGGCGGGCCCGGCGCGCACGTGCGGGGCGGCGGGACGGGCCCGCGCCCTCCGGGCCGCGCCCCGCGGACGGGAGCGGGCGCCCCGGCGCGGCCGGATTTGGGTCCCTCCGCGGCAGGTGGTTGGCTGGGCACCCGGATCGAGGGACGATGAGCTGGAGGACGAGCGATGGCACAGGTCGAGGCGGCGACGGAGCGGGTCATCGCGGCGGACGCCGAGACGGTGTTCGACGCGCTGGCCGACTACGAGCGGACCCGCGCCCGGATCATGCCCGAGCAGTTCAGCGAGTACCGGGTCCACGAGGGCGGCGACGGCGAGGGCACCCTCGTCCGCTGGAAGCTCCAGGCCACCCGCAAGCGCGTCCGCGACTGCCTGCTCGACGTCACCGAGCCCACCGACGGGCAGCTCGTCGAGAAGGACCGCAACTCCTCCATGGTCACCACCTGGACCGTCACCCCCGCCGGCGAGGGCCGGTCCCGGGTCGTCGTCACCACCGTCTGGGACGGCGCCGGCGGCATCGGCGGCTTCTTCGAGCGCACCTTCGCGCCCAAGGGCCTGGCCCGCATCCACGACGCGGTCCTCGCCAACCTGGCCGCCGAGACCGAGAAGGGGTGAACCCCGGAGGCCCGTCCGCTCCCGCGTTCACCGGATCGGGTGGATCTCCCACGGCCCCGTACGCGTGGCACCCGTGCGGGGACGGCACCCCGCCGGCCGGGTCCGCGCCCCGGACACCCTGCGGGGATGACCCGCCGCCGCCTCCCGGAACACGGGGGCGGCGGCCCCCTTCCCCCACCCTTCGCCCGTGATGCCCCACTTGATCCCGGTGCGTACGGGAGGCGAACAATGGCGCCCCGTACGTGAACCGCGAGACGAGGGGAGCAGGTTCCGTGGGTGGGATCACGCTGACGAAGGACGGGCGGGCCGGCGGCGCCGCGCCGCCGGCCACCGGGGCCCCGCCACCGGGCGAACACCGCGC
>JAAXOU010000366.1 GCA_012396115.1 Streptomyces somaliensis DSM 40738 | reverse complement strand
GGCAGCGACGCTGCCGCCCAAGCACGCATTGACCTGGCCGAGCGGTGGGGGAACGGAGAATGAACCAGACCACGTCCTGGACCACTGATCGTATCCAGGCGTTCCTGCACAGGTTCTTTGGCGAGGGGCTCCCGCCCTCCCGGCGGCACCCCCACCGCGTCGGCCGGCGCCAGGGTGCCCCGGGCGTTCCTCGGCACCTGGAAGGGCCGGGTCACCGCCGAGGCCGGCGCCGTCGACATCCCGGCGGGCACCTTCACCGTGACCCTGCGCGGGGGCGCGGCGGGGCGGGAGGTGGGCCGGGTCGTCCAGCACGACATCCTCGGCAACAGGATCTGCGAGGACACCCTCGTGCTGCGCACCGCCACCGCCGACACCCTCGTCACCGACGGCTCGGCGAGCGAGGCGTCCACCGGCGTGTGCACCGGCGGGACCCACACCGTCACCCTGCGCCTCGGGGGCGGCAAGCTCCACTACACCTCCGACGACGCCGCTGCCGGGCGCCCGCACGCCACCCTGGACCGCGCGGAATAGCCCCGGAGGCGCTGGCGTACGCTGGTCCGGTCCGTCCGCAAGCTGGCGAAAGGTACGCACCCGGTGACCGAGAAGGCCGACCTCCAGTCCGTTCTCGACCGTGCCGCCGCCGGTGGGCGGATCACCCCGGAGGAGGCGCTCGACCTCTACCGCGACGCGCCCCTGCACGCCCTCGGCGCCGCCGCCGACGCCGCCCGCCGGCGCCGCTACGCCGGTACGGAGCACATCGCGACGTACATCATCGAGCGCAACGTCAACTACACCAACGTCTGCGTCACGGCCTGCCGGTTCTGCGCCTTCTACGCCGCGCCGAAGGACACCGCCAAGGGCTGGACCCGCGACCTCGACGACATCCTGCGCCGCTGCGCCGAGACCGTCGAACTGGGCGGCACGCAGATCATGTTCCAGGGCGGCCACCACCCGGACTACGGCGTGGAGTACTACGAGGAGCACTTCGCCGCCATCAAGGCGGCGTTCCCCCAGCTCGTCATCCACTCCCTCGGCGCCTCCGAGGTCGAGCACATGGCGCGGATCTCCGGGGTGAGCGCCGAGGAGGCCATCCGCCGCATCCACGCCGCCGGCCTCGACTCCTTCGCCGGCGCGGGCGCCGAACTGCTGCCGGAGCGGCCGCGCAGGGCGATCGCCCCGCTCAAGGAGTCCGGCGAGCGCTGGCTGGAGATCATGGAGATCGCCCACAACCTGGGCGTCGAGTCGACGTCCACGATGCTGATGGGCACCGGCGAGACCAACGCCGAGCGGATCGAGCACCTGCGGATGATCCGCGACGTCCAGGACCGGACGGGCGGCTTCCGCGCCTTCATCCCGTACACCTACCAGCCGGAGAACAACCACCTGAGGGGCCGCACGCAGGCCACGCTCTTCGAGTACCTGCGCATGATCGCCGTCGCGCGGCTGTTCCTCGACAACGTCGCCCACATCCAGGGCTCCTGGCTCACCACCGGCAAGGAGGTCGGCCAGCTGTCGCTGCACTACGGCGCCGACGACCTCGGTTCGATCATGCTGGAGGAGAACGTCGTCTCCTCCGCCGGCGCCCGGCACCGCTCCAACCGGCTGGAGATCATCGACCTCATCCGCAAGGCGGGCCGCGTCCCGGCGCAGCGCACCACGACCTACGAGCACCTCGTCGTCCACGACGACCCGGCGGACGACCCGGTCGACGACCGCGTGGTCTCGCACATCTCGTCCACGGCCATCGAGGGCGGCACGGCCCACCCCGGGCTGAAGCTGCTGGCCGCCGACTGAGCGGGCCGGTCGTGCCGACCCTCCACGTGGCCGCCACCGGTGACGCCGTACTGGTCGAGGGGGCGTCGATCGCCGCCCTCGGACCGTACGGGGAGCTGGCCGCCGCCCACCCGGACGCCCGGGTGCGGCGCTGGCCCGGCGTCCTCACCCCCGGCCTGGTCAACGCCTACGGCCCCGAGCTGCTGGAGGAGGCGTACCACCCCGACCCGCGCGAGGCCGACGCACTGGGCACCGACCCGATCACCGGCCCCGCGCTCGCCGCGCTCGGCCTGACCGACGCGCGCCGCGGCGGCAGCGCCCGGCGCGGCGTGCGGTGGCTGCTCGCCCACGGCGCGGTCGCCGTCGCCGGGGAGCCGCGCACCCCCGCCGTGCGGGACGCGGTGCGGCGCGCCGGCCTCGGCGTCGTCGCGCGGGCCGCCCGGCCGGGCGGAACGCCGTCCCCGGACCCGTTCGCGTCGGGCGGGCCCGTGGTGTGGGCGGGGGCGCCGAGGGTGGGCGGGCCGGCCCGGTTCGCCGTCTTCGACGTGGGGGACGCCGCCGAACTGCCCTGGCGGGGCGCGTCCTCGTGCGTGGCCACCGTCCTCGGTGGGAGACTCGTCCACCGCGCGGTGTGACCGCGCCCGGGCGGGGCGGGGCCGCCTGCTTGAATGGGCCGGTGACCCGAGCAACGCTGGACAAGCAGCCGCACGAAGTCGCCGCGATGTTCGACCACGTCGCGGCGAACTACGACCTCACCAACGACGTGCTCTCCCTCTTCCAGGACCGGCGCTGGCGCCGGGAGGTGGCGCGGGCCGTCGGCGCCCGGCCCGGCGAGCGGGTCCTCGACCTCGCGGCGGGCACCGGCACGTCCTCGCTGCCGTTCGTGGAGGACGGCGCGTACGTCGTGCCGTGCGACTTCTCCCTCGGCATGCTGCGGGAGGGCAAGAAGCGCAACCCGTGGCTCCCGCTGACCGCCGGCGACGCGACGCGGCTGCCCTTCCGCGACGGCGTCTTCGACGCGGTGACCATCTCCTTCGGCCTGCGCAACGTCCGCGGCACGGACACCGCGCTGCGCGAGCTGCACCGGGTGACCAGGCCGGGCGGGCGCGTGGTGGTCTGCGAGTTCTCGCACGCGACGTGGGCGCCGTTCCGCAAGGCGTACGAGGAGTACCTGATGCGGGCCCTCCCGCCGGTCGCCCGCGCCGTGTCGTCCAACCCGGACGCGTACGCGTACCTCGCCGAGTCCATCCGCAGCTGGCCCGGGCAGCGGGAGCTGGCGGGAGCGCTCCAGCAGGCCGGCTGGTCGAAGGTGGCCTGGCGGAACCTGTCGGGCGGGATCGTGGCCCTGCACCGGGGCGTCAAGCCGCTGGACGCGCAACGCGCTTGACGGCCTGTTCCCGGCCGGGAGGACGGGGACCCGACCCGTCCCCGGCACCCGGAGCGGCCCATGGCGCCGCACTGTCCCCACTGTGGGACCCCCTCTCCCCGGCCCACTTCTGCACGGGCTGCGGCCGGGAACGACCAGCTCCCGCCGCGCCTCCCGCCGGCCCCGGGGGCCGCCTCCCGCCGCGCCCGCCGCGCGGCGGCGGCCGTTGCTCTGGTCCGGGGCGCTGGT
>JAAXOU010000365.1 GCA_012396115.1 Streptomyces somaliensis DSM 40738 | reverse complement strand
TCGGGGTGGAGTTGGAATTCTTCGGAGAGGTGGACGCCGATGCGTTCGGGTCGTAGCAGGTCGGCGATCTTGGCGCGGTCTTCCAGGGCGGGGCAGGCGCCGTAGCCGAGGGAGAAGCGTGCGCCGCGGTATTTGAGGGCGAACATGTCCTGGACGTTTGCGGGGTCTTCGCCGGCGTAGCCGAGTTCGGCTCGGACGCGGGCGTGCCAGTACTCGGCGAGGGCTTCGGCGAGCTGGACGGACAGGCCGTGCAGTTCCAGGTAGTCGCGGTAGGAGTTGGAGGCGAACAGTTCGGCGGTGGCCTGGCCGATGCGGGAGCCGACGGTGACGATCTGGAGGCCGAGGACGTCGGTCTGGCCGGACTCCTGGGGCCGGAAGAAGTCGGCCAGGCACAGGCGGCGGCCGCGGCGTTGGCGGGGGAAGGTGAAGCGGGTGCGTTCGTTGCCCGCCTCGTCGAGGACGATCAGGTCGTCGCCCTTGGACACGCAAGGGAAGTAGCCGTGGACGACGGCCGCTTCGAGGAGGTTGTCGGTGTGGAGCCGGTCGAGCCAGCCGCGCAGCCGGGGGCGGCCCTCGGTCTCGAGGAGTTCCTCGTAGGAGGGGCCTTCGCCGGTGCGGGCCTGCTTCAGCCCCCACTGTCCTTTGAACAGGGCGTCTTCGTCGAGCCAGGAGGCGTACTGCTTGAGCTGGATCCCCTTGACGACGCGGGTCCCCCAGAAGGGCGGGGTGGGCACGGGGTTGTCGGTGGCCACGTCGGAGCGGACGCCGGTTTCGGGTTCGCGTTCCTCGACGGCCGCGGTGGTGGCGTGGACGCGGCGCTGGCGGAGTTCGGGCAGGGCCGCTCCGGGGACGCCGCGTTTGACGGCGATGAGGGCGTCCATCAGGCGCAGGCCCTCGAAGGCGTCGCGGGCGTAGCGGACCTCGCCCCGGTAGATCTCGTGCAGGTCCTGCTCGACGTAGGCGCGGGTGAGGGCGGCGCCGCCGAGGATGACCGGGTACGTGGCGGCGAGGCCGCGGGTGTTGAGCTCCTGCAGGTTCTCCTTCATGATCACGGTGGACTTGACCAGGAGTCCGGACATGCCGATGACGTCGGCCCGGTGCTCCTCGGCGGCCTGCAGGATCGCGGAGACGGGCTGCTTGATGCCGAGGTTGACGACGTTGTAGCCGTTGTTGGAGAGGATGATGTCGACGAGGTTCTTGCCGATGTCGTGGACGTCGCCGCGGACGGTGGCGAGCACGATGGTGCCCTTGCCCTGCGCGTCGGACTTCTCCATGTGCGGCTCCAGGTGGGCGACGGCCGTCTTCATGACCTCGGCGGACTGGAGCACGAACGGCAGTTGCATCCGGCCGGAGCCGAACAGCTCGCCGACGACCTTCATGCCCTCCAGGAGGGTGTCGTTGACGATGTCGAGGGCCCTGCGGGTGCGCAGGGCCTCATCGAGGTCGGCCTCCAGGCCGTTCCTCTCGCCGTCGACGATGCGGCGCTTGAGGCGCTCCTGAAGCGGGAGGGCGGCCAGCTCCTCGGCCCTGCCGGCCCTGAGCGACTTGGCGGTGGCGCCCTGGAACAGCTCCATCAGCCGCTGGAGCGGGTCGTAGCCCTCGCGGCGGCGGTCGTGGATGAGGTCGAGGGCGGTGGTGACCTGCTCCTCGTCGAAGCGGGCGATCGGCAGGATCTTGGAGGCGTGGACGATCGCGGAGTCGAGTCCCGCCTTGACGCACTCGTCGAGGAAGACGGAGTTGAGCAGGATGCGGGCGGCCGGGTTGAGCCCGAAGGAGATGTTGGACAGGCCGAGGGTGGTCTGCACGCCGGGGTGGCGGCGCTTGAGCTCGCGGATGGCCTCGATGGTCGCGGCACCGTCCTTGCGGGACTCCTCCTGCCCGGTGCAGATGGTGAAGGTCAGGCAGTCGACGAGGATGTCCTCCTCGCGGATGCCCCAGTTGCCGGTGAGGTCGGCGATCAGCCGTTCGGCGACGGCCACCTTCCTCTCGACGGTACGGGCCTGGCCCTCCTCGTCGATGGTGAGCGCGACGAGCGCGGCACCGTGCTCCTTGGCCAGCGCGGCGACCTTCGCGAACCGCGACTCGGGACCGTCGCCGTCCTCGTAGTTGACGGAGTTGATCACCGCGCGGCCGCCGAGCTTCTCCAAACCGGCCCGGATCACCTCGACCTCGGTGGAGTCCAAGACGATCGGCAGCGTGGAGGCGGTGGCGAAACGGCCGGCCAGCTCCTGCATGTCGGCGACGCCGTCGCGGCCCACGTAGTCGACGCACAGATCGAGCATGTGGGCGCCCTCGCGGATCTGCTCGCGCGCCATCTCCACGCAGTCCTCCCAACGCCCCTCCAGCATGGCCTCGCGGAACTTCTTCGAACCGTTGGCGTTGGTCCGCTCACCGATCGCCAGGTAGGAGGTTTCCTGCCGGAACGGCACACTCTGGTACAAAGACGCGGCACCCGGCTCGGGGCGCGGGTCGCGGGCCGCCGGAACCAGGCCCCGCACACGCTCGACGACCCGCCGCAGGTGCTCAGGGGTGGTGCCGCAGCAGCCGCCGACGAGGGACAGGCCGTACTCGCGGACGAAGCCCTCCTGGGCATCGGCCAGTTCGCGGGCGGTGAGCGGGTAGTGGGCGCCGTCCCTGCCGAGGACGGGAAGACCCGCGTTGGGCATGCAGGACAGGGGGACGCGGGAGTGGCGGGCGAGGTAGCGCAGGTGCTCGCTCATCTCGGCCGGTCCGGTGGCGCAGTTCAGCCCGATCATGTCGATGCCGAGGGGTTCGAGCGCGGTGAGGGCGGCGCCGATCTCAGAACCCAGGAGCATGGTGCCGGTGGTCTCGACGGTCACGGAGACGACAAGCGGCACGTCGGCGCCAAGGGCCTCCAAACCGCGGCGGGCGCCCACCACGGCGGCCCTGGTCTGCAACAGGTCCTGCGTGGTCTCGACGATCAACGCGTCGGCACCACCGGCCACCAACCCCTCGGCGCTGCTCTGGTACGCGTCACGAAGGACGGTGTACGGGGCATGGCCCAGAGTCGGAAGCTTGGTCCCCGGGCCCATGGAACCAAGGACCCACCGCTGCCGGGCGTCGGCGGCGGTGTGCTCGTCTGCGGCTTCACGGGCGATACGCGCGCCGGCCTCCGACAGCTCATAGACACGGTGGGCGATGCCGTACTCGGCGAGCGCGGAGAAGTTCGCGCCGAAAGTGTTCGTCTCCACGCAGTCGACCCCGACAGCGAAGTACGCGTCATGAACCGAACGGACGATGTCAGGCCGAGTGAGGTTGAGGATCTCGTTGCAGCCCTCGAGGTCCTCGAAATCGTCGAGAGTCGGATCCTGCGCCTGGAGCATCGTACCCATCGCCCCATCAGCGACCACCACCCGCGTGGCGAACGCCTCGCGGAG
>JAAXOU010000364.1 GCA_012396115.1 Streptomyces somaliensis DSM 40738 | reverse complement strand
CGTCCGCCCCGGCCGTCCCCGCGTCCGCCCGGCCCGACTCCGCCCCGTCCGCGCCCGCCCGGCGCGGTGCGTCCGCCAGCGGCAGCCGTACCGTGAACTCGGCGCCGCCCTCCGGGCCGGTGCCCAGCTCCACCCGGCCGCCCGCGCGGTGGGCCGCCTGGCGCACCAGGGGCAGGCCGATGCCCCGCCCGGGACCGCGCGTGGACCAGCCGCGCGTGAACACCGCCTCCGCCTCGGCGGGCGGCACGCCCGGCCCGGTGTCCGCGACCCGCAGCAGCAGCTCGCCGCCGGCCGCGGCGAGGGTCACCGTCACCCGCGAACCCGCCGAGCCCTGCGCGGCGTCCACGGCGTTGTCGATCAGGTTGCCCAGGAGGGTGACGAGGTCCCGCGCGGCGAGGCCCGGCGGCAGCATCCCGTCGTCGATCCGGCTGTCGTCCGCCAGGACCAGCTCGACGCCCCGCTCGCCGGCCTGGGCCGACTTGCCGAGCAGCAGCGCCGCCAGCACCGGCTCGCCGACCGCGTCGACCACCCGGTCCGCCAGCGCCTGCGCCAGCTCCAGCTCCGCCGTCGCGAACCCGACCGCCTCCTCCACCCGGCCCAGCTCGATCAGCGACACGACCGTGTGCAGCCGGTTCGCCGCCTCGTGCGCCTGCGCGCGCAGCGCCCGGGTGAAGCTCCGCTCGGAGTCCAGCTCCCCGGCCAGCGCCTGGAGCTCGGTGCGGTCCCGCAGCGTCATCACCGTGCCGCGCCGCTGCCCGCCCACCACGGGCCGGGTCGACACGACCAGCACCCGGTCCGCCGTCAGGTGCGGCTCGTCCCGGCGGGACTCGGCCGCCAGCAGGGCGCCCGTCAGCGACGGCGGCAGCCCCAGGTCGACGGCCGGGGCGCCCACGACGTCCTCCGGCAGGCCCAGCAGGTCCCGTGCCCCGTCGTTGGCCAGCGCGATCCGCCGCTGCCCGTCCAGCAGCAGCAGCCCCTCGCGCACCGCGTGCAGGGCGGCCTGGTGGTAGTCGTGCATCCGGCTCAGCTCGGTGGCGTTCATGCCGTGGGTGTGCCGCCGCAGCCGCGCGTTGACCACGTACGTGCCGACCGCGCCCAGCACCAGCGCCGCGCCCGCGAAGCCGAGCAGCGCGGTCACCTGCCGCCGCAGCTGCTCGCTGATGCGGTCGACGGTGATGCCCGCGCTGACCAGGGCGACGACCCGGCCCCGGTCCCACACCGGCGTGACCGTCCGCACGGACCGGCCCAGCGTCCCCCCGTACGTCTCCGTCAGCGTCCCGCCGCGCTGCGCCGCGTCGATGTGGCCCAGGTACGTCCCGCCTATCCGGTCCGGCTCGGGGTGCGTCCAGCGCGTCCCGTCCGAGGCCATCACCACGACGAACGTCACCCCGTGCCCGCCGGTGAGGGCGTCGGCGTACGGCTGGAGGGCGGCCGTCGGGTCGTCCGAGCGGGCGGCGGCGACGACCGAGGGGGACCTGGCCACGGCCGTCGCGGTGGCCGTGGCCTGCCGGCGCGCCGTCTCCTCGGCCTCGGCGCGGTCGGTGGCGTACGCGAAGACCGCGCACCCGGCCACGACGACCGCCACCAGCACGGCCTGCATGGCGAACAGCTGACCGGCGAGGCTCCGGGGGCGGGGGAAACGCATGCGGCCCAGTCTGCCCGGCCGAAAACGTGTGAACGAAACGTGAGAACGAAACGAACGCAAGGGTGACCGGGTTCACGGGGGTGGTGGATAGTCGCGAGGATCCACCGGGAGGTGGACCGACCGCTTCGAAGGAGGACCCCGTGGCCGCACGGCGGGAACGCACCCACTATCTCTACCTGGCCGTCATCGCGGCGGTCGTGCTCGGCATCGCGGTCGGCTTCGCCGCACCGGACGTCGCGAAGGGCCTCAAGCCGCTCGGCACCGGCTTCGTCAACCTCATCAAGATGATGATCTCGCCGGTGATCTTCTGCACGATCGTGCTGGGCGTGGGCTCGGTCCGCAAGGCCGCGAAGGTGGGCGCCGTCGGCGGCCTCGCCCTCGGCTACTTCACGGTCATGTCGACCGTCGCGCTCGCCATCGGCCTGGTCGTCGGCAACCTGCTGGAACCCGGCGCCGGGCTGCACGTCACCGACGAGACCCGCGCCGCCGGCGAGCAGCAGGCCGAGGGGGCGAGCGAGGGCACCGCCGACTTCCTCCTGGGGATCATCCCCAAGACCCTCGTGTCGGCGTTCACCGAGGGCGAGGTCCTCCAGACGCTGCTGGTCGCGCTGCTCGCGGGCTTCGCGCTGCAGGCGCTGGGCCGGGCGGGCGAGCCGGTGCTGCGCGGCATCGGACACCTCCAGCGGCTGGTCTTCCGCATCCTGGCGATGATCATGTGGGCGGCGCCGGTCGGCGCGTTCGGCGCCATCGCCGCGGTGGTCGGCTCGACCGGCGCGGACGCGCTGAAGTCGCTGGCCGTCATCATGCTCGGCTTCTACGCCACCTGCGTCGTCTTCGTCTTCGCCGTGCTGGGCGGGCTGCTGCGACTGGTGGCCGGGGTCAACGTGTTCGCGCTGTTCGGGTACCTGGCGCGGGAGTTCCTGCTGATCCTGTCCACGTCGTCGTCCGAGTCGGCGCTGCCGCGGCTCATCGCGAAGATGGAGCACCTGGGCGTCAGCAAGCCGGTCGTCGGCATCACCGTGCCGACCGGCTACTCCTTCAACCTGGACGGCACCGCGATCTACCTGACCATGGCGGCGCTGTTCGTCGCGGAGGCGATGGGGCAGCCGCTGGCGATCGGCGAACAGGTCTCCCTCCTCGTCTTCATGATCATCGCCTCGAAGGGCGCGGCGGGCGTCACGGGCGCCGGGCTCGCGACCCTCGCGGGCGGGCTCCAGTCGCACAAGCCGGCGCTGGTCGACGGCGTGGGTCTGATCGTCGGCATCGACCGGTTCATGAGCGAGGCGCGGGCCCTGACGAACTTCGCGGGCAACGCGGTCGCGACGGTGCTGATCGGCACGTGGACGAGGGAGATCGACAAGGAGCGGGTCACGGAGGTCCTCGCCGGACGGGCGCCGTTCGACGAGACGACCCTGCTGGACGAGGAGCACGCCCCGCCCGCCCCGGCCGGCGGCGCGGAGGAGCGGTCCGGCGGGGCGGGCGGCGCCTGAGGTCCCACCGGAAGGCGGCGGCGCGGAGGCCGGGCTCCGTGCCGTCCCGCCGGGACCCGCCGGGGATCACCACCGGTGATCCCCCGCTCCGAGCACGGCCTGGACGCGTCCTCGGTTCGACGACGACCACCGCCCGCACCGGTGCGGAGGGACGCTCCCCCGTGTCACGACGGCTCCCCGGCCCCGGGGCCCCGGCTCCCCGGCCCGGGGAGCCCCGGGACCGTACGGGCGACCGCCGCACGGCCCGGAGTCGCCCCCGGGACGGCC
>JAAXOU010000363.1 GCA_012396115.1 Streptomyces somaliensis DSM 40738 | reverse complement strand
CTCTCACTAGGACCCGGAGAGAGCTATGCCTCCCAAGAAGAAGAAGGTCACGGGGCTCATCAAGCTCCAGATCCAGGCCGGCGCCGCCAACCCGGCCCCGCCGGTCGGCCCCGCGCTGGGTCAGCACCGCGTCCACCGACCGCAGGCACTCCGGGAACCGCACCGGACGGGCACTGCCCAGGACCCCCCAGCCGAGCCGCTCGCGCCCCGGTGACGGTGCGTCGGAACGGATCAGCAGCAGCCCGCTGTCCGGGTCGGCCAGGACCAGCCGGTCCCGGCTCCCCTCCGTGAGCTCCAGCAGGGGCGTGACCTCCCCGCCCCGCCACAGGTCCACCGCGACGGTCTTCACCGGGCCGCCGTCCACCGTCCGGTCCAGCGCGAGCAGCCGCCCCTCCCGGTCCAGCCACACCCCGCCCGAGCAGTGCCCCCGGACCTCGGCGACGTGCTCCGGCCCGTGGGCGCCACCCGCCACCCGCCAGACGCCCGTCGAACGCCCGCCCCCGGCCAGCGCGTACGCGCCCACCCCGTCCGGGGCGGGCGGCAGCAGCCGCACCGATTCCGCCTCGACCGCGCCGAGCGGCAGCTCGCCCGTCGCCGGGCCCGTCGGGTACAGCAGCGAGAACACGTACCGCCCGGCGATCCTGCGGGCGATGAGCACCCGGCCGTCCGTGAGCGGCAGCAACTGGGCGTGCGGGTCCTCGGGCTGCCCGAGGGGCAGCGGAACGGCGTACGGCTCCGGGCCGTCGAGCGTCCAGCGCTCGGGGAACAGGGCCTCGCCCTCGCCCGCCAGCCGGGCCGCGTAGGAACCGTCCGCGGCGATCGTGAACCCCGTCCCGCCGGCCGCGGCGCCGCCTCCCCGGGCGGTGGTCCCGGTGGCACAGGCTGTCATGGTTCGTCACCTCCGGCCCCAGACGCTACTTTTCGCACTTCCACCTGAACCGTGCGATCCCGTCCGTTTCACACATAAGGGTGGCCGTCGCGGGGTTCGCCTGAGGCGAGAGGGACCGGTGTGCTGGCCGGGGCCCCGCGGACGGCCCGAACGGGCCGGAGTCCACACCCCTCCCCGTCCCGCACCACCGGGCCGGGGCAGGGCCGGGGGCCGCCGGGCCGGGCGACGGGTACCCCGGTGCGGGCCCGGCCCCCGGCCCGTACGGGCACCCGGCGGGTCGGGCCCGCGCGCGCCCCGCGGGACGCCCGGGGCCGCGGGCGGCACCCACCGGGGCGACCGCGCCCGGTGGGGTTGCGGGTAGCCTTGGGGGCGTGCCGCGTCTCACCGAAGTCCTCGCCGAGCTCGACGCCCTCTGGCCCCCCGAGCGGGCCGAGGGGTGGGACGCCGTCGGCACGGTCTGCGGCGACCCCGACGCCGAGGTCGACCGGGTCCTCTTCGCCGTCGACCCCGTCCAGGAGGTCGCCGAGGAGGCGGTCCGGCTCGGTGCCCGGCTGCTGGTCACCCACCACCCCCTCTACCTGCGGGGAACGACGACCGTCGCGGCCTCCCACTTCAAGGGGCGCGTCGTGCACACCCTCATCAAGCACGACATCGCCCTGCACGTCGCGCACACCAACGCCGACACCGCCGACCCCGGCGTCTCCGACGCCCTCGCGGGCGCCCTCGGGCTGCGCGTGCTCGGCCCCCTCGTGCCCGACAACGGCCTCGGCCGCATCTGCGAGGTGGACCCCCCGGAGACCCTCCGCGCCTTCGCCGCCCGCGCCGCCGAGCGGCTGCCCGCCACCGCCCAGGGCGTCCGCGTCGCGGGCGACCTCGACGCGACGGTCCGCAGGGTCGCGGTCAGCGGCGGCTCCGGCGACAGCCTGTTCGACGCCGTGCGCGCGGCGGGCGTCGACGCGTTCCTCACCGCCGACCTGCGCCACCACCCGGCCTCCGAGGCCACCCGGCACTCCCCGGTCGGCCTCGTCGACGCGGCCCACTGGGCCACCGAGTGGCCCTGGTGCGAACTGGCCGCCGCCCAGCTCGACGAGATCTCCGACCGGCACGGCTGGAACCTGCGGGTGCACGTCTCGAAGACGGTCACCGACCCGTGGGCGGCCCACCACACGTCCCCCTCCGTTCACCCCACCTCCCCTGGAGCCCCCAACTGAACGCCGCGCCCGCCGACCAGATCCGACTCCTCGACGTCCAGGCACTCGACACGCGCCTGTCGCAGCTCGCCCACAAGCGCAGGACCCTGCCCGAGCACGCCGAGATCGAGTCGCTGACCCGGGACCTCGCCCAGCTGCGCGACCTGCTCGTCGCCGCGCAGACGGAGGAGGGCGACTGCGCCCGCGAGCAGAAGAAGGCGGAGCAGGACGTCGACCAGGTCCGCCAGCGCGCCGTGCGCGACCAGCAGCGGCTCGACTCGGGCGCCGTCGCCTCCCCGAAGGACCTGGAGAACCTCCAGAAGGAACTCGTCTCCCTGTCCAAGCGCCAGGGCGACCTGGAGGACGTCGTCCTGGAGGTCATGGAGCGCCGCGAGTCCGCGCAGGAGCGGGTGGAGGAGCTGACCGGGCGCGTCGCCTCCGTCCAGGCGAAGGTCGACGACGCGACGGCCCGCCGCGACCGCGCGCAGGGCGAACTGGACGCCGAGGCGGCGGCCGTCGCCAAGGAGCGCGAGCTGATCGCCGGATCCGTACCGGCGGAGCTGATGAAGCTGTACGAGAAGATCCGCGCCCAGCAGGGCGGGGTGGGCGCGGCCCGCCTGTACCAGCGCCGCTGCGAGGGCTGCCACATCGAGCTGAACATCACCGAGCTGAACGACGTCCGGTCCACCGCGGCCGACGCCGTCGTGCGGTGCGAGAACTGCCGCCGCATCCTGGTCCGCACGGCGGAGTCCGGCCTGTAATGAGCGGTGCGTCGCGGCTGCGCGAGCTGATCGTCGAGGCCGACGGCGGCTCGCGGGGCAACCCGGGCCCCGCCGGGTACGGCGCGGTGGTCCTGGACCCGGCGTCGGGCGAGGCGCTGGCGGAGACGGCCGAGTACATCGGCGTGGCCACCAACAACGTCGCCGAGTACAAGGGCCTCCTCGCCGGGCTGCGCGCCGCCCGCGAACTGGCGCCGGACGCGTCGGTGCGGGTGCGGATGGACTCCAAGCTGGTCGTCGAGCAGATGTCCGGGCGCTGGAGGATCAAGCACCCGGACATGAAGCCGCTCGCCGCGGAGGCCGCACGGATCTTCCCGCCGGGGCGGGTCTCGTACGAGTGGATCCCGCGCGAACGCAACAAGCACGCGGACCGCCTGGCCAACGAGGCGATGGACGCGGGCCGCGAGGGCCGGCGGTGGCGGCCGTCCGCGTCCCGCGCCGCCCTCGACGCGGGCGCGGCCCGCGTGGTCGGCGACGCGGCGGCGGGCGCGGCCAGGGCCCGCGCGGCCCTGGCCCACGCGGCGAAGCCGGCCGGGCCGGAACCCTCGCC
>JAAXOU010000362.1 GCA_012396115.1 Streptomyces somaliensis DSM 40738 | reverse complement strand
CCCGGGGGCCGGGGAGGCGCCCGCCGCGCCGCCGCCCGTCCGGCCGGGGTCGCCGACGCCGTTGGGCGCCCGCTTCCGCACCGGCCCCGACGGGGTGGCCGGCACCGACTTCGCGCTGTGGGCGGGTGGCGCCGAGGCCGTGGAGGTGTGCCTGTTCGCGCCGGACGGCACGGAGACGCGGGTGGAGCTGACGGAGCCGACGGACGAGGTCTGGCACGGCTTCGTCCCGGGCGTGCGGCCGGGGTGCCGGTACGGCTACCGGGTGCACGGCCGCTGGGACCCGTGGACCGGTGCCCGCTGGAACCCGGCGAAGCTGCTCCTGGACCCGTACGCCCGCGCGGTCGACGGCGAGTTCGACCGGCTCCCGCCCGAGGTGTACGGGCACGTGCGGGACTGGCCGGACCAGCACGTGGCGGACACCGTGCGCGACGACCGCGACTCGGCGCCGCACGTGCCGAAGGGCGTCGTCGTCCACGACGACGCGCCCGGCGACGAGTGGGCCGAGGACCGCAGGCCCGGAACGCCGTGGGCGGACTCCGTCGTCTACGAACTCCACGTGCGGGGCTTCACCATGCGGCACCCCGGCGTCCCCGGGCACCTGCGCGGCACGTACGCGGGACTGGCGCACCCGGCGGCGGTCGAGCACCTCGTACGGCTCGGGGTGACGGCGGTGGAGCTGCTGCCGGTGCACCAGTTCGCGCACGAGGACCACCTGCTGCGGCGCGGGCTGCGCAACCACTGGGGGTACAACTCCGTCGGCTACTTCGCGCCGCACGCCGCCTACGCCGCGACGGGGACCGGCGGGCAGCAGGTCGGGGAGTTCCGCCGGATGGTGCGCGCGCTGCACGAGGCGGGCATCGAGGTGATCCTCGACGTGGTCTACAACCACACGGCGGAGGGCAGCGAGCTGGGCCCCACGCTGTCGCTGCGCGGGATCGACAACCGGGGCTACTACCGGCTCCGGGCGGACGCCCGCCGGTACGCGGACTACACGGGCTGCGGCAACACCCCGCACGTGGTCCGGCCGCAGGTGCTGCGCCTGATCACCGACTCGCTGCGCTACTGGGTCACCGAGATGGGCGTGGACGGCTTCCGCTTCGACCTGGCGGCGGCGCTGGCCCGGTCGGCGCACGACGTGGACATGCTGTCGCCGTTCCTGACGGTGGTCGCGCAGGACCCGGTGCTGCGGCGGGTGAAGCTGGTCGCCGAGCCGTGGGACGTGGGCCCCGGCGGTTACCGGGTGGGCGCCTTCCCGCCGCCGTGGACGGAGTGGAACGACCGGTACCGGGACACGGTGCGGGACTTCTGGCGCGGTGCCCTGCCCGACCTGCGGGACCTGGGGTACCGGCTGTCGGGGTCGAGCGACCTGTACGCCCGGGGCGGCCGCCGCCCGTACGCGTCGGTCAACTTCGTCACCGCGCACGACGGGTTCACCCTGCGCGACCTGGTGTCGTACGAGCACAAGCGCAACGAGGCGAACGGCGAGGACAACCGGGACGGCACGGACGACAACCGGTCGTGGAACTGCGGCGCGGAGGGCGAGACCGGCGACGAGGCGGTGAACGCGCTGCGCCGCCGCCAGATGCGCAACCTGCTCACCACGCTGCTGCTGTCGACGGGCGTGCCGATGCTCGTCGCCGGTGACGAGATGGGGCGCACCCAGGGCGGCAACAACAACGCCTACTGCCAGGACAACGCGACCGGCTGGGTGGACTGGTCGCTGCTGGACGAGGAGTGGGCGCGGCAGCTGCTCGCGCTGGCCCGCAGGCTGCTGGCGCTGCGCCGGGCGCACCCGGTGCTGCGGCGCCGGACGTTCTTCTCGGGCCGCCCGCGGGGCGCCGACGGGCTGCCGGACCTGGCGTGGTTCACGGCGGCGGGGGCCCGGATGACGGAGGGCGACTGGTACGCCCCCGTCCGGACGATCGCCTTCCGCCTGTCGGGGCGGGACCTGCCGGGGTGCGACGAGCGCGGCCGGGCGGTCGTGGACGATTCCTTCCTGGTGGTCCTCCACGCGGGTGACGGGCCGGTCGGGCAGCGGCTGCCGGGGCCGCCGTGGGCGGAGGAGTACGAACTGGTCGTCGACACCTCGCGGGAGGAGCAGTCGGAGGCGCCCGGGACCGTGTGCCGGGGCGGGGAGGCGGTGACGGTGCCGGCGAGGTCCGCGCTGCTGTGGCGGGTGAGCGGGTGACCAGGCGGACGCGTGAGCGGGTGAGCGGCGCCCGGCCCCGGGCGGGCCGGGGGCGCGCGGCCGGCGGAGGACGGGCGTCCGGGGGTGAACGGAGTGGCGTCCGGCGGAAAACCCGGTGAGGGATGTCAGCGGTGAACCCTACGCTCGGTCCTGATGTCCTCCTCCACCGCCACCCCGCGCCCCTCCGTCCCCAAGCGCTCCGCCGTGCGCTCGCTGCTCCGGCTGTGGCCCTACCTGCGGCCGGTGCGCGGGCGGTTCCTCACGGCGGCGTTCGTCGCGGTCGTGGCGTCCTGCCTGGGCCTGGTCATCCCGCTGGTGCTGAAGTGGATCGTGGACGGCCCGGTGGCCGACCGCGACCCGGACGGCGTGTGGCTGGGGGCGTTCGCCCTGCTGGGGCTCGGAGTGGCCGAGGCGCTGCTGTTCGGCCTGCGGCGCTGGCTGGTGGCGCGGCCGTCGACGAGGGTGGAGGCGGCCATGCGCGCCGACCTGTACCGGCGGCTGCAGCGGCTGCCGGTGGCGTTCCACGACCGGTGGGCGTCGGGCCAGTTGCTGTCGCGCGGGACGACGGACCTGTCGCTGCTGCGGATGTTCCTGGTCTTCCCGCTGACGTTCCTGTTCGTCAACTCGGTGACGGTGCTCGCCGGCTTCGTGGTGCTGCTGGGACAGGACTGGTCGCTGGGGTTGGTGCTGCTGCTGCCGGTGGTGCCGCTGATGGTGGGCTGCTCCCTGTTCGAGACGCGGTACTCCAGGGCGGCGCGGCGGGCGCAGGACCAGGTGGGCGACCTGACGACGCTGGTCGAGGAGAGCGTGCTCGGTATCCGCGTCGTCAAGGGCTTCGGCCGGCACCGCAGCCAGGCGCGCGCGTTCCGGGAGCTGGCCGAGCGGTTGCGCGGCACCGAGCTGCACAAGGCGCGGCTGCTGGCGGGCATCTGGGCGTTCATCACGATCGTCCCGGAGCTGGCGATCGGCGCCGCGCTGGTGCTGGGCACGGCGCGGGTGGCGGACGGGGAGCTGTCGGCGGGGACGCTGGTGGCGTTCCTGACCACGGCGCTGGCGCTGCGGTGGCCGGTGGAGTCGATCGGCTTCCTGCTGGCGATGAGCCAGGAGGCGGCGACGGCGACCGAGCGGTACTTCGAGGTGATGGACCAGGCGGAGGAGGCCGCGGACCGGACCCCGGCCACCGCGCCGGCGCCGGAGGGCCGGGGGCCGGGGCCCGGCGGGGCGCCCGGGGCGGG
>JAAXOU010000361.1 GCA_012396115.1 Streptomyces somaliensis DSM 40738 | reverse complement strand
GGGCCGAAGGCGCCGCGCGCGGCGGGGCCGCCGTGGTGGTACGCGGTGCGTCCTGCCCGGGGCGTGTCCTCCGCGGGCCGCTCGTACGGGCGCCCCCCGCGGCCGCCGTACGCGCGCCGCGCACGCGCGGGCGGTCCCGCTTACGCCGGTGCGGCCAGCTCCGCCCAGACGGTCTTCCCCGGTCCCGCGGGGGCCTTCACCACGCCCCAGTCGAGGCAGAGGCGCTGCACGATGAACATGCCGTGCCCGCCGGGCCGGCCGGCGCGGTGGGGGGTGCGCGGGGTGGGCTCCCCGGCGCTGCGGCCCTCGACCTCCAGGCGCAGCACCTTCGCCTGCAGGGAGACCCGCAGTTCCTCGGGGCCGTCGGCGTGGAGGCAGGCGTTGGTGACGAGTTCGGAGACGACCAGCAGGACGTCCTCGGCGGCGGCGCGGCGGTCGGCGGTGGCGGCGGGGAGCCAGCCCCAGTCGTAGAGCGCCTGACGGGTGAAGTCGCGGGCGAGCGGGACGATGCCGCTCGCACCGTCCAGCGGGAGGCGGCGCGTCTCGTGGCGCGGCCCGCGCTCCTCGGACGCGTCGTCAGGGGCCGCGCGCTGTACGGAGGGGGTGCCGGGGCGGTCCGGCTCGGAGCCGGGGCCGCTCGGCGGTTGCTGCTGGGCGGCACCCATCAGCGCGTCACCTCACCGATTCACCAGGTCGTCATTGGTCGACGTCGACAATCGTTTACTAAGGAGTGGTGCCCCCACTCAGCCCGCCGCGGGGACTTCTGGCTTCTTCTGCCCGTCCCTTTCCGGACGACACCCACCAGATCGGTCGTGTCCGGTCCGTGGCGCCGATACGCCGCTCTACTGGGTGAGCGCGGCTTCCAGGGAGTCGTGGACCTCGAAGACCACGGAGGCCCCCGTGATCTCGAACACGCGGGCCACGGCGGGCCGCATCGCCACCAGGTGGACCGCGCCACCGGCGGCCTCGGCCTTCAGCCGCGCGCCGAGGAGCACGTTCAGCCCCGTCGAGTCGCAGAACTCCAACTCCGAGCAGTCGACCACCAGGCGTGCGCAGCCCTGGGTGATCGCCGCCTCCAAAGGCTCGCGCAACAGCTCCGCTGTGTGGTGATCGAGCTCACCCACCGGCGTCAGGATCTCACTGGAACCTTCCGTCCGGACCCCTACACGAAGCCGGCCCTGATTCGCGCTGCCGACCGTCTCGCGGCCCATTCCGCCCCTCTTCGCCGATGCCGTTGGGTCGGGAGAACCCTACGCCGAATTCGTCTTTGCTGGTAGTCGAAGGTAGCCGCAAAGGGTATATGAAGGATAAATGACATTCGTCCCTGCCACTTGCACCGGCACACGGGGAGCGGGTAGGGCTAGTAGGGCAACACCCCCACACGGCCGGCTTCGGAGGCGCCGATACGCCGCGGACACGACGGACGGCAATCGGCGGCCGCATGCCGAGAACGATGGAGGACACCCATGTCACCCCGGCTCGACGAGACGCGTACCCAGAACGCGGCGTCGGCAACATCCCTTTGCGGGGACCATCCGTCCGGTCTTCCGGACCTCCCCCCCATCCCCCCGTACGACGAGGTCGGGCCCCTCGACGCGCGAGCGCTCTCCAAGACGCTCTTCGCCCGGCTCGAGACCCTCGACGAGGGCACCCCCGAGCACGCGTACGTACGCAACACCCTGATCGAGCTGAACCTCGCCCTGGTGAAGTTCGCCGCCTCCCGGTTCCGGACGCGCAGCGAGCCGATGGAGGACATCATCCAGGTGGGCACGATCGGCCTGATCAAGGCGATCGACCGCTTCGAGCTGAGTCGCGAGGTCGAGTTCCCGACCTTCGCCATGCCGACGATCATCGGCGAGATCAAGCGGTTCTTCCGCGACACGTCCTGGTCGGTGCGCGTCCCCCGGCGCCTCCAGGAGCTGCGGCTGGACCTGGCGAGGGCCGGCGACGAGCTGGCCCAGGAGCTGGACCGCTCCCCGACCGCCGGGGAACTCGCCGAGCGGCTCGGCATCAGCCGGGAGGAGGTCGCCGAGGGCATGGCGGCGAGCAACGCCTACACCGCCAGCTCCCTGGACGCCCAGCCGGAGGAGGACGACTCCGAGGGCGCCCTGGCCGACCGCATCGGCTACGAGGACCACGGCCTGGAGGGCGTCGAGTACATCGAGTCCCTGAAGCCGCTGATCGCGTCGCTGTCGCCGAGGGACCGCGAGATCCTCTCGCTGCGGTTCGTCGCCGGGCTCACCCAGTCGCAGATCGGCGAGGAGCTGGACATCTCCCAGATGCACGTCTCCCGGCTGCTCTCGCGCACGCTGACGAAGCTCCGCAAGGGCCTGACCCTGGAGGAGTGACCCTCCCCTTCCGCCCGCGGGCCCGCCCCGTCCCGGGGGAGCGGGCCCGCGGGCGTTCCCGCGCGTGGCGGGATCCGGCCCCGTTCCGTGGCCCCGGCGGGGCGGGCGCTGCTTGGGTGGGGCCATGACGACCACGCGGCAAGAGGCGTTCCTGCGGCGGTTCCACGCCGAGCGGCCCGGCGTCACCGGTGAGGCCCTGGCGCGGGGCGCCGGGCCCGACGGGCGGTCCAGCTACGCAATGCTGGGCGACCTGGTCCGCGGGGCGGGCGCGGTGCTCGACCTGGGGTGCGGGGACGGGGTGCTGCTGGAGCTGCTCGCGCGGGAGGCGGACGCCCCCGCCGGGCGGGTGCTGGCCGGGGTGGACCTGTCGGCCGAGGCGCTGGCCGCGGCGCGCGGGCGGGCCGGGGTGCCCGCCGGGGCGGTGCTGGTGCAGGGGCGGGGGCAGCGGCTGCCGTTCGCGGACGGGGTCTTCGACGCGTGCGTGTCGCACCTGGTGCTGATGCTGATGGGCGACGTGGAGCGGGTCGCCGCCGAGGTGGCGCGCGTCCTCGCGCCGGGCGGCGTCTTCGCCTGCGTGGTGGGCGGCGGGGCGGTCCCCGGCGGGGACGACGCCTACGGGAGGTTCCAGCCGCTGCTGCGGGCCGCCGTGGAGGCCCTGCCCGCCGAGCGGCGCATCCCGCGGCTGGGCGACCCCCGGACCCGTACCCGCGAGGGCCTCGACGGGCTGCTGCGGGCCGCCGGTTTCGGGCCGGCCGCCTGGGAGACCGTGGCCCTGCGGCTCGACGGGACGGCGCAGGAGGTGTGGGGGACCGTCTCGGGCCTGTACGACCTGGCGCCGCTGTCCGCGCCGGACACGGCGGCGCTGCGCGGGGCGTTCCTGGCGGAGGTCGCCCCGCTCGCCGGCCCGGACGGGCGCGTCCCGTGCGTACTGCGCGTCCACCTCGTCCGGGCGGCCCCGGCCTCACGCCCTCCCAGGTCAGGAAGCTGCTCGCCGACACCGCGCGGGACGGCCCCGAGGGGGGCCGCGACGACCACAAGGGGTACGGGACGGTCGACCCGGCCGCCGCGATCGAGGCCGGC
>JAAXOU010000360.1 GCA_012396115.1 Streptomyces somaliensis DSM 40738 | reverse complement strand
GTGCGCGTCGTCGCCCCCGGCACCCCGCCCGCCCCGGTCGCACCGCCGCCCGGGCCGGCCGAGCCGCCCGCCGACCCGGAGGCACCGCACCACCGAGCCTGAACCGCAACCCATCCACGGGAGGCCCAGTGACCACCCAGCCGCGGCGCCGCCCGCGCGTCCTGATCGTCGGAGCCGGGTTCGCCGGCTACCAGACCGCCCGCGAACTCTCCCGGACGCTGCGCGGACGTGCCGAGATCGTCCTGCTCAACCCCACGGACTACTTCCTCTACCTGCCGCTGCTGCCCCAGGTCGCCGCCGGCATCCTGGAGCCCCGCCGCGTCACCGTGTCGCTGCCCGGCACACTGCGCCACGTGCGGCTCGTCCTCGGCGAGGCCGGCCACGTCGACCTCGACGCGCGCACGGTCCACTACACCGACCCGGAGGGCACGGCGGGCGAACTCGGCTACGACCGGCTCGTCCTCGCCGTCGGCAGCGTCAGCAAGCTGCTGCCCATCCCCGGCGTCGCGGAGAACGCCACCGGTTTCCGCGGCCTGCCCGAGGCGCTCTACCTGCGCGACCACATCACCCGGCAGGTGGAGCTCGCGGCATCCGCCGCGGACCCCGCCGAGTGCACCTCGCGCTGCACCTTCGTCGTGGTCGGCGCCGGCTACACCGGCACCGAGGTCGCCGCCCACGGCAAGATGTTCACCGACGCGCTGGTCCGCAAGCACCCCGCCTGGCCCGAGGGCACCCGGCCGCGCTGGATGCTGCTCGACGTCGCCGACCGCGTCCTGCCCGGCCTCGACAAGCGCCTCTCCGACACGGCCGACCAGGTGCTCCGCTCACGCGGCGTCGACGTCCGCATGGGCACCTCCGTCAAGGAGTCCACCCGCGACGGCGTCCTCCTCGACGACGGGGAGTTCGTCGAGACGCGCTCCCTCATCTGGTGCGTCGGCGTGCGCCCCGACCCGCTCGTCTCCGAGCTCGGCCTGCCCGTAGAGCGCGGCCGGCTCGTCGTCACCCCGCAGCTGGAGGTGCCGGGCCGGCCGGGCGTCTACGCGTGCGGCGACGCGGCCGCCGTACCGGACCTGCACCGCCCCGGCGAGTTCACCCCCATGACCGCGCAGCACGCGTCCCGGCAGGGCAAGGTGGCCGCCCGCAACGTCGCTGCCTCCCTGGGCGTCGGCGCCCCCGTCCCGTACCGCCACAGCGACCTGGGCTTCGCCGTCGACCTCGGCGGGGTCAAGGCCGCCGCCAACCCCCTCGGCGTCCCCCTGTCGGGGATCGTCGCCGGGGCCGTCACCCGCGGCTACCACCTGGCGGCCATGCCCGGCAACCGGGTCAGGGTGGCCGCCGACTGGCTGCTCGACGCGGCGCTGCCCCGCCAGGCGGTGCAGCTCGGCCTGGTCCGCTCCTGGCAGGTCCCCCTGGACACGGCCTCGCCCGAACTGGCCAGGACCGGTCCCGGACCCCGCGGGGAGTGACATGCGGACCGAGGAACTCGCCGAACTGGCCCAGCAGCTGCGCGTCGACGCGGTGCGCGCCGCGGACGCGGCCGGCTCCGGCCACCCCACCTCCTCCCTGTCGGCGGCCGACATCGCCGCCGTCCTCTTCGCGAACCACCTGCGGTACGACTTCGACCGCCCCGACCACCCCGCCAACGACCGGTTCGTCCTCTCCAAGGGCCACGCCTCGCCGCTGCTGTACGCCCTGTACCGGGCGGTGGGCGCCGTCGACGAGGACGAACTCCTGACGTACCGCACCCTCGGCAGCCGCCTGGAGGGGCACCCCACGCCCCGGCTGCCCTGGGTGGACGTGGCGACCGGCTCCCTGGGCCAGGGCCTGCCCGTCGCCGTCGGCACGGCCCTCGCCGGACAGCGCCTCGACCGGCTCCCCTACCGCGTGTACGTCCTGTCCGGTGACAGCGAGATGGCGGAGGGCTCGGTCTGGGAGGCCGTGGAACACGCCGCGCACGAGGGCCTCGACAACCTCACCCTCGTCGTGGACGTCAACCGGCTGGGCCAGCGCGGCCCCACCCGCCACGGGCACGACTTGGACGCCTACGCGCGCCGCCTGCGGGCCTTCGGCTGGCACGCCGTCGAGGTCGACGGGCACGACGTGGCGGCCCTCGACGCCGCCTTCGCGGAGGCCCGCTCCACCATCGGGCGGCCCACCGCGGTCCTCGCCCGCACCCGCAAGGGCCGCGGCGTCGGGGCCGCGGAGGACCGGGAGGGCCTGCACGGCAAGCCCTTGGAGGACGCCGGCGCGGCGGTCGCCGAACTCGGCGGGGTGCGCGGCGCCCGCGTGCGCGTCCACGCGCCGCCGGACGGCGAGCCGCCCGCCGTGCCGCGGGACACGCGCCCCGAACTGCCGCGCTTCGACGTGGGCGACGAGGTGGCGACGCGCACCGCGTACGGCCACGCGCTCGAAGCGGTCGGCTCCGCCCTCGGCCGGGTCGTCGCCCTCGACGCGGAGGTGAGCGACTCGACGCGGACGGAGTTCTTCGCGAAGGCCCACCCCGACCGGTACTTCGAGTGCTACATCGCCGAGCAGCAGCTGGTCGCCGCCGCGGTCGGCCTGGCCGCACGCGGCTACGTGCCCTACGCCTCGACGTTCGCCGCGTTCCTCACCCGGGCCCACGACTTCGTCCGCATGGCCGCCGTCAGCCGCGCGGGGATCAACCTTGTCGGCTCGCACGCCGGTGTCGCCATCGGCCCGGACGGCCCCTCCCAGATGGGGCTGGAGGACCTGGCGATGCTCCGCGCGGTGCACGGCAGCACCGTCCTCTACCCGTGCGACGCCAACCAGACGGCCCGCCTCGTCGCCGCCATGGCCGGCCTGGACGGCATCCGGTACCTGCGCACCACGCGAGGCGACCTGCCCGTCCTGTACGGCCCCGACGAGGAGTTCCCCATCGGCGGCAGCAGGGTCCTGCGCCGCCACGACGGGGACGAGGCCACGATCGTCGCGGCGGGCACCACGGTCCACGAGGCGCTCAGGGCCGCCGACGCGCTGGAGCGCGAGGGCGTCCCCGTCCGCGTGGTCGACCTGTACTCGGTCAAACCCGTCGACGCGGCAACGCTCCGCGAGGCCGCCGCGGAGACCGGGTGCCTGCTGACCGTCGAGGACCACCACCCGGAGGGCGGTCTGGGCGACGCCGTCGCCGAGGCCTTCGCCGACGGCCGCCCCGCGCCCCGGGCGGTCCGGCTGGCGGTGCGGGGCATGCCCGGCTCGGCCTCCCCGCGGGAGCAGCTGCACGCCGCGGGCATCGACGCCGAGTCCATCGCCGCCGCGGTGAAGCTCCTCGTCGAGCGGGTGGTCCAGACCCTCTCCGCCGGCGTCGACCACGTGACGCCGGGCCTCTCCGACGTACCGCCGGGGGTGGTGCTGTGCAACGCCCGGG